>NZ_BAAGSM010000024.1:0-20199 GCF_054782435.1 Nocardia thraciensis
TCGGACTACCTGCGCGCCCGCGCTGCCGCCGCCGGGGTCACCGACCGCATCCACATCGAAACCGCATCGATCTACGACATCGATTTCGGCAGTCGGCGATTCGATGCCGTCGCTCTGGTCGGTGTCATCGAACACATGCCCGACGCCGCAACGGTCCTCGTGACAGTAGCGAGGCATCTGGTACGCGGAGGGCGAATGTACCTGTCGGCCAGCTGTTATCGCGACGTGGCGGTGTTCGACGAGTACGCGAACAGGCCGGGTAGCAGACACGTCACCGAAACCATCTTCGGATATGGTGTGCTGCGCCCGCTGTCGACGCTGATCGCCGCCGTCGAAGACGTCGGCCTCAGCATGAGCACCATTCTCGATCTGACAGCGCATTACCGGCGCACGATAGACGAGTGGGCGTCGCGGGCCGCAGCACACCGCGACGCTATCGATGCGCGCGCCCCGGGCTTGGCCGATGACCTGCAGCGCTACTTCACCACGACCAACTCAGGATGGGGATTTACCACGAAACACTATGCCCTGACAGCGGTTCGGTCCCGTGCCGGGGAGACGGAGCTGGTTCGATGACGCAGGATTCGGCAATCGTCAACGAGCCGCTACCCGATCTTCCGTCGTTGTCGCTCAACGATATACGCGCAGCCGTGGAGCCCGCGGTCCAACTGGGGGCCAGTCACGGATGGAGCCTCGAGGACGTGCAATGGTCGAGGGTGCGCCCCGACCTGTTGACCGACAGCGACCGATCCGTCGTCCGGTTCATCACCTTCATCGAAGACCACATCCCCGGATATCTGACCTGGCTTCTGGACGCTTTCCCGATCGATGGCCGCTCGGGGATCGACGCCGAGGAATTCGGTGTCAACCGTGAGTACTTCCGGTTCTTCATCGCCTGGGCGTACGACGAAGAACGCCACGCGTCGGCTCTGACACGCTACCAAACCGTGTCGGGTATGTCGGAAACCGACGATCTGCTGCGGGAGCTCGCCACCGAAGGTGTGAAACATTTCGATCTGCCCTACGAGCATCCGCTCCAGGCGTTCACCTACACTCTGCTGCAGGAGAAAGCTACTCAGCTGTTCTATCACCGCTTTCACGCCGCTGCGAACGAACCGGTACTGCGCGATCTACTGCGGCGCCTCGGCCGCGACGAAGCCCGGCATTACTCCCTGTACCACCGGCTGGTCGCAACATACCTGCGCGACAACAAGGTACGGGCGGTGCCACACCTGAAGGACGTATTGCACAGCTTCAAGATGCCCTTGGCCGATACGCTGACCGACTACTGGAGATGGTCGTTGCGGGTATCGGATTCGGTGGGCTACGACCACACCGAAGCCTACGAAGCACTACTCCGGCTCGTCCGGGAGCAGACCTACACACCGGGCGAGATGGATACCGCCGACCTGATCGACTTCGTGTCAGCGGTGCGGCGCTTGCCATGACGACGGTAGTCGTGCTCGCCGACTGGCACGGCACCTCAGCACCGTGCGGGCTGCTGCGTGTGTCCGAAAGGGCTGTGGCACAGGCGTTGCCACCTTGGCGGCGGCAAGAGTGGACGGCGGGTCGTCTGACCGCTCATGCTGCCCTGCTACTGGCGTTCGGCTATCGCCCCGGAGATGAGGGACTTCTAGCCGATGCGTTCGGGGCACCGATCATCCCGCAACAGGCGCGCCCCGAAATCGCTTTGTCCCTGTCGCACAGCGCCGATCTCACGGCCTGCGCGACGACCGACGGGACCACAGCCGTGGGGATCGATGTCGAACACATCGATCGGCGTACCACCGAGTTGACCCCGCGAATCACAGCCTCACGCACCAGGATTCGAGACCCACTCCTGGCCACGATGCTGTGGGCCTGCAAGGAATCGGCAATGAAGGCATGCAGAACCGGACCGTTCGGAATGCGCGACTACCGAGTGGCCCTCGACCACGAAGCGCGGCGGGCGGTCGTCGAGAGTCCTGGATGCTCGCGGCAGGTATGGATCGATCATCCGACTGCTACGGGGGCGGTTGTGGCGACGGCGGTAAACTCGATCCCGCGACCGAGCCTGACGATGGTCACCGGCGACGACGTGATCGCTCTGCTGACGTAGCCAGGGCAGGATGCGGGCCGTTGTCGGCGCGCAGCAGGTCTTCCACCGCAGCGGTATCGGAATCAGTCGCCAGGGGTTGTGAATACCGTGGGTTGTGCTGCCCCCACACCACGTTGCCGATCATCCAATGCTGCATGGACCGGCGACAGAAGTCGAGGGTGTTTCGTGACGCTTCCGACAGGCGCATGGCCTTCATATCTCGGAGCAGGGCCCGATCGGCCCGGCGAAAGTCCTCGACCCGCTGGAGCACGCGGTCTTCGACCAGACGGATCGCGCCCTGGCGGGACAACCGGTGCGCATGCTGGAATACGACGACGAGGTTGTCGACCTCCCCTGCGGCAAGCTCCTTTTCCAGCGACAAGATGTCGTTCGTCCAGGCCATGACGTCGGTCGTGGCGTCCGCCAGCTCGCGGTAGCGAGTGTGGCCGTACACGTCCGGCGGCAACTCTCCCCCGGCGCAGAACTCGAAGAGGTCGATCAGGGGGAGCCCTGCACTTCCGATGCGGCGGTTCGGCAGGTAGGTATCGAGGGGAGGGATGCGCTGCTGCTGTCGATGCCGGCTTTCCGGGTCGATCGCGGCGAACAGTTGGTCACAATGCTCAGCGAATCGCTCCGCCCAACAGTCGGACATGCACGGATAGACGATGCCGACGATATCGGCGAGGGCACGAGCCGCCGGCGCATCCGAAACGTCCGGGCTTGCGCGGTCGGTCCGGAAGATCGGCAGCAACGGTTCCACAGCTCGTCGCCATGCGGAGGGTGTGGGATAGACGTTTTCACCATGCTGATCATTGACAAGGAACAGCCACGCCACAAACTTTGCGTACGTGAGCAGCTTCTCCTGGGGAGCCTCCGGCTGCATATAGCCGGCGTAGATTCCGAATTGCGCTGCCGCGAAACGAGATCCGGCTGCCTGCGTACTGGTGAGAGCGAATTCGCTCGCCCAATGTTCGAGCCGGTTCTGTACTATTCCGGCCAAAGGGTTGACGTGCAGGGGAAATGGAAGCGCCAGCATACGCTGGCTGAGATCGGGCATACCGCGGTTCCTTCGTTCGAGCTTGTCTGCTGTGGTCGGCCGAGTGGCTCCAACGCGTTGCAGGTGTTGACTATGGCTGCCGACTCTCCGAAACCATGCTGCACGCCAGGCATGATCTCTATGCGGTTTGCGCATGGGTCCGGGAAGTTGGATTGGCCTGCGGAAGTTCGTGGAATGGCTCAGCGTACTGGCCCGGGACTATTTCCTCGGCGTCTGTATGATTCGATGCTGCTTTACGGGGAATGTGCTGGCTTACGCTGTGGCGGTGCCGGATTCGGTAATGCCGAGGGATCGGAGGCGGTTATCCTTGGCCGGATTGCCCGGCATCCGCCGGGCGAGGTGTAGAGCGGCTGGCTATCCGCGCAGTGTTTTGTGCAGTGCGATGCGTAGTTCGGCGGCATGATCGGGGGAGTGAATGTTGTGCAGTTCGCGGACTACCCGATATAGCTGTTGTTCGGTGCGGTTGGAGTGGGTGTCGGCGGTGATGGCGAGGGCGTGTTCGGCGACCTTGAGGGCTTGGTCGGGTTGTTGGGTGCGGGCGAAGGCGACGGCGAGGATAGCGAGGCTGCGGCCGAGGTCGCGGCGGTTTCCGGGTTGCCAGCGGGGGAGTCGCGGTTCGAGTGTGGTGACGGCTTGTTCTGGGCGGCCGAGTTCGACGAGGCAATGCGCGGCCTCCATTGCGATGTATTCGGGCGTGCAATAGCCGGCGAGGTCGTCCGCGGTTGCGTCGGGGTGGGTGGCGTTGTTCCATGCGAGGTCGAGGGCTCGTGCGCAGTCGTCGGCTCTGCCGAGTTGGGCCAGGCCGTGCGCGAGTTGCCGTAGCGCGATGGCGCGTAGCCGTGGTGTGAGTGCTGTGCGGGGGCGGAGTGCTGCCTGGGCCAGGTCGATGGTGGCCTGCGGGTTTCGGGTGTCGGCGGCGAGGTTGGACAGCCGCATCTGGATGTAGGACAGCAGTCGGCCGTCTCGGGCTTCGCGGGCGATGGTCTCGGCGCGGGTGGTCCATTCGATGGCGGCGGGGAGGTTGCCGGCGTCTTGGTGGAGCCAGCCGAGGAATTCCGCGTAGCGTGCGTGGACGGCATGGAGGCGGTTGCGGGTGTGGCCGCGGCTGCCGTGTTCGAGGTCTTCGACGAACTGGACCTGTCCGGTGACGATCGGCAGGAGGGCGTGGGGGCCGGTCAGGTTGTCGGTGAGTACGTATTCGTCGAGGGTCGTCAGCAGGGAGTCGGTGAGTGCCGGTTCCGCCGCGTGGGTGGCGGCGGTGACGGTGCCGCTGCGTAGCCGCAGCGGGTCGGTTGTGGGGACCGGTGGTGGTTCGGGGTCGTCGATTTCGAACCAGAGCAGTTCGGCGGGTACTCCGAGGGTGCGTGCGTAGTGGGTGAGTTTGTCGAGGTCGCGAACCCTGTTGCGGCCGTTCTCGATTCGGCTGAGTTGGCCTTGGGTGATGTTGAGCCAACCGGCGAGTTCGGTTTGGGGGACGGGGTGTGCGCCGTGGGCGGGGTGATGTCGCCAATTGCGGATTACGGTACCGATGTCCTTGCTGCGCAAGGCGTTACGCATGTCGTCGGTGCGCCAGTCCGCGGGTGTCAGTTGCGGGGGACGATCATATGCCCGCCCGCAGGCGGCGCAGACCGGTCTGTTGTTGTCTCGGGCGAGTCTGGTGCCGCACCGAGTGCAGATACGGATCCCGACGTTCACGGTGTCCCCGATCCGAGCGCGAAACAGCGTGCCGGGCAACAGATGACGCAAGATGCCCTGGGTTGGCTCCTGTTCGCCGAATCAGCTGTGTCGGCTGTGTGCCCACGCAGCGAGATTCGAACGAGCCGTTGACGCACTGTTGAACTCTCAATCGTGCATCTAACTCTGTTGAGGGCTCAATCGTATGCGAAATCTGCACGTCGAGGCATCGGTACGTCGGTGGTGCATGAAAGATATTCGCCTGTCGCATAATTCAGCACGTTGGAGGTTCCGGTGGTTACGATGCGATAGGCGATCATCGCCCGCATCGCCCGCATCGGCGCGTAGCTGCGGTGACTATTGGTTGGATGGCGAGGAGTAGTTGAATTGTATTCCTGGTTCACCACCGCAACTTCGGCCGATGCGATCGTGCGCCGGGCGCGCACGGCGGTGCTGCCGGTGGGGAGTTTCGAACAGCACGGTGATCATCTGCCGCTGATCACCGATACGGCGATCGCGTGCCTGATCGCCGAGCGGATCGCGGCCTGCTACGAGCTGTTTCTGCTGCCGCCGGTGACGATCGCGTGCTCGCACGAGCATGCAGCCTTCGCGGGCACGGTCTCGATCAGGGCGACCACGCTGGCGGTATGCGTCGGCGACATCGTCGAATCGCTGTCCCGGTCAGGCGTCGACACGGTGGTCATCGTCAACGGGCACGGCGGTAATCACGTGCTCGCGAACGTGGTGTGCGAGCACAACGTGGCCGGTCACACCATGGCCTTGTTTCCCGCCAAGGAGGACTGGAACACCGCCCGCACGCACGCGGGCATGGCAACCAGCGGTCACGACGACATGCACGGGGGTGAACTGGAAACATCGATCCTGCTGCACGCACGCCCGGAACTCGTCGGCGACACATATACACTCGCCGACCACGCCGCCGACGACCGCCCGCACCTGCTGATCACCGGAATGGCCGGGTACACCACCAACGGGATCATCGGCCGCCCCTCGCTCGCCACCGCCGCCAAGGGCAAAGCCGCGCTCGACAGCCTCACCGCCTCCTTCGCCGACCATCTCAAAGCCCTGGCCGGCTAGACCACACGGTCGGGAGGGTCACCGAGCGCACCAGTCCCGGGAGTGCCGGCGATCACTGCGGTGACATCGATTCCACCTGCCCGCAGCTGGCGCACTTTGTCGGGATTACTGGTGAGCAGCTCGATGCGGGGCATCCCGAGCGCGAGCAGCATCTGGGCCGCAACCCCATAGTTGCGTTCGTCCGCACCCCGCCCCAGCAGCAGATTGGCCTGATAGGTGTCGTAGCCGCGATTCTGGAGGACGTAGGCGTCGAGCTTGTTGTACAGGCCGATGCCGCGGCCTTCCTGCCGCAGATACAACACCGCACCACCACGTGCGGCGATCAGCGCCAGCGCGTGGTCCAACTGCGGACCGCAGTCGCAGCGGTCGCACCCGAAAACGTCCCCTGTCAGGCACTCGCTGTGCACCCGCACCAGCGGAGGGCCGGTCGAGGGGCCTGGCGGCGGTAGCACCAGCGCGAGGTGTTCGCGGTCGTCGATGAGACGGTCGAAGGTGACCAGCTCCGCGGCGCACCGCACGGTGCGGGCGAGCTCCACCGAAACCCGGGCGCGCACTGCGGCCGGGGGAAGACTGGTGGGCGCCGACCACTGCGGGGCCATGATTGGCAGCCGGGCGCTATCGGAAAACGAAAGGCGGTCGGGGGCATTCCACAAGGCGAAGATAGACGACTGACATAACAGAATCGGTGACACGCGGTGCGCGTCGCCGTGGCCGCAGATGTGTCAGCTGCACCGTTCGACGGGTGCGCACGAAGGTCACCGACGGAATCGGTAAGGTCCGGGGCGCTTGTCACAAGTCCTGAGTGTGGATGGCTCCTGCCGGTCCGGTGACATGAAATGGGTTGTCTCGGCCGGTGTGGTGGTCGAGGTGTCTGGTGGAGATCCGGTGGAACGCCATGCTGCCGGCGGTCCACTGCAGCAGATCGTCCACGGCACGCGACAGTAGGCGGCGCTGCTGTGGTGAGAGCGCACAGTCGTCGGAGTACGCGGGGACGGATTCAGTGAGCGCCACAATGGTCGCCATGCGTTCGTTGGCCATCCGGATCGACTCGGTCACCGCAGTATGCCGATCACACCGGTAGGTGCGTTCGAGGACGAGAACCAGGTTGTGCACGTCACCGCGCCGGGTCTCACGGTCGAGGGAAAAGAGGTCGTTCACCCAGCAGATGTGGTCTGCGGCCAGGATGCGCAGCGTGGACAGCGGCCCGCAGCGGTGCAGCGGGCCGGGCAGTTCGTAATCGCTCAGTCCTTCGGTGAGCAGCAGGGCTACGTAGGTGGCGCCGGCGGTGGCGCGGTTGGCCAGGTAGTCGTCGAGCAGCGGTGGCCTCCCTGCCGCGCGGTTGGCCGCCTCCCATTGCATGCTGTTCGCGCAGCGAACCCATGTCGTCGCCACTCGCTGTCGCCAAGTGGGTGACATCCCGGTTCTGGTTCGCCGCCAGAGATCACCGAACGCCTGCGTGAGTGGCGCAGCGGAGGCATCCGCTTCGGGGGCGTCGCTGTCGAGGATGCGCGTCAGTGGCGCCAGCGTGTGCGTGATCTGGTCTGCCGTCATCGATTCCACGGTGTCGTCGACGACGTCCATCCAGAGGATCCATTCTGCCGCCAGGGACAGGTCGGTGGCCTCGGGGTAGACGTGCGCTGCGAATTCGGCGACGTTCCACGCGGCTACCCATTCGATGGCCCGCGGCGATCCGGTGAGCCCGATTCTCCTGCTCCATTCGATGGCTTCGGCTTGGGCGCGGTGGGTGGCGACCGGGGCCGCGCGCCTGGCCATGATCGGGCATGCCAAGCTCTCGCTCGCGTTGTGCTCGGATGTGTTGGTCATCGGCCGCGCGGGGTGATGCGGCGTTGCCACTGGTGCTCGATGCCGTTGCCGGTGGTCACACCGTCGCCCAGCAACACTCGGAGGGGCCTCACAGTCGGCCACCGACCTCGACCGCATGCCCGTGACGAATCAGCAACTCGCCCACCAACTCTGGCGGGCACAGCGTGTACAACCGTTTCGGGCCGCGGTGGATCGTCACCACGTCGGCGTCGTCGCGCAGACTGCTCGGGAAGCCGAGCGGATCGCGGACCATCCTCGAGCCATGTCTCAGAACGGGTGTGGCGTCGAGGGGCCAGCAGCGGTGCGTGGCGGTTCACGGGATGCCTCCGGTGCCGGTGTCGATATAGGGCGGCCAGGCTGGGTCCGGCCATTCCTGTGTCCGGTAACGGCCCGATTCGTGGTGGAACCAGTAGGTCGAGGAAATCCAGTTCCGCATATTGAACACGCACGACCGTACGGCCTCGCCGGACGAGCCCGCGGTGCGCCACAGCGACGGAATCCGGCTCTCGGCGTCCAGGAAACGGCGGACGCAGTTGTCGGCGTGGTCGCGGACGGCCGCTGTGGCTCGACGGGTATCGAGCCCCTGATGGTGCATCAGCGATATACCGAGATTGTGGATGTCGCCGACGCTGACCTCCTTGGACAGCGAGCACAGATCGTTGTAGGTGGAGGCGAATTCCTGGCTGGAGTGCGCCGCAATCCGGTACACATCGTGCATCCGGATGGACGGTGGCAGTGTGTGCCCGGCCGTCAGCTCCAGCAGATCGATCCAGACGTCATGCCCGAACGTCCATCGTCGCAGCTGCAGATACTCTGCCACGGTCGGGATCGAGTTGTTCGTAAGGTTGCGGTATTCGCGGTCGTAGGCGTCGAAGATGCCGTTCATATGTTCGGTGAATCTGTCGTCCCACGCCGGTTCGAGGTGGCCGAAGAATCGGCCTGCTGAATCGGCGAATGCCGCGACGAGCGGGTCGGGATGGTGCCGGTAGTGCGGCGGCCGGTGCAGTGCTTGCCGGAGAGTGGTGCTGAGTTCCCACCACTGCTGATCGGCACGGCGCCGGGCGAAGAGGCTGTGGCGGTCGTCCCACAGGAAGAACCACACGGAGAAGTCGGCGATCGCTTGCACCACGGATTCGGATTCGCCGACGTAGTAGCCGGATATCAGATCCGTGTAGCACAGCAGATCGTCGGTGTACGTATCGGCGACCGTGTCCGGCAACAGCCCCTGATCGGACATCCAACGCATCGTGGTACGGCGAAGGGCCCACCGATACCGATGCCACTGCCGGACGAACTGGTCTTCGACAACAGGGACCCGCAGGGCAGCGGGCACGCGATGCTCGGGTCGGTATCCGGTGCGGAGTTCGTCGTTGCTGTTGGTCATGCAACCCTTTCCGGCCGGAGCCTTCGTTGGGCTGGGCGCTGCTGCGTTTCACAGGTGTCTGCGTGTGATGAGGTGCGCCAGGGCAACGAGGTCCTCGGTATGTGTGTGGTCGACCAGCGCTGCCAGCGCGGCGGTGACCCGCTGATCGGCGCAGTGCTGGGCGAGTTGCCTGCCTCCGGCGGCCTCGGTCAGTGCTGCGGCACGGGCCACCTGATCCGGTGTGATCGGTGTCTCCGACAGATACAGGCGGGTGAGTTCGGCGGCGGCCGGAGTGTCCGACTCGAGCGCGGCGACGACCGGGAACGATCGTTTGCGGCGCATGAGGTCGTTACCGGACGGTTTTCCGGTCACGGCGGGATCTCCCCAGATACCGAGTAGGTCGTCGGTGATCTGGAACGCCACTCCGAGTTCGCGACCGAATGCGTCCAGGGCTGTGATGGTCGTGGCGTCCGCACCGGCACACAGTGCACCGAGCGCACAGGCGCATCCCATCAGCGAGGCAGTCTTACCTGCGGCCATGGACAGATACTCGTCGACCCTGACGGTGGTACGGGATTCGAATGAGCAGTCCTGGCTCTGCCCCCGGCACAATTGCGCCGCAGCGGATTCCATCCGGGCAACAGCCGCCACGGCCACGGCAGCGGGTAACTCGTCGACCAGCACCCGAATCGCCGCAGCATGCAACGCATCGCCGAGACAGATGGCGTCCGGAACTCCCCACACACTCCACACCGTGGCCCGGCCGCGCCGCAGCCGGTCGGCGTCCATGACGTCATCGTGAACCAGCGTGAAGTTGTGCAGCAGCTCGACCGCGACCGCAGCCGGCACCGCCACCCCACGCTCGGCTCCGCAGGCGGTCGCCGTGGCGAACGCCAACCCCGCACGCAGACCTTTACCCCACCCCGCGCCCGTCGGCCGACCGGCCGGGTCGCTCCAGCCGAAATGATAGGCAGCCATCCGATCCAGCGGCTCCGGCAAGTCGCCGATGACATCCCGAAGCCTCGGCCCACACAGCTGTCGAGCCTGCTCGAGCAGCGTGACGGCGGGGGAAGTATCGAATGTGGTTGCTGTACTTGTCATGACGCCCGCACCGTTCTCGAGTCCTACTTCACCACCGGTCCGGGCAGCCGGCACCGCACGGTCGGCGGGTCCGGTCTGCAGCCGGATCGGTGAAACTGGATATCTACTCCAGCGTCGGCCGGTTCCGGTCAGTGTGGAACACAGCTCCACGCATCACCGCTATGCGATCACCGCATATCCACGCGCTTACGCTCGGTATGCCGTCGAATCCGTCGTTGCGTCCGGGACATCTCCGGGCCAAGTACACGTTGATGAAGTTCACCGAATCTCTTGCTCTGTAAGGGCTTTCGGCGTCGACCGGCTCCGTGGGCAATGCCTACGACAACGCGGTGGCGGAGCCGATCATCGGGTGTTCAAGACTGATGTATAAAACTGCAGGAGTTTGATTGACTACGGCACCAGCCGTCCGACGTACTACAAGTGGCTACGGCGCTACGAGACCGAGGGTGTGGACGGGCTGCGGGACCGTTCGCGGCGACCGCAGACCAGCCCGAACGCAACCCGCGCCGAGGTGGTGGACAAGATCGTCCACCTGCGTCGTAATTACCACTTCGGGCCGGGCAAGATCGCTAGGTACTTGCAGCGCTACCACGACGTCACCATCAGCGTCGCGACCGTCTGGCGGATCCTGCACCGCCTCGACATGGGCCGCCTGCCCGCATCGCAGCGGTATCAGCGGCTCGACCGACGATGGAAACGCTACGAGAAACAGCGGCCAGGCCATCAGGTGCAGATCGATGGGAAGTTCGTCGAACCGCTCCCAAAGGCCGGCAATACGGGCGTGCCCCCTCAAGCCGTCGGGACGGCGAGGCAAGTTCTACCAGTTCACGGCGATCGACGACTGCACCCGCCTGCCGGTGCTGAAGATCTACCCGAAGCTCAACCAGAAGACCGCGATCCAGTTCCTCGACTACGTGCTGTCCCAGCTGCCGTTCGCCGTCGAGAAGATCCAAACCGACAACGGCACAGAATTCGGCACGCAGTTCCACCGGCACGTGCTGGACAAGGGCATCGGCCACGTCTACATCAAGCCCTGCACACCCCGGTTGAACGGGAAGGTCGAGCGCTCGCACCGCATCGACGCCGAAGAGTTCTACCGGCTCCTCGACGGCGTCGTTCTCGACGATGTGAACATCTTCAACGCGAAACTCAAAGAGTGGCAAGACTATTACAACTTCGACCGACCACACGGCGGGTTGGACGGACAGACGCCCTATGAGAGACTCCGGCAGAAGACACAAACCACAGCGCCCGAGTGAAGCCGATCTCCAGCAGCGGCACACATCAACGTCAGCACCGCGGCCGGGAACGCAGCTCCGCCGCAGACCTGGACCTTGACCTGGTCGCGGCGGGGGTTTGGGCCTTGCTGGCAGAACTGCTGCTGGTGGTTCTCGCCTGTGCGGTCCAGGTGTTCGACGAGCTGATCAGCGACGCCTGCCGCCACGGACTCGCGGCCCCGGTGATGCCTGGGACGGCGGGTCAGGGTTCCGGTTGTGGCGGTCACGCGGGTGGATCCGGGGACGGATCGGTATCGATCGGGCCGCTCCGACGATCTTGACCGGCAACGCGTTACCCGACTATGTGTCTCGCTCGGCCGACCACGCGGTGCGGGACGCGGTCGCGTCTGCGCTGGCCGGGGTGAGAAGAACTGGTGCCACCGCCGAAAGCTGCCAACATTCCGTCGCTGGTCGGTCAGGTCTCAGACCAACTTGGTGGATCGTTCAGATTGGGCGGTCATTGGTGCAGTACGTGCGGTTACGTACATCCACAGTTGCCGAGGTTGCGCTACTACGGCGAGGACGGGCCTGGTGTCGATGCCGGGGAGGGTCTGCAGCCGCCAGCGCGCGGTGATCGTTGCCAGGGCCAGACTGGCCTCGGTCGTGGCGAAGCTGTCGCCGATACATTTGCGGGCACCGGTGGCGAACGGCACGATCGTGTGGCGTGGGGGTGGCGTGGTGAGGCCGGGATCGAACCGGTCAGGGTCGAACCGGTCGGGGTCGGGATACAGATCGGGCCGGTGGTGGATCAGATGCGAGCTGTAGATCACGGTGGTGCCTGCAGGCAGCCGGTGCACGCCGAGTTGGGTGTCTTCGGTTACCGTACGCGTGGCCACCCAGAGCGGTGGGCGTATGCGCAGGGCTTCGGTTAGGACCTGGCGGGTGAACGGCAGGTTGGGCAGGTCCTCGTAACGGGCAGAGCGCCCGGCCAGGACTGTGTCCACCTCGGCGTGCAGCCGAGCGGCGATCTCGGGATGCTGGTCGAGCAGTATCAACGCCCACGCCAACGCCGTGGCGGCGGTATCGGTGCCGGCGAAGAAGAACGTGAGGACATGCTCGATGACTTCGGTGTCGCTCAACTGCCCGCCGTCGTTGTCACGGGTGGTGAGCATCGCCGCGAACAGATCACCGTGATCGGTACCCTCGGCACGGTGGGCGGAGACGAGTTCGGCGAGTATGGCGCGCACTTCGGTGGCCGCCTGCGCGCAGGCGCGGTTGCCCAGGATCGGCCATCGTCGCAGCCACTGCGGCATCAGCGCCTGCCGAATTACACCTGCAAGGATGATCTCGGCGTCGTGGTGCAGCCGGTTCTGGGCCGACTCCAAGATCGCGTGGTGGAACAATGTTGCGGCGATCACCCTGCCGGCGAAAGTGCGGAGTTGTGTTTTGACGTCGATGATCTGGCCGTCGTGCCAGGAGTCAACCATCTCGGTGATCTTCTGGGTCATCACCGGCGCATACCTTGTGACACGGTCTGGGCGGAACGCTGGTTGTAGCAGGCGTCGCTGGCGCCGGTGCTTCGCATGTGGGCAGGTCGCCAGGCCTTCGCCGGTGATCTTCCTGCCGCTGTCGTATAGTGGTCCGCCTTTGTCGAAGACGCGGTCGTCGCGCAGCACCTGCTGGGTGAGGTCGGGATCGCAGACCACCACTGCGGTGAACGGCCCGAGGCCGATACCGACCAGATTACCGTGTGCGGGCAGAGACTCCATGAAGCGAAAAGGGTCGCGCAGCAGGGGCACCAGATGGCCCAGGACCGGCAACCGATGCGGTGCCACCGTGATCGGCACGGTCGTGCCCCGCCTGTCGATGCCCCGCGCTCCGCCAGTTACCGCCGGCCGAGTTCCCAATATTCGCCGAATCGCCTCTACTATCCGGCGACCATTCAACAGCTTGCGCATTACTCGTCTCCCTCTTGGGCCCAACCGGCACGAGTCCACAACGTCTGTAAAACCGGCCACAGGCTTGGCGTGAGAAGGAGGTGTTGTCCCGTCCTGGCCGTATTCTCCGATCGCCGCGGTAAGGCTTACCTTGCCAATCCTCGCGGCCAGTCCCGACCAAGCGCGGTGGTTCATGGGAGTTGGTCCCACCACCAGGCGATGGTGGGGTAGGGCAGGGGTGTGGGGGTAGTGTCGCTGGGGGTGTGTGTGCGTGTGATGGTGTAGGGGCTCTCGGCGAGCAGGTAGCGGGTGGCGGTGGCGCCGAAGGTGAGGTTTCCGCTGACCACGCGGTCGAGACCGGTGAGGTAGCAGGTCAGCGCGTGGTCGGCAGCGGGGAGCAGATGCTCGCGGAGCCGCAGGTAGCAGGTCAGCATGCGGTCGCGGATCGCGACCGCTTCGGTGGTGGCCTGGGCGAGGGTGTAGTCGGGATGGTCGTGGCGGACCGCGTCGATCAGGTTTGTTTTGTGGACGGGAAGGTCACGTTCACGGTGGTAGGAGTAGCGGTCGTTGTCCAGAGCGGCGGCGAACATGCTGGATTCGGCGGCCGCGCGCACGGTGGGGTGGGCCCACCGCTGTTCGTCGAGTTCGATGCCCTCGACCGCATCGAGGTAGGAGGCGCAGGAATACACTCCAGCGGCAGCGCCTCGCATGGCGAGGTAGTCGTTGACCGTCAACGGGATGTTGCGTTCGCGGAGGCTGGCCTCCCACGCCATGTGGTAGAGCCATGTCCCCTGGCCTACGGTGAACCGCTGCCACTGGACCGGGGTCAGCAGGGTCCGCAGGCGACCAAATACGTCGGCCAGGGCGAGGTCTGCCGTGGCGGTGGCCTCGGGGTAGGAGCCGGGTGAGCGGATGATGCGTTCCCACCGGCCCAGGCAGGCGAGGATGTCACGAAGTGGCTCGGTCGATTCGAGGACGGTGTTGGCGACCCAGGCCCATGCGTTGTAGTCGGCGAGGGCCTGCGCGAGGGCACCGGTTGCATGTGGGAACAGATGCGCGACCGACGCGGCGCCGGTCAGCGCCACCATGGTGGTGTGCTGGGTGTCGCCGTCGCCGAGGTCGAAGCGCCTGGCCCAGGCCAGGGTACGTTCGCGCACCCGGTCCGCGTCGGGGCCGGCTTCCTCGACAAGGACAGTGGGACAGTAGAACGACAGCAGCGTGGTGAACACGCTGGTGGGATCGCCGGTTGGGGTCGTGGTCATGGCATCTCCGGTCCAGGGATTCGGGTCAGTGGTCGCGGTGAGTGATGAACTGAGCCAGGGCGGTCAGCTTGGCCAGCACGGCCGGGGCGCAACGGTCGCTGTGCAGCAAGGTCAGGGCGGTAGTGAAATGGTGGGTGGCTTGGCGTAATACCCAATCGCGGCCACCCGCCTCCTCGATCAGGGCCGCGGCCGTGTGCACGTCCTGCCCGTCCAGAGGAGTGGGCCGCTGATACAGCGCGGCGAGTTCGTGGCCGGCGGGGCAGTCGGCGGCTAGCGCGGCCACCACTGGCAGGGATTTCTTACGGGACCGCAGATCGGAGCGCTCCGGCTTGCCGGTACAGGCGGTGTGTCCCCAGATCCCCAGCAGGTCGTCGGCGAGTTGATAGGCGAGTCCGAGGTGGTGGCCCATCATATGGAACCGTTCGGTCACTGTCGGATCCGCGGCGCCGGCCAATGCCCCCAACGCGCAGGCCACAGCAAGTAGAGCACCGGTCTTACCGGTGGCCACCGCCAGGGCATCGTCCAGTGTGACCGTGGCCTGCCCGGCCAGAGCGGTGTCTGCGCGCTCGCCGGCCACCAGATGCTGACCGGCCTGGTTCAACCGCTTCACCCCCACGGTGCTCAGCGGAGGATCAGCACGGCTGAGGGTCTGGTTGGCCAGAAAGAACAACGCGTCCCCGGCCAGGATCGCCGCTGGGATCCCGAACGCAGACCACACCGCCGGTCGGGACCGGCGTTGTGAGTCGCCATCGATGATGTCGTCGTGGATGAGCGAGGCATTGTGGACCAGTTCCACGGCCACCGCCGCCGAGACCGCTACAGCACGGTCGCCACCGACCGCCTCGGCGCAGGCCAGCACCAGCGCTGACCGAAACCCCTTGCCCCAATTACCGTCCTCGGCGAAGCAGGTGCGTCCGTCGGTTGTGTCCCAGCCGAAGTGATAGCTGGCCAGATCCGCCATGGGTCGCGGCAACGTTGCGACGGCGTCCCGCAGCGATGGGCCTACTACGGCGCGGGCCTGCTCCAGTACCTGGGTAGCCGTGAACTCTGAGGGAGCCTGCCGCTCGACACCATCGGCCGGGGTCGAGGGCGACAGTGCGTCCGCTGTCATGGTCTGCTCCTGGATGGCACTGTTGGACGTCGGCGAGCATTCAGCAACGTTGAAACGCACCCTCGGTGGCACCCTCCGGGCGATCATCGCGGATCGGATTCAACGCTATGCCATTGGCGTGACAGAGAATGGTCCACAATCTCGCAGTTGATCGAAACATGTTTGGAGACAAGGACGCCCAGCGTTCTGGCGTGCACCCTGAGTTCTCCTTTTCGAAGTGCGAGTGGCGCAGGCGTCAACCATGGCCGTGACGTCATCGAACCGGATGTCGCGGGTGTAAGAAGAGGGTCTTTCAACCGCTTCTTCCCCATCGCCGTCCCCGTCGATTCCGCCGTTGCCGTCTCTGTCGGGCAGAGCCCTCGTGGCTTGAGTGCAGCGGGCACTGCTGCTGTGGCGGGACTGATCGTTAGCGCAGCGCCAGCGACGAGGGCCTTCTCCACTGACAGGCTGACCATCTTGACTACTCTCTTGAGCCGGCGTACATGCCGGGCCGAAGGCCGAGGCGACGCAACAATCCGGACGGCGGGGAAACACACTGGTGATGCATTGAGTCTGGTGATGCGGCCGCGGGCATAGAAGACACTGTCGCGCATGGATCGTATTCATGCCGCGCATATCCGGTGGTAGCTGTGGCGGCCAGGCCGGGTCTGGAGTCGTGAATTCGTGCAACACGACGGACGAGCAGACCCCACAAGCATTTCTGCTCGTCGCCGCCGCCGGCAGGCAGCGTGCGTTACGACAGACTCTGGTCGACATGACCCGCAGGGTTGCCGCGACCGAGGACCAAGCAACACGCCTGTATAACGAGATCGCGTCCCAGCCGCAGTCGGCCACGGTTCTACAGACGTGCGGGGCGGCTGAGTGCGTCCAGCTTCTGGTCGCAGACGCCGTACCGTTGCGCGATCATGGTCCAGTCGCGGTGGCCAGTGGCCCAGAGTTCGAGTCCGAGGACGCATCGGCGAATGCCTTCGCGCGTGGCCGGGTCAGCGCGGTGGTTCTCCAACAAATGTTCGAGATCGCCACGGAGGGACGTGAACTGGTCGGCTCGCGCGGAGATGCGCGGGGCGAATTCCTCGGCGGCTTGCTGGAGGGTGCACCCGTGTTTGCGTTGGATGATCAGGACTGCGCTGTGGAAGTCGCCCAGGGCTAGCTCCTTCTCGATCGAGTAGATGTCGTTGATCCAGGCCACGAGGTCGACGCTGGCACTCATCATCTCTCGCTACGGGCCGGGTGCAAGCTCGGATGGAATCTCGAAGTCCTCG
Source organism: Nocardia thraciensis (assembly GCF_054782435.1). Lineage (NCBI taxonomy): Bacteria > Bacillati > Actinomycetota > Actinomycetes > Mycobacteriales > Nocardiaceae > Nocardia > Nocardia thraciensis. The sequence continues at coordinate 16,984 of NZ_BAAGSM010000024.1, forward strand.
GCGTCTCGACGAGGTTGAGAACCGAGTAGATCGAGGATGAGTGCTGCCTGAACTCCAGGTATGGCTCGAGCTCGATCTCGCGACATTCGGCCCGGTGCTGAGACTCGCGTCCATAAACGCGGAGCCAATCCATGAGGTCGATGGCCATGCGTACACGCCAGAACTGCGACATGCCGGTGGCGGTGTCGTGCCAGAGTTCCGCAGTGGCTCTCGCGGCGACGCTCGATGCCCGGCACGACAGTGGCGCATCGGAGGCCAGGATGAGTTCGGTCTCAGCCAGCATCCGTTCGTAGTCCGCAGGGTTCTCGCTGATAGTGACCTCGTCGTAGAGGTCGTCGATGTATCCGTACCAGGCGAGCCAGTGCACAATGATCCGGGCTTTCTCCCAGGATGCGAATGGATGGGTGCGGGGCGCGAGTTCGCCCAGCGCCATCGCCCGCATTCCTCTACGCAGGCGATTGCTGTGCATCATGCCTTTTTCTGCCGCCCAGTGGAGTGCCTCGGCTTCCAGCTCGCGATGGTACGGTCCACGCGCCTGTGGCAGCCGCATCTCGGGGAACAGCGGCACATAGTCCTTGAGCACGGTGATCTTCTCCAGGCCAAGTATCAGCGGCCGTAGCGGCGATCACGGCCGGCGTAGGCCCGCAGGGCATCATCGAAGTGCTGTTTGGTGAATGCGGGCCAGGGAACATCGCAGAAGTAGAATTCTGAGCGAGCTGCCTGCCAAATCATGAATCCCGATAGTCGGTGTTCACCGGAGGTGCGCACAATCAGATCTGGATCGGGCTGGCCGGCGGTATAGGTTCTGCGAGATCAGACCTTCCCAGTCGCCGGTCCCGTCACCAACGTCGGTGCATTGTCCGAGCAGTCGGTTCAATGCGTCGATGATCTCGCGGCGGCCGTCATAGGCGACGGCCATGTTCACCGTCATTCCCGAGGCTAAGTCAGCCATGCCGCGCTCGTCGACCCGATGTCCGCACCAGCAACCGCGACCAGGTGATCACTCAGCGATGCTCGCACGGCGATCGCAGCCTGGATGAGGCCCAGAACGGTGCATTCAGCACGACAGGATGCCTCGCGCCGATCGTGATTATCTTCGGTGGCTAAGTGATCTCTGGTATGTGAGTTGAGCACGGGAATCCTTACGTGCCTCACATCTATCCGAAGGATGTTAGTGACATCTGTTGTGGCCGTTCCGCCGCGAGCATTTCGCGCCGAGCGAGCGATCTCCCCGGCTACTGGCGCGGTTTCGTGGGGTGGTGGTCAACGACGACTACGACCTGATGGTGGAGGCGACGGTGTACCTGGCGGGCCTGCGGGCTCGTGACTGCTCACCGAGCACCGAGCGTGCCTACGCCAGCCGGATCGCTCTATACCTTTCATATTGCATCACAACGGGTTTGGACTGGGCCGCGCCGACGGTATGGCAGCTGGGTATCTTCCTGCGTTGGCTGGTGGAGCAGCCGTTGCCGCCGCGCGGGAAGCGTCTGCCTGTGGAGCCGTCGTTCCGGGTGCAGGGCACGGCGAACGCGATCGTGACGACGGTGCGCGAGTTCCTTCGGTTCGGCAGCCTGCAAAGTTGGTTTGCGCCGGAAGTTGTTGCGCCCCTGAGCGAAACGAAGTTTCTGGCATTCCTTCCCGATGGGTTCGATCCGGGCGAGAACGGCCAGTTTCGCACCGTCCGGGCCCCATTGATCAAGTTCCGTGTCGCTGTGCCCGGCTACGAGTGGCTCACGTCCGAGCAGGTCGCCGTGCTGATCGGCCTGGCACCGCGGGCCCGCGACCGGTTTCTGATCGCTCTGCTCGGCTGTACGGGGATGCGGATCGGCGAAGCGTTGGGGCTGCGGCGCCAGGATATGCATCTGCTGTCGGACTCCCGCGGGCTCGGGTGTGCTGCCGAGGGGCCACACGTGCAACACACTGCGCGACATCCACACCCGAATCGCCGAGTTGGAACGGGAAGCGCCTGCGCGACAACACCTTCAGCATTTCCTCGGCTACGTCACCTGGAAGACCGAGCACGAACTCGAGCTGGTTCAACACCAACGCACGATGACCGAGGTCGAGCGGCCGGCCATGACGATGACGCACTCGGAGATCGAACCACCGACGATGGAAATAAAGATGTGATCGACGGCGAATCTCAGCCGAAATCACGCTCCGATTCAGCGGCTTCCCTCTCCCACTCGTCAACCTCCACCATGCAGCCGTCGCACAACACCGGGTATGGTCGGCGGTGTCCGCGGGTATGCACCACACCCTCGCCTTCCCGAAGTTCCGTACCGCACTTGGCGCAGGACGTTTCGAACCGGTTCCTCACCACGACTCCCTCCGTCCAGCAGTCCCCGACGACCCGGTGAACCACTGCCCCACCCATCGTGCCCGGCCCTACCGACAAGCATGCGGAATCCGCCACGACCCCGCGCGCTCATTACTTCCCCGGAGGCGCGGGCATCAAGAGCGGAATACCTTGTCCCACAACTATTCTGAAGCCAATACGGCCGCGCGCGTCATACGTGACATATCCGCACCTGCACCAGCCAGTCCTACCGTGCCTGGCACGAGTACTACGGCCACTCCGCGCCGGGGCACGGTCATGAGATTCTTCGGCCAGCGGGAGTTGTCGGTTGCCAGCACCGATCGGGTGGGGCCGAACCACCACAACATCGGTGCGTTCCGTCGTGTGATTCAGATCGAGTTTCTCACCAGCCGGATGCCTTTCACGGTGACCGGTTCGATCGCGATGATCGTGTCGGTGGCGTCGTCTGCCCAGGGTTCCAGCTGCAGTTGGTAGGGCGTCACCTGCTCGATGTCGGTGACGACGCGGGCGAATCCGGTCACGACGACCGACCAGCCGACATGCCGTACCGGGTCGAACTCGTCGACCTCGTACGCCACCACTGCTCGTTCACCGTCCCGCACTATGTCGATGGGCGGCACTATCAGCCCGACACGAACGACGACCATGCCGTCACTGTCGAGGAGATGACTCGCCAGGCACACCGCGGGCAGCGCCTCACTGGTGAACAGCACCCGCCCGAACGACACCCCGGCCACCAACCGCAGCGCCTCGGCGGAGCCGAGGCTGACCACCGTCCGCCGAGCCTGCCCACGATTGCGGAACTCGATCGCCATAATCCCCTCAGCCCTTCCTAGTACTCCAGCATCACTTTGTAATGTTTTTGGGTAGCATGTGGTTTCGTGCTGGTTGATGAG
>NZ_BAAGSM010000025.1:0-19403 GCF_054782435.1 Nocardia thraciensis
TCGGACTACCTGCGCGCCCGCGCTGCCGCCGCCGGGGTCACCGACCGCATCCACATCGAAACCGGCTACTTCCCCGATGTCGTGCTGCCAGAGGACAGGTATGACGCGATCGCGATGGTAGAAGTCATCGAGCACATGCCCGACCATGCTGCCGTCCTGCTGGAGGCCAAGCGCCTGCTGCGGCGGAACGGCCGATTGTTCGTGTCCGCGAGCTGCTATCGCAGCGCCGGCCATCAGGTCGACGCCGAACACCGACCGGCCAGCGAACATGCCGTCGAACTCTACGGATACACAGCGATGGTTCCACTGTCGGAGATCATCCGCTCGCTGGAACTCGCGGGCTTCAGCATCACGGCACTGAGCGACCTGACCTCGCACTACCGCAAAACGATGGCGCACTGGCAGCAGCAGATCGCCGACAACAACCCGCGTATCGACACTGTCGCACCCGGGTTCGCCCGCGAGATCAGCCGCTACTTCGACACCGCCACGGCTAGCTAGCTGGGGATATACCGCGCGCAACTACTCGATCGCCGCCGAACGGTCACGTATGGGCCGAGCCGAACTCTGCTACCAAGTGGACGGCCTGTGAGCGCTACGGTCGAACCAGACCCGAGGCGACAACACGGCCGATCGCCTCGGCGCGACATCCGACCGCGAGTTTCCCGTAGATCACAGTGAGGCGATTCTTGACCGTTTTCTCGCTGATACCGAGTCGTCGTCCTATGCGGTAGCTGGTCAAACCGCGCGCGGCCAGCGTGAGTATCTCCAGCTCGCGGCCGGTCAGCCGGTGCCGAAGTCCGCCGCTGTGGGGCTCGGGAATGGGAGTCGCCCCTTCACATTCTCGGTAACCTTTCATGCTCGTTCCTCTCGCTATTCGGTTACTCCACGCTGTGCGGGGTGATATCGACGCCTTGCCAGAGACAAGCCGAGTTTGCGTAGCCGCCACGCCCGATAACGAATAGCGAGACTGACCGCCCAGGTGTGCCATGGAGCCGACAACGCCGCCGACACCAAGCCGCGCGCCTCACGGACCCCCTGCATGGTCGCAACCAACGCCGTCCGCTCCGCACCGGAATTGCCGCGGCGCAAGGCCACCGTGACCGCTACACGGTCGGCGGTCAGCCGCCAGCTGACCAGGTATCTGCCGTCGACCGGCAGGAACGGCGACACATAGAACTCTTTCGTCACCGTCGCGCGGCCGGTCGGATCCGCCGGCAACAGATAGCAATGGCGTTCCCGGAAGGTGTTGCGCACCTCCATGATCACGCATACCAGCCGACCCTCGCGATCGTGACACCAGAACAACGACAACGGGTCGAACGCGTGGCCGAACGTGCGCGCCTGAGCAAGCATCAGTATCCGGCCCCCCGCCAGATCGATGCCGTTGACGGCGAGATACCGGTCCACATTCGCGCGCAGGGAACGCTGCGGCGAGCCGAGGTGGTCGGACGCGCGGAAACCCGTGATTCGGCGGAACACCAGTGGCGCAACGGGCAGGTCGTCCACATCGACAACCCAAGGCCGATAGCTGTACGTGAACGAATAGCGCCTGCCTTCCAGGCGTCTGTGCTCAAGACGGCATCGATACCGGATCGGAGTGTCCAACCATGCGGTCGGGCCCGCGGTCACCACCCCGCCCCCATGGCCTCGGCCGCGCGCACCCCGGACAGGCAGCCGTCCTCGTGAAAGCCCCACCCGTGGTAGGCACCGGCGAACGCGACACGATCGTCGGTCAACGACGACAGATCTCGCCGAGCCTGCACGCTCGCTCGTGTGTACAGCGGATGCTCGTACGCCGCCCGCGACAGCACCGAATCGGCGCCTACCCGCTCGGTTGCGTTGAGGGTGACCAGGTAGTCGACTGCACCGGCGATGCGCTGCAACCGATTCAAGTGATAGGTCATGACCACGCCGGCCGATGACGGATCACACGAGGGCGTCCAGTAGTTCCAGGCGCCCGCACGCCGCGGGAGCAGGGTGCTGTCGGTGTGCAAGACCGCATCGTTGGGCTGGTAGGTGATCGCCCCCAGAATGTCTTGCTCCGGGCCGGTCGGTGGAGCCAATATCGACAAAGCCTGATCCGGATGCGTCGCGATGACGGCGCGGTCGAACCGTGACTCCTCACCTCGGTCGTCGACGATCACCACACCGACCGGTGTCCTCGATATTGCCCGCACCGGCGTCGCCAACCGAAAATCATCGACTTCCTGTGCGATTCGGTCCACATAGCGGCGGCTGCCCCCGACGACGGTGCGCCACCGGACGCCGCCTCCGATACGTAACAAGCCGTGGTGCTTCAAGAAGGTCAACAGATACCGGGCCGGGTACTGCAGCGCACTGCCGGAGCTACACGACCATACCGATGCGACGACCGGTATCGCGATGTGCGCGACGAAGTAGGGCGACAGACCGCTGACCTCGAGGAATTCGCCCAGAGTCGTATGGTCGTCGTCCGACGCCAGCAGACGGGCCGCGGCGGTATTGAACAACGGCACTTCTTCCCGAATCTGCGACCACAGCAGCGGGTCGACACCGTCGGCATGTTCAGGCAGGCAACGTAGACCACTGCCCGCCAGGAAACTCAGTCCGCAGCCGTCACACCGGACCGACAACGACATCTCCGACGGCTGCGTGCGCATACCCAGTTCTCCGAACAGCCGCACCAGACACGGGTAGTTCACGTCGTTGAAGACCATGAACGCGGTGTCGAGGGCCACGGGGCCGGACGCGGTGTCGACGTACTGCGTGTGCGCGTGCCCACCCGGCCGAGACGCCGCTTCGAAAACCGTCACTCGATACCGTTCCCGCAGCAGCCACGCCGCGGTCAGGCCCGCGACACCCGACCCGACCACCGCTACCCGTTCCCGTCCCATCTCGCCCTCGACGATCCGCCGTCAGGCGATCGCACATCCAGGTCGGAGTAATCCTGCAGCGGGCCCGGCGTCGTCCATCCCGACCGCCGGACGGATTCGATCGGGTTGTGTGACCGGCCGGACCGGCGAAGCTTCAGTCATAGCTGCATGGTGATACGGACGCCATCCGCGCGGAAGATCACGGCAGGAATATCCAATATGCCTGTGACGCATACCGACTCGGCCGCTCGTGAGCAGACCTACCGCGGTCACGAAACCGCACGCGCACCAACGCCGGGATGCCGTCTGCCATCGTTCGTTCCGGGAAACCATCGTCCGAACTCTGTTGCGCACCAACGGTTTTGCGAGGCGAATAGCCGAAACAACCACTCCAAGTACAGTTCTGGACTACCATCGAGCTTGTATCGAGAGAGGGCAGGTGACGCCATGGGCAATCCGCCTCGGAGCCTCACACGCGTGACACGATCCGATCACGAGTTCGCCCGACTGTGCGGCGGATGGAATCAGCGGTTCCACACCAACCCACTCGAGATCGCCTTCCCGACGAATGCCCAGGAGGTATCCGGCGCCCTACTGGATGCCCGGGACCGAGGCATCCCGGTGCGGATACGCTCAGGCGGACACTCGGTCGACGGCTTCTCCGCCGCCGACGACGCCATCGTCATCGACCTCCGCGCCCTCGACACCATCGACATCAGCACCGACGCATCATGCGCCACCATCGGCGCCGGATCCCGGATACAACCGGTCTACGAGTCGCTGGCCGCGATCGACAGAGTAGTCCCGGGCGGCGTCAGCCACACGGCAGGACTCGGCGGTTTCATCACCGGCGGCGGCCTCGGCGCCCTGGCCCGCTGGCTCGGCGCCATGGCACACAACGTCCTGGCACTCGAAATCGTCGACGCCCGAGGCGACATCATCTCCGCCACACCGGACGACCGACCAGATCTGTTCTGGGCCTGCCTGGGGGCCGGCGGCGGGAATTTCGGGATCATCACCAACTTCACACTGCGCCTGACACCACTGGCGACGGCGGCGTCCTACCTCCTGTCGTGGCCGTGGGATCAGTTCGAACACGTCTACGACGCATGGCAGCACTGGGCACCGACCGCCGATCCCCGGCTCACACCGTTTCTGGCCATGCGGCCGAGAACAGGAGACGATCGCATCGACGTGGGAGGCATCTTCCCCGGCACCGAGGAAGACCTCGCAGCCACACTCCGACCGCTGCTCGACCTCGTCCCAGCTCCAGCCCAAAACGTTTCTGTCGCAACAACATTCACCGCAGCAACAGCGGCCCTGCTGGCGAAGATCGCCGACACCTCCTTCGACACCGGCACCAGGGCCGCGACCGCATCACCATTCTTCGACCACCCGCTGCCTCCTGATGGCTTCGCCGCACTGCGCGAATGGCACACCGCCACACCGGGCAATTCGTTCACGTGGTGCGTCCCCGGCGGCGGAGAACTGGCCGCCGCGGCCGACCGAGGAACCGCATCGTTCGCCCACGGCCGCACCGGCCAACTCATGATGATCCGATCGAACTGGGCCGATCCACACGACGATCAAGAGTGCACCACCTGGGCCGGCGGCCTCTACCGGCAGGTTTCGCCACACGCCACCGGGGCCTACCTCAACTGGACCAATACCGGCATCGAATCGCGCCCACATCTGTTCTACGGCGACAACTTCCCCCGGCTGGTAGAGATCAAGCACCGCTACGACCCCGACGGAGTATTCGGCTTCGAACACGGCATACCCGGCTCACTCTCACCAACACAGGCACAGCAACTCGAGCTACCCGACACTATGATCTCGGAACTGCGCGAGCGCGGACGCCTGATCGAATAGAGCGTTCCACGAACCTGCTGTCAACAGAACTCGAATCCGGACCATCTGACGGAACGCCAATTTGGATCATCTGGTCGCTTGGGTTGATGGTTTCAGTCTTCAGTTGTGCCGGCAGAAGGAACGCGACCGAGGTCGCGGTCCTTGAGCCGGTAGCTGTCGCCTTTGAGGGCGATGACTTCGGCGTGGTGGACGAGGCGGTCGATCATGGCTGCGGCGACGACGTCGTCGCCGAAGACCTCGCCCCAGCGGCCGAAGACCTTGTTGCTGGTCACGATCAGCGACGCGCGTTCGTAGCGGGACGAGACGAGCTGGAAGAACAGGTTCGCGGCCTCGTTCTCGAACGGGATGTAGCCGACCTCGTCGACGACCAGAAGCGGGTAGCGGCCGAGCTTGATCAGTTCGGCCTGCAACCGTCCCGCGTGGTGAGCCTCGGCCAGGCGAGCGACCCAGTCGGCGGCGGTGGCGAACGCGACGCGGTGTCCGGCCTGACAGGCTCGGATCGCGAGCCCGATCGCCAGGTGGGTTTTGCCGGTGCCGGGCGGGCCCAGGAACACCACGTTCTCCTTCGCGGTGACGAAATCGAGGGTGCCCAGGTGGGCGATCACGTCGCGTTTGAGACCGCGGGCATGACCGAAGTCGAACTCCTCCAACGACTTCCGGTAAGGAAATCGGGCGGAACGGATGCGGCCCTCGCCTCCGTGAGACTCGCGAGCGGAGACCTCACGTTGCAGACAGGCGACGAGGAATTCCTCGTGAGTCCAGTTCTCGGCGCGGGCGCGTTCGGGCAGCCGCTGCGCGGCTTCCCGCAGCGACGGCGCCTTCAATGCCCGGGTGAGGAAGGTCAGCTCGGCCGTGAAATCCCTTGTCGTGGTGGATGTTTTCGCGGCAGTTCGAGCCCGTGCGGGCATCAGGCGACCCCGCCTTCGATATCGACGCCGAGCGCAGCGTCGTAATCGGTCAGGCACCGCTGCTCAACCTCGGGTTCAGGCGCTGGCCGCAGGACACCGATCCGGCCGCGCCGCAACGCTTTCGCTGCTTCGACATGGGCCGGGTCGGACAGGGTTTGATGCCAGGCCCAGATCCGTTCGTGGTCGGCGACGACCCGGCCGCCGGAGAACACCCGGACTCGGTTCAGGTCGGCGAGAATCTCGATGCGGCGCCCGATCACTGCCGGATGCACCGAATAGTCATTGGAGTCCAAGCGAATGTAGTGATCACGCGGCAGCCGCGCCGAGCGCCGCCACCCGGTCTCCGGCGCCACCGGCGGCAATGCCAGCATCGCCTGACGATCCGCGGTGACCCGATCGGTCGGCGCGCAGCCCAACGCCCGCCGTGTCCGGCGGTTCACCAATCCCAGCCAATCCTCGAGCTGGGCGTTGAAATCGGTTGGGCTACTGAAGGATCGACCCGGCAGGAACGACCGCTCGAGATAGTCGTGGGCTCGTTCGATCATGCCCTTCGCTTCCGGATCGGCGGGCTTGCAGACCAGCACTTTCGTGCCCAGGGTTCCCCGGAACGCCTGGCATTCGGCGGTCAGCTCGCTGCGCCCAGCCCGCCAGCGGCCGATCGCTCCTTCACCGTCCCAGACCAAAACTTTTGGCACAGAACCCAATCGGTGAATATGGGCCCACCAGCCCGCGAACAGGTCCTCGGCATGCCGCGACGGGATCAGCATCGCCATCAGCCACCGCGAATACCCCAAAACCATCGTCAGCACAGGCAGCTGTTTGGGGCCGCGGACCTGCCCGAACCCGACCGGCAACTCGATCGGCGGGAACCAGAAATCACACTGCGCGATCTCCCCGGCCACATACATCGTCCGCGACGCCGGATCCGGCGGCAGATACGCCGGCCGCAACTCCGCGACCCGGCCCGAGAGCACCCGGACCGACCGGGTCCAGCCGATCCGCTCGGCGATCACCGTCGACGGCATCGTCGGATACGTCTTCAGCAACTCGCGGATCTGCGGCTCGACCGCATCCACCACCGACCCCTTCAGCGGGCGCTCGTATTTCGGTGGCCGGTCCGAGGCCAGGGCCCGCTTCACAGTGTTGCGGGACACGCCCAACACCCGCGCGATCACCTGGATCGGCATGCCCTCCGACCGACGCAAACGACGAATCTCGGCCCAATCCTCCACAGCAAGCATCCCTTCGGTCCTCCCTGGCTCGGATAGAGCCAGGGTCACCGACCAGGTGGTCCATTTTGAGTTGCCGCGCGGTGGTCATTTTTCACGTTCTGCCGACATCCCAAGGTGGATGCCGCACCAGGTCAGCAGCAGTTGCATCCGCCACTGGATTACCCATTCCTCCAGGTCGTCCGGGTCGATCCCGGCGGCCAGCAGTGCCTCGCGATCAATCGAGTCGGTCATGCAGTGTTGGACGGCTGCGCTGTTCCCAGTGGTGGTTTAGGCGATGTGACTGACCGGTGTGTGTCCTCCGCACAGACTTCATCACACTCCTCTAGATGGTGAGCGATGTCTGGATTTCGTCAGCGAGAGCGGGGTTCCCGGCCGCGATGAACTTCTGACGTGTGTTCATCGCCCGGTTGATGTTCGTCAGCGAGCCTAGGTCGTAGTCCAGCGGCAGTGGTGACCCGTCGAGTTGGATGACGGTTCCGCCCGCAGAGTGGAGTATGTAGTGGCCGGGGAGGAGGTCCCAGATCGCGAACCCTTTGGCGAATTCGATCATGGCGTCGGAGAATCCGGCGGCGACGTGGCACAGGCCGACGGACCCGAAGTCGACACCGATGCGGCCCTTGGCCTTGCCGTCGCCGGGTGCGGCGCTCAGCGCGGTCAGGAATTGCTGCTGCCGGGCCAAGGGCTGGAACCGCTGTGCGGGCCGCATCAGGTAGTTGGTGACCAGCGCCTCGGGCAGGGTGGCCTGTGACGGCCGGTCGAGGGCGTGTGCGATGCCGTCGGCGGTGATCATGAACGCTCGATCGGTACCGGTTTCGTCCCGGGCGGCGAGGTAGAGCTGGACGTGGTGGAAGATGTCGCCCACGACAGCAACGATCGGCCGAGCCAGAGAGCGCGAGTAGATCAGGATGTGGGTGTATCCGAACAGGCCGCGCACGGCCAGCTCGCTGGTGTCGAGAGGGTCGACGAGCACGCACAGATCGGGGTCGGGTTCGTCGCCGATGATCTCGGGGTCGGCTTCTTCGGAGGCGTAGACGAAGGCTGGAATGTGTTCGGCCAGTAGGTCTTTGTAGCGTTGGTGCATCCACAGGTCGTAGTCGGACAGGAAGTTGTCGGTGTGGCGCAGGTTCTCGTTTTCCGCGCGGTGGCCGGTGAGGGCGGCGTCGATCAGGCGTGGCCGGATCTCAAGCATCATCCGGCGTACGAGGCCGGCGAGGTTCTGCGCGAGGTCGGGGATGGTGCTCGGTTGGGTCACGGGTTGAGCACTGTTCTGCTGGGTCATCGCAACTCCAATGGGGGTTCGATTCCGGGCGGGCTCATTGTGGCAGCGATGAAGACGGCTTCGAGGTCGGCAGCGTGCATGATCTTCGCTCCGGTCAGGTCATCGAAGCTGGCCACTCGCAGGTCGCGGCTCTTGGTCATGGCGCCGAACACGGCGAAGTACAGGTCCGCGGTCGGGTAGCGCTCGCGCACTCGGCGGGTGAGGTATCCGATGACGTCGGCGTGCTTGACCTCGAAATCGCAGATGAAAATGGTGGTGGCTGCTTCGGCGGCGGGGAAGAACGAGGCGTCGTCGAGGTCGATGCCGTCGCGAATCTTGTTGCAGCGCAGGTAGCCGATCTTGCAGCGGGAGAAGCGGGACGACGCCAGGAAGCTGGCCATTACGAGACCGGCCTCGTTGACCCCGAAGCACACATCGACATCGAGTCGTCGTCCGACGTTCTTGATCTGCGCGGACAGCCGTTCCACGCCGTACCCGAACGTCGCCCAGGTCAGGTCCAGTAGTTGCCCCGGCCGAGGGTTCGGCAGCGTGAACACACTGATGTCAGGGTTGCCGTATTCGATTGTCGGCGCTGTCAACGTGAACTCCTCACCGACCTGGCGGGTCGGCCCACCCGCAACAGAACCCCCGTCCTGCGCCCATGCCGTCGCTGGTGGCGCTGTGTTGCGCGGGGATTGTGGCTGCGCGTCATTGGTGAACTGCTTGAGCGACAGCTGGTCTTCGATTGGCAGGCGTTCGTAAGCTTCGGCGACCAGTTCGGTCGGTGAGATCTGTTCGTCGGCGATGCCGAGCGGTCCGCGCCCGTAGGCGGTGCATAGGATCAGCACGCTCGACATCGAGGGGGGTGAGCCTCTCCCGCGTCCGCGGGCCCAGGCTTCCCAGGCGTTGATGGAGGTGCCGCCGAGGCTGGTCTGGTGGTCGGTGGCCTCGTTGTAGCGTTCGGCAGCTTGGTCCTGGGACAGACCGGCGGCGTACCGATGTGCTTGCAGGCTCGGCACATCCGGGTATCGGGCCATCAGCTCGGTCGCCGCGCGTGTGACCGACCCCATCTCGGTCCACAGTTTCTTGCCGGCGGCGGCCATTTCCCGGCCGCGTGCTTGCGGGCTCAACGACTGGTTCGTCCGAGAATTCGCGTTCGGCGGTCTCGATGAGACTCCCACGGCAAGCAGCCCTCCCCACACCCGGAACGGTCACGGCGCACTCAGGTTACCCATCGAGATGGGCAATCTCAGGATCCTGGGTAAATCCGCAGGTCAGGCCAACCCATGAACCGGTCGATTGTCGAACTGCCGCGCAGGTGTGAGGGGAACAGTGCTGGTGCGACGGTTATTGGACGCCCGACGAACTACCACGGGAGGTAACCGCGCATGACCGATGCCATGCAGCAGCACACGATGCGCCGGTGTCGGCTGCCGTCACGGCACAGCGACGACGGAACCGCTTCTGCCGCAGCGGTAGTCGGGATGGGCGAAAGAGGCTGTTCGCGGGTTCCTGAGCGACTCGGGCCAGGAGACCGGCGGGTGGCATTGAACCGTTCGGTGGAGGTGCTGCGGTGACGTATCCGTATATGCCCAGGCGGGATACGGCGGTCCAGCCTGGTCGGCCGTCTGCGATCGGGTATGTGGACAGCGCCTTGCCTGCGCGGTTGACGAATGAGGAATCCGTCATCCGATGCGCCCGCGAAATGGGCTATCGCCTGGTGCGCATCGTCGTCCGCAATTCAGCGAGGGTCGACGACCCCGTTTCGCGGCTGGTCAATACGGCTCGCGGCCACAACGTCGACGCCGTAATAGCGCCGGATCTCGATCATGTCGGTGGCGACCCGGCTCCGATTTGTCAGGTGTGCGATGTCGTCACGGTCGAGCCTCGCCAGATCTACGCACAGGCTCACGACCGGGCGAGCGCTGCACGATGAGCACCGCAGAGAGTCTCTCGAGCCGAGACGGCCGCGCGACCGCGCAACAGCGGCACTACGCCCTTCTGGCCGCGTACGAGCGACGGTGCGACACCGTGAGGGCGGCTGCGTTGCGGGCGGGCGGTCCGCCGGAACCGGAACGGCCGGACAGGATTGCGGGCGTGCTGGCCTACTACGTGTACCGCGCCGATCTCGGTGATGAGCGGGCGGCCCGCTTCGTGCGGCGGTTACCTCCGCTGAGTGATCCTCGACAGACCATCCGGGAGGGATAGTGCCACTTACCTGTGTGTTCCGTGAAACCCCCGAGGCCGTCGCGTCGGCAGCGGTCGAACTGATTGCGGCACAAGCCCGCTCGGCGATCGCCGAGACCGGGGAGTGCCTGATCGCGCTCGCCGGTGGGTCGACACCGGCACTGACATACCGGCGACTGGCCGACTGCGATATCGATTGGGCGAGAGTTCATTTCGTTCAGACCGACGAACGGCTGATTGCGGAGGCTGCCGATCGGTCGGCGGCGCTGATCGAGGCCACGTTCGGCCGTGCCTTTGTCGAGCACCCTGCAGGCTGGCACCCGGTTCCGGCGGCGGGTGACGGTGACGTCGTCGCGGCGAAGTATGCCGACCAGCTTGCCGCGTTGCGCGTCGATGGGGTGCCCGATATCGCGGTGCTGGGTCTCGGGACCGATGGGCACACTGCGTCGATCTTCGGTCACAACCTGCATGCCGATCGGGCCGAGCGCGTCGTGTCGACGGTGTATCACGGTGAACCACGGATCAGCCTCGGCGTCGATTATCTCCGGGCGATCCCGACGCGCGTTCTATTGGCAACCGGCGCCAGCAAGAAGGCAGCGCTGTCCTCGGTTCTGTACCCGGATGAGGCCGATGCTGTGCCGGTGCCGGCTGCTGTCGTGCTCGGCGACGACGGCTACGTGTTCGCCGATGCCGCCGCACGGCCGGAAAGGGGTTGAGATGCCGGATGTTCGGTTCTTCGGCGACCGGCCTGTGATTGTCTTCGATCTCGGTGGCACCTGGTGGCGGTCGGCGATACTGTCCGCCGACGGTGCACTTGATGATCCGGACCGGCATCCCGCGATCACGAGGGCACGTACCGGCAGCAACGCGGCAACGCTTCGTGACTTGATGGTGAAGTTTCTGCTGGACCGGACGCGCCAGCTGCTGGACCGCGAGCCCGGCGTGCAGGATGTCGGTATCTCCATCGGGGCCGCGACGAACGGCCATACCGGGCAGGTGCTGGCCAGCGCCCCGCTCTGGGGTGACAGTACCGACCGTTACGACCTGGCCGCTGCTTTGGCGGCAGCCGAGCCCAGCGTGAATTGGTGGGTCGTCAACGATGTGACGAGCCTGGCCCTGGCGATCACCGCCAGCAGCCGAGTCGGCGACAGTGGCCTGCGAAGGATCACTGCGGTCACGGTGAGCAGCGGAATCGCCGCCCGCACAATCGATGTGGCCTCAGGCGAGGTCTTGCTGGACCGGGCCCACGGTATCCAGGGCGAGATCGGGCATCTCCCTGCGATGGCGGCAGCGCCCATGGCTATCGAGCAGCCGGTGTGTGACTGCGGCGCGGTCGGGCACGTGTCGTCGATCGCCGCAGGGAAGGCGATCGAGAGGCTGCTTTCACAGTGGGCGAACATTCTTGGTCTTGGTGAGGAGGCCGAGGAGGGGACGGTCTCGTATCTCGGTCGGCTGTGCGCGGCGTTGGATGCGAACATCCCTACGGCAACAACGTTTCTCGACTATGTGACGGCGCCACTGGCGCGGGCGTTGCTGTATGCGATGGCCATCGATCCCCGTATCGATCACATGTACTTGTCCGGCGGGGTCGTCGACGCCTTGGGCGACCACTACATGAAGAGTCTGTACCGGACATTGGAGTCCGACGGCCTCTATCTCGTATCCACCTATCAGCCCAGCGTCTTCCGAGACCGGATCTCGCGATGGGAGTCCGATGGGCTCGATCCATTGCGCGGCGCAGGGTTGTTCGCTCGCCAACAGTCGCTACCGGCCGGACGCCGGTACGGGGGATAGGAGTCGATGACGTGGACCGCATTTGGGGTGTCGGTGCGACACAGACGATTTCATACAAGATCCGGCGGACCCGGCAGTGCTTGGATCCGGACAACAGCGATCTGGCCGACGCGGTCGGGGTGGGGAATCGGCGCACCTTGGTTTTCGTCGACTCGACCGTCATGAGCCTGTTCGGCGACCGGATCGTCGGCTATTTCGCCGACTACACCGCGAACTGCACCGTGGTACCGATCGAGACGACCGAGCGGAGCAAGAACTCCGACACCGTGAGCCGGGTCATCCGCGAGTACGACAAGTTCGGCCTCAGCCGGCGCCGCGACGCCGTCGTCGCGGTCGGCGGCGGTGTGCTGACCGACGTGGTCGGCTTCGCGTCGAGCATCTACCGCCGGGGCGTGCCCTACATCCGGGTCCCGACCACCCTGCTGGGCATGGTCGACGCCGCCGTCGGAGTCAAAACGGGGATCAACTTCAACGGCCGCAAGAACCGGCTCGGCACCTACTTCAGCTCCTCGGAGACCGTCGTCGATCCGTGTTTCCTGACGACGCTGCCGGACCGGCAGATCTCCAACGGCATGGCCGAGGTGCTGAAGATAGCGCTGGTCAAAGACAGCGGATTGTTCGACCGGGTCGAACGAGAATGGACCACAGCGCGCAGCTTCGGATCGGACACGACCGTGAGCGGCCCGGTCATCGATGCGGCGATCACCGCGATCCTCGAAGAGCTGGAGCCGAACCTGTGGGAGGACAACCTCGCGCGGCTGCCCGACTTCGGGCACACCTTCAGTCCCGCGTTCGAGCTGGCAGCGAAACCGAAGCTGTATCACGGTGAAGCCGTCGCGATCGACATCGCCCTGTCGTGCCTGGTCTCGCTGCGTCGAGAACTCATTGACGACGAGTGCGCTACCCGGATCGTCGCCCTGATGTCTCGCGTCGGCCTGCCCCTGAGCCACGCCTGCCTCACCGACGAGATCCTGCAGGCCGGACTGGCCGATTCGATCCGCCACCGCGACGGCAGCCAGAACATTCCCCTACTCACCAAGATTGGCACAGCCATCTTCGCCCAGGACATTTCCCCCACGGAACTGACAACCGCGGCCAACGCATTGCGCCCGCTCCACCGCGAACTGTGCGAGGTCTGAATGGCGACAACACTCACGATCGACAATCGTGCGCTCGTGCGCATCGGCAGCGGTCTCCAACTCCGGCGCACCGCCAGCCTGTTCCGACGTGGCACGGGGCCGGTGCGGCGGGTTCTGCGAGTCGGTGTCTGTGGGACCGACCTGCAGATCCAGCGTGGCGTTCGTGGCGACCGTGCCGCGATCCTCGGCCACGAAGGTATCGCGGTACGGCTCAACAGCGGATCCGGCGCCCGCGAGCGCTGCGAGATCTTCAACCCTGTCGATCCGGACGACCAAGACGTGATCCTCGGGCACAGCCACGACGGGCTCCTGCAGGACTACCTGCTTCACGAGGTACCGCCGCACCGTGTCGTCCCCGCCCACGATGCATTGCCTCTGGATCTGGGCCCGTTGGTCGAGCCGACTGCGACCGCCCTCTATGCCTGGGACCTGATGCGTCCGCGCCTGCACCCAGGCGCATCGGTGGCGATCTTCGGGGGTGGGTCCGCCGCGCTGCTGCTGGCGATGCTGGGCGAAGACCTCGGCTACCGCATCCAGCTGATACACCCGCGCCGAGAACGACGGCAATTCCTCCACCAGCTCGACGTGCTGCATACCGACGCCATCACCGACTCCGTGCCAACCGGCAGCGTGACCGGAGCCGTCGTGTGCGTGCCGCGCGAAGCCGCGTTCGAGGCTGTCGGCCGGGCCATCGACAGTCTCGCGGCCGACGGTGTCCTCGACTTGTTCGGTGGCATCCCCGCCGACCTGCGCCACCCTGGGCTCCCGGCCGCTGACCTGTCCGCGGTGCGGCGCGCCAATGTTTGTGGACACGGCGTCGCCCCTACGGAGGCGGTCGCCGATCGTGGCAAGCGGCTGTGGCTCACCGGCCACCGCGGAACCTCGGCAATTCAGCTCGGCCACGCCCAGCAGCACCTGCTCGCAGCCCCCGCCCGTTACGCCAGGGTGATCACGCAAGTGGTCTCCTTGGACGAGGCAGCCCAGCGCATCCCGGCGATGGCACAGCGCGACCGGTCGCTGGGCGAGTACGCCAAGGTCGTCGTCGATCCGACCATGGCGCAGCGGACGCGCCCGGTCGACCTCCACACCACCGTGGCCGACCAACTCGGAGGCGCCTGATGAAGCCACGTGGTGCGGCGACCTATCAGCGCATCGAACACCACGATCAAGCCGCATTCATGACTAGCGTGACGCTCGCGGAGACAAGGCCCGAAAATAGCGGCAGCACAGTCCTTCTCGCTCCTCACATGGTCGGGATCTGTCGATCCGACCTCCGCGAGATCAGCGGCGCACGGTACGAGCGCCGCGACTTCGGTCACGAAATCGCGGGTACCGTCTTCGCTGCCCCGCTCGAACTGGCGGACCTGCACGGCCGGACGGTCCTGTTCGATCCGCACCCGGCACTGACGGGACGGACCTCCGGGTTCGCCGAAATCGTCGAACTCACCGGCGATCTGCAGCAGCTCCACGCGGCGCTGGTCCCGGTCCCGGCGGGACTTCCGGACCGGATCGCGGTATTCGGCGAACCCCTGGCGTGCGCGGTGCACTGCGTGACCCGCATGCACGAGGTCACCGCCGAACTCGCGATCGACCCTCACTCGCCGATCGCGGTCGTCGGCGCCGGGATGGCCGGCACATTGATCAGCGCTGTTCTCACCGCGCAAGGCCACCGCTGCGTGCTGGTGAACCGGAACAGCGAACGCATCGAGTTTCTCCGCGACCGCCGCGCGCTACCGCCCGAGGTGCTGCGGCCGGTTCCACGCCACACCCAGTTCAACCGGGTTGTGCTGGCGACCGCTGCCGCGACACCGGATTATCTCGTCACCTGTCGGCGGATGCTCGCCGACGCTGGAGTGCTGCTGGTCTTCGCTGGAACTCAACCAGGCTCCTGCTATCTGCACGGCATCGACATCGACCCGGTGCGGCGCAACCAGCTCGCCCGGACGGTCCACGGAAACGGCAGGTACTACACGGTGGCAGGCACCTACGGCGCGACCCGAGCCGATTTCCTCGACGCCTTGTCGCTGCTGGCGCAGGCTTCCGACACCGACGGATGGTCACTCGCCACCTGCGCACAGCGCCTGACCACGCGCATTGTCGGTCTCGACGATGCCGCCGACTTCCTCACGGCCAGCGTTGCGAGCGGGGTGCTCGGCAAGACGATCGTGCAGATTCACCCAGCGATCCACCGGGAGTCGTAATGCACATTCCCCGCTACAACTACCGCACCCAGTTCGACGACCTGCCCGCCACCACCGAACGGATTCAGCGCGCACTGGCCACCGGTGACTACGTCCTCGGCGAGACCGTCGCCGAGTTCGAGCGCCGCTTCGCCGACTACCTCGGAATCGAGCACGCAATCGGGGTCAACACCGGCACCGACGCGCTCATCCTGGCACTCACCGCGCTCGGCATCGGGCCCGGCGACGAAGTCGTCACGGTCGCGAACACCTTCCACGCCACCGTCCTCGCGATCACCGCGGTGGGCGCCACCCCCGTGCTCGTCGACTGCGAGCGCGACACCTACCTCATGGACCTCGACGCCCTCGCCGTGGTCTGCGGGCCGCGGACTCGGGCGATCATTGCCGTCCATCTGTTCGGCCGGAGTCTCGACATGGACCGCCTCACCAGGATCGCCGACAGCCACCAGGCCGTCGTGGTGGAGGACTGTGCACAAGCCGTCGGGGCCACCTGGCGCGGCCAGCGGGTCGGCACCTTCGGCGCTGTGGCCGCCTACAGCTTCCACCCCAGCAAGAACCTCGCCGCCGCCGGTGACGCCGGTGCCGTGGCCACCAACGACGCCGAGATCGCACGCACCGTGCGTATCCTGCGCAGCCTCGGACAGGACGGACAGAACAACCACGTCGCTCTTGGGGCGAACTCGAAACTCGACGCCCTCCAAGCCATCGTCCTCGACACCAAACTCGGCCACCTCGACGCCTGGAACCGCGAGCGCCAACGCATCGCCCGCCACTATGCAGAAGCCTTGGCGCACAAGGGAATCACCGTCACCCCGGCGCCCGAAAAGCCTGGCGACCATGTCTTCCACCTGTTCCAGATCGCCGTACCGCGCCGAGACGCAGTGCTCGAACACCTCCGGTCCGACGGCGTCGACGCCGTCGTCCGCTACCCCGTCCCCATCCACCACCAACCCGCATTCGCGCGCTATCGGTTCGACGCGAACTACCCCAATGCCGAACACCAAGCAACCAGCACCCTGTGCCTGCCGATCCGGCCCGACCTCTCACCGACAGACATCGACTTCGTCTGCCAGTCCCTGCACGCAGCCATCACAGCCACCGAGGAGATCCCCGCATGACCGTCTCTGTCGCACCCGCACTGCTGGGCGCCGATCCACTGCACCTGCAAGCCGCGATCGACGCCGTGAACGACAGCAATGCGCCGTACCTGCACCTCGACATCATGGACGGTCACTACACCCACGACATCAGCTTCGGCCTGCGCACCATCACCGCGATCCGCGACCACACGCAGCTGCCACTCGATGTCCACCTGCAAACCATCCAGCCCGATCGATACGTCGACGACCTCGTCCGAATCGGTGTCGACCGCGTCTCCCTGCACATCGACGCAGCAACCGACATCGACGCCACCCTTGACACGCTGCAGACCGCCGGTGTCCGCAAAGGACTCGTGCTCAACCCCGACCTCGGGATCGCACGGCTCGCCCCCTATCTCGGCCGGCTGGACTTCGTCATCCTCATGACCAGCCAGCCCGGCACAAGCACATTCGACCCCACCGTCCCGGACAAGATCCGCAAACTCCGAACCATCCTCCAGGACAGGTACCTCGACACCGTCGAACTCGTCGCCGACGGCGGCGTTACCGGCCACACCGCACCCAAGGCAATCGAGGCCGGTGTCGACACCCTCGTCGCCGCAAGCGCAGTCTTCAAATCCCCCGACACCGATATCCAGACCGCAATCGACAACCTCACCAAATCTGGCAACCCTGCCGCTAACGTCGGAAACTCGTAGCGGAGCCCATTCGCATCGAAGCCGGAGCTGATGCAGCTGACCCGTGCAGGACGTAGGGGACGCGGCAATGCCGGGGCGGGCGGGCCTACCGGTTACGCTAGGTCCGCCCGACATCGCCCGAGAACGCACGTGGCTCCATCGCCTGGGCGGTGATGACGAAACACGGTATACCAGAACGACTTTCGCCGAATCGAGAACCAACGCACGGAAGGATTGCACTGTTGCCGGACACGTCCGAGGCCCTCGCAATCGAAACCGTGACCAATGTCGACGAGGAGACCTTGACGGCGCTCGCGGGCTTGCTACCACAGCTGTCCACCACAGCCGCACCCCTCACCGCAGAACTGCTCGAGAAGGTTGCGACCAGCCCGTCCACACAACTGCTCGTGGCGCGTCTGGACGGCGACATCGTCGGTGCTCTGACCCTGGTCGTCTACGCAATCCCTACCGGGCTACGAGCCCGGATCGAGGACGTGGTCGTCGATCAGGCTGCACGAGGCCGCGGTGTCGGAAAAGCCCTCACGACAACGGCATTGGACATCGCCAAACTACATGGAGCGCGAACTGTCGACCTCACCTCCACCCCCTCCAAAGTCGCGGCAAACCATCTCTACCAGCAGCTCGGATTCAAGCCACGAGAATCGACAACCTACAGAATGCGCCTATGAGCGCCACGGGACTCAAAAAACATCCCGGACCGCCAAGAACCCGCAACATCCGCGACACCAGCTGCCAAACAGGCGCCCGCAACCAAGCCCGAAGCCATACTCCGCCAACGTAATCGCAATCAGCCAAATCCCTGTATATGGCGGACCAACCACTCGAAGGGACGCATGATGGACGACTCGCAGCCGTCGCCGGAAGCTCAGATCCGTACATTCGCCCTAACCCTGGCTTCCATAGCCCACAACGGCCTCGTGTTCGCGACCGATGTCTTCGACCGGCAACGATACGAACAAACCAAGTCCATCGCCGTCGACCTCTTGGCGATGGTCAGCGACGGCGCGCCACACGATCTGAACAAGGTCGTCTCCCTCGAAGAGGGATACATGACCCCAAAGGTCGACGTCCGCGGCGGGGTCTTCAACGACGAAGGGCACATCCTTCTGATCCGCGACCGCAGCGACGAACGATGGACACTGCCCGGCGGCTGGTGCGACATCCTGGAACCACCATCGGTGGCGATCGAGCGCGAGGTCCAAGAAGAATCCGGACTCGTCGTTCGCGCCGGCAAGCTCGTCGCGCTACTCGACCGCGACGTACAGGGACACCAGCCCGTGTTCCCGTACCACGTCTACAAACTCTTCTTCCTCTGCAACACCATCTCGCACGGCGAACCCAGCCCAGTCGAAACCATGGAGATCGGCTGGTTCCCGGTCGACGACCTGCCCGAACTGTCCCACACCAGAGTGCTCGACAGCCAAATCCAGCTACTCCACGAACACTGGAACAAGCCCGAACTGCCGACCGTGTTCGACTAAGCTGTGCACCAGTACTAGGAAGCTGATCGTCTCGTGGCGCGTCCGTAAGTTCGGCAGTCGCTGACGCGCTGTGATCGGTCCATACATCACGACGGTTCGGCCGGACTACGCCTACTGACCGACAACACGATCATTGCCCCAGCGGAAGATTCACTGTCAGAGGGTTGCCGACCTACCCTGGAGCCATGCCCGATGAGTACGTGAATTTGTGTGTCGCAGTGGCTGCTGACGGGACTGTTGTCGAAGCAACGTTTCCACAAGAACGCGTGGCCGACATCCGGGTTCAACCTTTTGGCTCAGGTAGTTATGACGTCGCGTTCATCACTACTACGGAGGTATCGCCCAGCCACTCTGTTGCGAAGGTGGCTACCGACGGTGACGGGCAAGCGTTGGTCGAGGCCATGTACTGCAACTTCAGCACTGCCAGCCTCAGCGATGAGTCCCGGAGTTTCGATCATCAAGTGACGGTGCGGGTGCAGACTTCTCGGGGAGCTGACCGCGCGGACTGTGGCTTTCGCCTTGATCTGCAACTTGCCTAGGTAGTCACACGGGAATTGCCCGGCGGGCTTCACGGAACTCGATGACGTTGGATTGACTCTGCCACGGGGCGAGCGTGTCGGCTGCCAGCCTGAAGGGACCACCGGTTTGCCATGAGCATGGGACCGGGTTGCGTCCGGT
>NZ_BAAGSM010000026.1:0-319711 GCF_054782435.1 Nocardia thraciensis
TCGACATGATGGAGACCATCTTCCTCAAGAAAGGAAGCGGCCCCAAACCCGGGACGGTTCAGTCAGCTCGTCCGCCAGTTGCTGCTGTGTCCTTCTGGTCGCGTCCCGCAGAGCCTTGACATGCCTACCGGTCCACATCGTCACATCCGCCACGGCACCCCTGCCTGCCTGTTGCTACCGATTGCTGACGCTTGCGTAGTGCTTACCTTCCTCCTCCATTGTGACCTGGGCAACATGTATCACGTGCGGCGACGATACCGCCCCGGCCGCCGAAGCACTCCCACCCGAGGAAGGCCGACCGAAATGCTGCCCGAGCAAGCCCATCCGGTGCTGATGGTGCACGAAGCGCCGCCGCCGAGACGGAATTGGACCGTCGCGGAAGCTCATGCGGTGATGCAGGTGCACAAGGAATGCCCGGTGACCGCCTGCCCAGCCCTCCGGTACGCCAAATCCGTTCTGGTACAGGCAAACCGGATGATACCCGCCGACGCTCCCCATGTCGGGAGCTGAGCCGATGCGGGGCCGCGTGGGCTCCCCTCGGGCGTACGGCATTGTGCGCGTTGATATCGCGCCGTCGCGGGCGGACGGATACGTCGGGGAGATTCGTGCGCTGGCCGCGGATCGGCAGTGGGATCTGCGTGCGGTGTACGTGGAGCCCTCCGATGCGTGGTTTCCGCTGCTCGTCTCGTCGCTGGGAGTGCCCGGCACAGGGCTGGTGGTGGTGCCGTCGTCGCTGCATCTCGGCGGATGGATGGATGTGGTTCGGCAGTCGGTGGACGTATGGACGCTGTACCCCCGGTTGCGTTGGCCGCGAAGGACACTCGGATGCCGTGAGGGGGGACGTGCCCGTGGACGGGGCCGCGCGGAATGACGACCTGCTCGATAACATCCGCCGGGTGAGCGCCTGTGAGTGCTCCGCGCTCGACGTGGCGATACTGGGCCTGGGTGACCGCGAAATAGCCGTGCTCGCAGGGCAACTCACCAAGGTCGCTGCGCATATCGCGGCCCGGGTCGGGAGCGCTCGCGGACTGCCGCCCCCAGGCACGCTGCCCGGCCCGAACTGGCGTCACGCTGGATCTAGGCGTCCGGAGCGGACGCTGCACTTGGCGCCCGCCATGCCAACACACCACGGCCTTACCGCAGGTCTCCACGCCTTGCCGGGGTGGTCCTCGTGGCTCGGCGTCGGCCATCTCGGTTTGGTAAGGTCGAGCGGTCCAGATGCGGCAATGATCTAGCTGAGGGGGCGGACAGTGGCACGCCGACTTGCGATTTTCCTGCTGGCGGCCATGGTCCCGGCGATGGCGGCCTGTAACGACGGGGGCGGGGACGGCTCGAAAGGCCCCACGACCACTGCTGAGGCGAAGCTGTGGGATCCGTGCACGCAGATTCCGGATGATGCGCTGGTGCGGGCGGGGGTGGACCCGAAGGCCAAGGAGTCTGGGATCGCGGGGGTTCATCAGAGCGGGTGGGAGATGTGCAGTTGGAGGGGCAGGAACTACCACGTGAACGTCGCTTCGGGAAAGCGCACCGTGGATGAGGTCGTGGCCAAGCCTGGCAATGTCGATCTCCAGGATGTGGTGATCGCAGGGCGCAAAGGTCGCCAGTATCGGGTCGAAGGCGCGAGCAAGAACGATACATGCGATATCGCGTTTCCTGCTGCTCAAGGCGTCATCGAAATAATGATCAGTAATAGCGCCATTGTTGATAATCCAGGTGATCCGTGCGTGTCACTCCATAATGTCGGCGAGCAGCTGGTTCCGCTGCTACCGCGGTAGAAATCAACAGGGGAGGGTGCAAACATGGCGGCAGAAGAAGCAGCGAAGTGGCAGCAGATGGCAGAACATGCCCGCGCGGGCGAGCTATATCTGGATGACGAAGCTGTGGCGCGTAGCTGTCTCGCTGCATGCGACCAGCGGCTCACGGATTTGGGAGACATGCTCAACGCCGCGCGTCGGACGCAACTTGTCTCCGGATTCGGCGACTTCGACATGGGTCATGCTCTGGAAGCTGGATTCCTCAAACAGGCCACAGGGGAGCCCAACTCGATTGACCAGATCATCAAAGACCACATCGAGACCGTCAAGAACATGCGCGAGGTCATGGCCCTCTCCATCAAACGCCTCACCGGCCAGGACGTCTCCAACGCCGGTGCCATCTCCCAGACGGGCGGGTAACGACCATGACCTACCCGAATTTCGGCATCCCTGACTTCTCGCAAATCCCCCGGTCGATGGGCAACGCCCTGACCAGCTGGATCGCGGGTGAAGACATCCCCGACGCCACCGACCCGGGCGACGTGCAGGACCGCTACAACCGCCAGCGGGACAGCGTCCGCGCCGGGGCGACGAATATCGGCTTCCAGGGCGCTTTCCGCCCCCGATCGGTGAACAGCACCGACAATTTCGAACAGCACGACCTGGCGACACTGCGCGGGAAGGTCGACAAGATCGATCTGAACGCGGTCGGCGACCTCATCGCGGCCTGGCGTCAGATCGGAACCAAGGACACCACCTCGCTGCAGACCTTCCAGCAGGCGATGACCAAGGCCACCAGCGAGGAGATCTGGCGCGGCGAGGCGCGCAACGCCGCCGCGCAGGCGGTCACCGACTACACGACGCAGGCCTCCCAGGTCTCGAAGGCCGCCACGCTGACCGGTAATAAGCTGGAAGAACTACGCACCGGACTCCAGCCCACGAAAGACCTTGTGCCCCATGTGCCCGAGCACCGATCGGGCGTGAGCAATTTCCGCCATTTCGTCGCCGGGCGAGGATGGAAGAACGACGACTCGGCGTACCACAATGCCTACACCGAGGCGAAGCGTGTTCTCTCGACCGTCTACGCCCCCGTGGTCCACGAGAGCGATACGAACGTCCCGGTCATCCCGAAACCGAACGAGCAGAAGCCGGTAACTCCGGGCGACCAGCCGCCGCCCGTGACACCGGGCGGCAACACCGGCGGGCCGAACTCGACCGGGGGCACGAACGGTAACGGCACCACGAATCCGACCGGACAGGACTCCGGCACGCAGGATCCGAATTCGGAGAACGCGCAGTCGAATTCGACCGATACCGGCCAGTCGACGGGTTCGGGGAATTCGAGCCAGGACACAAGCACCGACCCCGCATCCGCGACGATCTCCTCCGGCGTGGATCCCAACGCGTCCTCGGGCGCCTCCGGGCCGCGCGGTCTCGGCGGCGGTCCCGGTGGTGGCGTGGGTGGTGGCGGCACCGGTGGGCTGGGCGGCGGTTCGGCCGGTGGTGTCGGTGCCAGCGTTCCCCTTGCGGCGCAACCGGGTTCGGCGTCCGGCGGTGCGGGGCGCGCCGTGGCCGCAGCGGGACGTCCTGGAGCCGGTGGCATGCCGGGCATGGGCCCCGCCGCCGCGGGCCGCGGTCAGGGCGACAAGGAAGAGGAGCGTAACAAGGGCATCCCGGACTACCTGATCACGCAGGAGCACGGCGACGAGCTGACCGGCATCCCGGATCTTCCGAAGACCGTGCCCCCCGTCCTCGGCGAATGACGGAAACGTGCTGCCCCGGCAGTGGATGCGCGAGTGATGCTTCGCAGCAGGTGGACTCGCCGGAACGGTGGGACCGGCGGATGAGTGATGGTGCTGGGTTCGGCAATGAGCAGTGACAGACGGTGGCGATTCGACGGTGTCGAATTCCGCGTGCTGTGGGATTCCACGGGCCGGGACGTGCTGCCGTACCCGCTGGCGCACCGCTTCCTCGCCGAACCCACGCTGGAGGAGGTGAACCGCACCCGCCAGCGGGTCGCCCGCACCGTATTGCCGCAACTGGACGACGATCTCGAACGCGCCGTCGGGATACTGCTCGATCCGGAGGCCCGCGTCGAGGTCGCCGGGTTCCGTGGCCGCAATCGCGAGCACCGGATCCGCGCGCACGGTGGGGTACACGACGGTGACGGCGTGCTCCTGGTGCAGGACCCGGGCCCGGACGACACGGTCGGCGGCGCCGTGCGCCTGTCGCTGCTCCCCGCCGACCGCCTCGCCCCCGACTTGATCGCGGTGCTACCTGAATGTGCTGCGGGACAAGGGAAGTCGTTTTCCATCCCGATGGAGGACCTGGAACGTCCGGTCGGGCACGTCCGCGACCCCTGGGCCGTCGGCCCGAAAGAACAGCTCGCCCGCTTCTTCAACCGCCCGACCACCGCGACCTTCCACATCGCCGTTTACCCGTGGGGCAGTGCCGACAACCGACACACCAACGGCCGCAAGGACTTCCAGATCACAGACTTCGCCGACGACGGCCGCTACGCGATCTTCGGCGACCGAATCATCAGCGTGAAGCCCACCGACTCCACCCGCATGACCGCCCAGGTCCGCCAAATGCTCACCCGCACCACAACCGAGGTCCGCACCGGCATCCACCCCCGCCCCTGACCGCCAGACCTGGCGCCGCCCCCTCCCGTACCCAAACCTCCGCAACTCCAACGCGCTCGCCGAAGTGCCGGACTTCCTTCGTGATCCCGGAAACGACTGAGACATCCCAGGGTCTGCTGTTGTCAAGCGGCGGCTGGTATGTGTTGGGTGTGGTGTGCCCAGGCGGTGGCTTCGTCGTAGAGCGAGCTGGTTTTCAGGCAGCCGTGCAGGATGCCGACGAGC
Organism: Nocardia thraciensis; assembly: GCF_054782435.1. NCBI lineage: Bacteria > Bacillati > Actinomycetota > Actinomycetes > Mycobacteriales > Nocardiaceae > Nocardia > Nocardia thraciensis. The sequence goes on from NZ_BAAGSM010000026.1 coordinate 4,622, forward strand.
CGGTTCGCGACGTGGTGTAGTGCTGCGCTGTGGTTGATGCCGCGAGCGCGTTGCTTGTCGTAGTGGGCGCGTGCGCCGGGCGAGCAGCTCAGGGCGGAGAACGCCTGGCGCAGTAGGGCATCGACGAGGCGGTCCTGGTGGACGTATCGGGCAGCGACGATTCTCAGCTTTCCCGACGCGCGGGTGATGGGGCTGGTCGCGGCGTAGTTCTTGCGGGCCTTCGCTGAAGCGTAGCGGTGGGGGTCGTCTCCGAACTCGGCGAGCACCCGGGCTCCGAGGATCACACCCAGTCCTGGTTGGGACCCGATGATCTCAGCGGCCGGGTGCCGGCCAAAATGCGCCTCGACCTCCCCTTGCAGGGTCTTCACCTGTGCGTCGAGGGTGATCAGGACCGCGACCGCCGATCTGGTCGTGGCGGCGTAGGCCTGCTCGATCACCGGGTGGCGGCCCAGCTGCTGGCCACGCAGGATTTGCTGTATCCGGGCGGCCTTGACCTCGATGTCGCGGCGTCCGGCCCGTTTCAGGGCGGCTGTGATCTGGTTGAGCGACAACCGGGCCGCCGACGCCGGGTCGGGAGCTTTGCCGAGCAGTTCCAGGGTGTCTGCGGCGTCGAGGTCGGTGAATGCCTCCAGGGCGGCGGGGAAGTACTCCCGCAGTGCGTGGCGCAGTCGCTGGGTGTTTCTGGTTCGTTCCCAGATCATCGTCTTGTGTGTTCTGGCAACAACTTTCACCGCTTCGGCTCGGGGGCTGTCGCCGGCGACGGGGCGGAGCTGGTGGGCGTCGGTGCGGACCATGTCGGCCAGGGTGTGCGCGTCGGCGGCGTCGCTTTCGGCGCCGGAGATGCTGTGTCGTTCCCGGAACCGGGCCGCTTGCAGCGGGTTGACCGCGTAGACGGTGTACCCGGCGGCGATGAGCGCGGCGACCCAGGGGCCGCGGTCGGTTTCGATGCCGATCCGCACCTCGGCGGTGTCGTCATCGTTGCCGAGGTGTTCGGCGACGATCGTGTGCAGGCGGGTGATCCCGGCGAGCCCCTCGGGCAACCGCGCCTTCGCCAGTCGTTTGCCTTGCTCGTTCATCACCTCGATATCGTGATGGTCCTCGGCCCAGTCGTCACCGACCAGCAGCACAACAAGCTCCGTTCATCGTTGTCGGACGGCATGTCCCGGCAGCGGGCGGGAGTAGTCGGCGACCTGATGAACCTGTGCTCACGCCGACCGGCGGCGGGCACGACATCCCAGCAGCGATCCATCCTCCCGGCCGACCGACAGGGGCACGATCTCAGTCCAGGACTCGAGGTCCGGGGCGCATCATGTGCTCACCTGCCAGCCGCTACCAGTAGCGAGTCTGCCCGACCGAGGAACAGTGGGAGGGCCACCCGCTAGACCTCATTAGGGCGGGTCGGAGTGACGGGCGGGTGGTCTCAGGCCGCATCGGCGGCTCGGACGGTTGTGGTGATTTTGTTGCGGCGGCGGATTGCCACCGCTGCCACTGGACTGAGTTTCGCTGCGCCCGTTCACCCTTCCTCGACGAGAGTGTGGGCCACGCCGTCGTGGTCGATCTCGATGCGGCGCATCTCCGACGGCCCGTCGACGAGAATCGTGGCCAGGACGTGGCGGCCGGGCGGCAGGATGCGCACGGTGATGGACCCGGCATTGGCCTTGTCCAATTGCTGCGCAGCGGTGTCGACGACGGTCGACACCAGCCCGTCGCTGGCCTCGGCCAGACCGCCGTCGTCGAGCAGCAGCACCTCCACGCCCCGCCCGCGGGCGCCGCGGGTGGCGGCGGCCAGCGCGGCCGTGGTCAGCGCGGGCGCCCGCAGACTGTCGCGCAGTTCGGCCTCCAGCAGGCGGGATTCGTGGCGCTCGGTGCCGGTGAGACCGTCGCCGGCGGCGATCCGCTCGAGCATCGGCCGCGCCCGGTCGTCGAGCCGTTCCAACTGCCGGGCGCGTTCCTCGCTTTGCGCCCGGATGGTGGCCTGGGCCGCGGCCCGGGCGGCGGACTCGTCGGCGATGCGCCGCAGCGCCTGCAGGTTCGAGCTGGCGATCGATGCCATCAGCGTGCCGCTCGCCACGATGACGATGGGCGTCATCGACAGCGAGATTCCGCGGGCGCCGAGGCCGATGCCGACCACCGCGACCAGCGTCGTCACGGCGATGCCCGCCACCGCGTACCCGCTGCGCCCGCGGACGGCGAGGAAGCACAGCACCACGGAGGTCGCGTAGATCGTCCACACGAACTGGTGTACCGCGCCCGCCTCGACGCGGTGGTAGGCCAGCGCCGTGGCCAGCGGGCCGACGGCGGCGACCACCAGCGCGACGGGCCACGGGAACGGGTCGGTATCGATGGCGATGGCCACCACCGCGGCGATCGCGATCACCACGTAGGCCACCAGAATGCCGATCCCGTGGCCCGGAACGCTGCGCAGGTTCGACACCGCCATCGAGGCGATGGTGGCCAGCACGACGGCCGTCACGAACACGCCCTGCCGCCCGCGGAGCCCGACCAGGCCGCGCAGGTCCCAGCGCTGCGGTGCGCTCGAGTGCCGCATCCGTGCGGGCTCGGCGTCCGGGGCCCGGTCCTCGATGCTCGGGTGCACCCACACCAGGGTGACCGTCGTCCCCTGGCCCGGCGCGGAATCGACGAACGCCGCCCCGCCGGGCAGGTCCGCCATCCGGGCGAGAATGCTGCGCCGCACGCCGAGCCGGTGCGCGGGGACCGCGTCGGCGTCGAAACCCGCGCCGTCGTCGCGCATTTCGACCCGCAGCGCCCCGGTGCCCACCGTGACGGTGACATCGCGGTGCACGCGCCGACCGGTGCCCCCGCCGTGGCGCAGGCTGTTGCGGACCGCCTCCGCCAGCGCCGCCGCGATGGTGTCGCCGACGTCGGCGGGCACCTGCAGGCGAGCGAATCCGGACAACCGCTTGGAACGAAATGCGATGCCCGGGTTGATCGCCGACACCGTCGCGCGCAACATGCCGATCGCGCCGAAGGCATCGAAGTTGGCGCGCTCCTCGCTGCGCCGGAATTCGTCGAACTGGCGCAACGTCTTTCGGGACTGGCGGCCCAGCACCGTGGCATCCCGGCCTCGGGAGGCATCGAGCAGGGTGGACATCACATCGTCGTGGATGATCGCGGCGAAGCGGGCCCGCTCACGGCTTTTCGCATCCGCCGCCGCCACCTGCGCCGCATCCTGTTCCGCCCGCCGGGACTGCTCGTCCAGGGTGGCGGCCGCCCGCACGACCGTGATCAGGCTCCACGTGAGCAGGCCCGCGATGCCGAAGTTCCGGGAGAAGTCCAGCAGGAACGCCAACCATCCGACCCCGCCCTGTACCAGCCCGTTGATCAGCGCGCCCCCGGCGACGGACAGCACCGCCGTGGTGGCCGCCACCCGCGGTCGCCACACCAGCGCACCCGCCGCCGCGCCCAGCGCCACGATACGCAGCAGCCAGAACGGGTCGTCCTCGAGGTCGGGATGACGAATGGCCCACGGCGCCAACGCGATCGCCGCCAGCAGGGCCAGCGATACCGCCCCGCACAGGCTCCTGATGACGCGCAGCGACGCCGAGAACGCCAGCACCATCAGCACCAGGCAGGTCCCGAACACGGTGGCCACCACCAGCGGCGTCCACCACACCGCCATGAGCCACGACTGCTGCCACGCCTCCCGGCCCACCGCGAGCGCGAGGAGCACGCCGATCGCGCCGATGAGCAGCGCCGCCGAACGAGTCAGCCGCGCCGCCACGGGTCCGGTGCGCGCACCGGTGGCAGCTGTCACGGCGACGTCCGGATCACACGCATGCGGTTGAATCGCCCACCGGTGCGTCGTCGCGAGCCTCGTACACCGCCTGCACGCGGCCCTTCGGACGAAGATTGGTCTGCAGGTGCGGCCGCACGGCATCGCTGTCGTCGAAGGTCAGCGCGCCGGAGTTCAGCAGCATCGCGGTGAAGATCTGGCCCTCCAGCAGCGCGAGCGAGGAGCCCACGCAGACGTGCCGCCCCGCGCCCCAAGGCAGGTAGGCGAACCGCGGCAGCTTCCGGTCGGGCGCGAACCGGTCCGGGTCGAACTCCAGCGGCCGCGGGAACCACTCGGGGGAGCGGTGCATCACGTACGGGGCGACGAACACGACAGTGCCCCGCCGCACCCGGTACCCGCCGATGGTGGTGTCGCGCACGGCCTGTCGCAGGAAGGCGGGCGCCGGCGAGTACAGCCGCAGGGTCTCCTTGAACACCTGCAGGCAGTACTGCAGTCTCGGCAGGTCCTCGACGGTGGGCGGGTGGCCGCCGAGTACGAGATCGGCCTCCGCGCGCGCCCGCGCCGCCACCTCCGGATTCCGCGCGAGCGCGTACGCGGTCCAGAACTGTGCGTCGGAGGAGGTTTCGATCCCGGAGGCCCACAGATTGATAGCCTCGTCGACGACCTGCTCGAAGTCCATCTCCCCGTCGTCGTCCGCGACCCGCGCCAGGCCGTGCAGCAGGTCGTCGGTGGTCTCGGCGCCGCTGCGGCGAGCCGCTATCAGTTCGCCGACGCGCCCGCGCAGGTACGCGATATCGCGCAGGAATACGCGGTTGCGCCGGGTCGGGATGTTCAGCGGCGCCACGATCGGCCGGGTCAGCAGCCGGATCTCCCAGTCGAAGACGCGGGTGATGGCGGCCAGGGTCTCCTCGTCGTCGGCGAGGGATTCACCGGCGAACAGATTGCTCATGATGTCGTGCGTGAGCCGCTGCATCGCGTCCAGCGCGTCGAATCGCCCGGCCAACGCCCAGCGGTCCAGGTGCGCGCGCACCTGGACGGCGATGGCGTCGACGTACCCGGCCGTCTGCCGCGGCGTGAACAGCGGGCCGATCAGGCTCCGCTGGCGGTGGTGCAGGTCGCCCTCGGAGATGACCAGGCCGTTGCGCAGCGCGGGCCACAGGCCGAGCACCATGGCCCGGGCGCGGCCGAAATCGTCGGCGTTGCCGACCAGCACCTCGTGTATCTCCTCCGGCCCGGCGATCAGCACGGCCCGCGTGGGACCCAGCCGGAATTCGCTGATCGGCCCGTACTCGCCGGTCAGGCGAGTCATCACCGCCAGCGGGTCGCGCATCATCGGCACGGCCTCGCCCAGCGGCGGGAAACGCCTGCTGCGCGGTGGCGACATCGGCCCCGTAGCAATGCTTCGGTCCAGCATCGACAATCCTCCCGTGTTGTCGGTGTGCACACCGCATCCAACCCCGTACGTCTTGCCGGTCGAGTGATCGCGTGCCTTCGGCGTGAGCACGAATAGACCGGCAGGCATGCGCGTGCTATTCGTCAGCCCCCGAGCGTGATCACCGACCAGTGTGACGGCAGGCTCGAACCCTGCGAAGCCCCGATATGTCGGGGCGTAACGCGGGCGGGTCCGGGCGCAATATTCTCTCGAGGAGCACCGGCGTCGCGGCGCCGCCGCGTATTAGTCTGCCCGTTATGCGGTTGCCCGGATCAGATCGTGTCGTGCGGGTGGCCGCGGTACTGCTGGCCGCGGGGCTGGCCTGTCTGCCCGCCACCGCGGGCGCCGATTTCGGCCCGCAGGCGCCCGCGCACCCGTGGCTCGGTCCCGCCGGGACGGCGACCATGCACGGCGACGCCGAGGCCTCGGACACCACTCCGAATCCGGGCCCGGGAATCGGTTCGGTGCGTGCGCGATTCGTCGCGCTGGGGGCGGCCTGCCCGACGATTCCGATCGGCGCGGACGGGCTGCCGCAGGCGCTGTGCACCGATATCGCCACTCGCGCGCCCGTGCTGTATCTCCTGGATCCGGCGTCCGGCGATCCACTGGCGTCGCTGTCGCTCGCGGCGGGCAGCCTGCTCGGCGGCGTCTACGGATATATCGACGCCGCAGGGGATTTCGTGGCCGCCGCGGGCGGGGACACGATCACCTGGATCGGTCACGAGCGCGACGGGGACGGCCGCTGGCGACTGCTGGCGCGCCGCACGGTGTCGGTCGAGGCGGCGGTGACGGAGCCGTGCGGGGCGCCGGGCTGCGATGCGCTCGAATCGCTGGTGCCCGATCGCGACGGCCGCATCTGGTTCGTGACCGACCACGGGCGGGCCGGGTTCGTCGATCCGGCGTCCGGTGCGGTGGAGTCGATTCCGCTCGGTTCGGGTGAGGGGGTGGCCAACAGCATCGCGGCCGCGCCGGAAGGCGTCGCGGTAGCCAGCGACCACGCCCTCTATTTGCTGCGGGCCCACGCCTCCGGTGCGCCGCGGATCGCGTGGCGCCGCGACTACGATCGTGGACCCGCCCGCAAGCCCGGCCAGCTGAGCTGGGGGACCGGCGCGACTCCGACCTTCTTCGGCCCGCGCACCGGATCGGACTACGTGACGATCACCGACAATGCCGTGCCCGAGGAACATCTGCTGGTATTCGAGGCTGCTACCGGCCGCCAGGTGTGCTCGATTCCGGTGCTGCCCGGGGCGAGCGGGACGGAGAACTCCCCGATCGGCGCGGGCGACAGCGTATTCGTCGCCAGCACCTACGGCTACCCCTATCCCGCGGGCGCCTCCGGTCCCAGCGACCCGTCGTCGGCCGGATTCCGCGGCGGCATGACCCGCGTCGATATCGATCGGGCCGGAACGGGTGTTCGATCGCCTGGACCAATTCCGTTGCGTCCGCGGCCGTTCCACGCCTGTCCACCGCCGACGGCAACATCTATACCGTCGCCCGCCAGGATTTGCCGGAAGGGCATACCACGCCGGTGGACCCATTCGACTACACCGTCATCGACGCCACCACCGGCGCCATCCGGACTCAACAGCGAATAGGCGCCACCATAGCCACCGACACCCTCCAAATGGTCGGCTCCCTAGCCCCGGACGGCACCCAATACCAGGGCACTATCACCGGGTTGTTCCGAATCACCGGACAGTAGGAAGTGGTGGGGACGGAAAAATTCAGCCCCGGACGAATGCATCCGGGGCTGAACCACTTTCGGGGTCCGGGTCGAATATGGACCCGGCGAACTCAGAGTTCGCTCGGTGTGTGCTTGGCCGCGCCGCGCACCTGGAACGCGTAGATGACCTCCATGACGCCCATGAAGATCAGCCACCAGCCCGCCACCAGCGTCAGCGTGACGATCGAGCTGATCGGCCATACCACCAGCACGATGCCGCCGATCAGTAGCACGATGCCGTAGAAGATCGACCAGCCGCGGCCGGGCATCCCCGACGGCGATTCGGCGCCGGCGACCAGCACCGCGATCCCGCGGAACAGCCAGCTGATACCGATCCACAGCGCCAGCAGCACGATCGCGTCGCCGATGTGCCGGAAGCTGAAGAACGCCAGGATGAACGACAGCACGCCGCTGATGACCGAGAGCACCCGCCAGCCGGTGCTGACGTGTGCGCCGAACGCCGCCACCAACTGCAGGATGCCGGAGACCAGCAAATAGATGCCGAACAGAATTCCCGCGACCAGGAGGGTCGGTCCGGGCCAGACCAGAACCATGATGCCGATGACGACCGACAGAATGCCGATGACCACCATGGACTGCCACGCGCCGCGGGCCAGTTGATGCAGTGGCCCTTCGAAAACTCCTTCTTTGCTGGGTGTCATTCCGGCAGAATAAGGCCAGCTGAACCAATAGCGTCCAATTAGCCAGTATCGAACTCATCACGTTGTGCCGGGCTCGCGCCTCCCGGCGCTCGCTACACCCGCGCTGCGGCGCGCCCGCGGTGGGTACGCGCGAAATGTCCGGGCGGCTGGCCCTTCCAGGAGCGGAACGCCGAGGTGAACGCCGACACGCTGGAGTAGCCGAGCCGATCGGCCACATTCTCCACCGTGAGCCCGGCGACCAGCAGTTCCTCGGCGAGCATGCCGATCGTCTCGTTGGACAGCTCGCGGAAGGTGGTGCCCTCCTCGGCGAGTCGCCGACGCAGGGTGCGCACGCTGACGTCGAGATCGGCGGCGATGCGGGACTGGTCGGTGACGCCGCCGTGGCGAATCAGCAGCTCGCGCACCCGGCCGCTGACGCCGCCCCGGCTGAGCCGGCGCTGCATGATGTCTGCGCACTGCTGTTCGTAGAAGCGGGCGGTCGCGGTGTTCGCCTGCGGGAGCGGCAGATCCAGTGCGGTGCCGTGCCAAGCGATGACCGATTGCGAAGACCCGAAGGTGATCTTGTCCACGCCCAGCATCGCCGCGAACATCTCGTACACCGGATGCGGCTCGACGGTCACCTCCACCCGCAGCGTGGGGACTCGCGTCGGGACCAGGTCCTGCTGGATCGTGGCGATCGCCGAGAAGTCTCGCTCCAGCGTGAACCGGCGCAGCGCCGGGGGAACGGCGTGATCGTCGCGCACCAGCCAGACCTCGTCGCCCCGGTCGACCAGGGCGTGGCGGGCGACGGTGAACCACAGGTCCGCGTAGCGCACGCCGATCTCCGCGGCGTGGCGCAGCGTCGGGCTGCTCATCACGGCGAAGCCGAGCACGCCGAACGACGGCGGGTGGCACAGCAGCCCGGCCATCAGGCCCAGGCCCGGTTCGTCGTGGATGCCCTCGACGACGTTGTGCAGCATCGTGAGTTCCTGGGCGAGGGTGATCTCGCTGTGCGGATTCTGCAGCTGTTGCTCGCGAATTCCGGTGGCCCGCAGAATATCCGGCATGGTCAGACCGCGCGTGACCGCGTAGTCCGCCAGCAGCGACACACCGTTGATCGACCGCACCTGCGCAGGCTCGTCCACCTAGGCATAGTCGCAGAGATTTGCGTGCCGGTGGCCCAAATCCGCCGATCGGTACGATAATCGTATTTCCTACACCCGCACCGAGACCCGGCCCCGGTGCGTGCGGGCGAAGTGGCCGGGTGACCGCTCGATCACATTCTCCATGGTCGGCCTCGCGACCAGCGGTTCCTCGGCGGGCAGGCCGACGGTCTCTGGACTGTTCGCGAAAGGTGGTGTCCTCCTCGGCAAGTCGGCGGCCCGGCGTGCGGACGCTCACGTCGAGATCGGCGGCAAGACGAGACTGGTCGGTCAACTCCACCGCGGCGGAGCAGCAGATCGCGCACGCGGCCGTTGCTACCCACCTGGTTGCGGCGGCGTTGCGGCAGTTCCGCGCATCGGCGCTCGTAAACCGCGCCGTGGTCGGATTCGCCTGCGGCATAGGCGGTCCCAGCGTGCTCGCGCGCCGATGCGGGCCGGTACTCGTCGGTAAGTTTGCTGGGAGCGGCCGATATTCGCCGATTTCTGGCCCATTGTGCGCTGGTTGCAGAGTTGCATTAGCCATACGGTTTCTCACATGCCGCACAGTGACCGGCGCAACCCTCCCACCCGGGCATTCGTCCCATCCTTTCGTGCGCCGAGCGATCGCGGAGTGATCCTGCCGCATCCACCTCGCCCGGAGTGAACCGAATGCTGTCCACTTATCCGAATACCGCTGGCAATACCTGGATCACCGTGACCGCGCCCGGCGACGGCCGGGCGCTGGGCACCCTGCCGACGCACACCCCCGACCGGGTCGGCGCCGTCGCCACCTCCCTGCGGCACGCGCAAACCGGTTGGCGCGCAATGGGTGTCGTCGGCAGGGTGCAGTGGTTGACGCGGTTCCGGGAATGGTTGTCCGGGAATGAGCAGACGCTGGTCGACCTGCTGGCTTCGGAAACCGGAAAGTCGGTTGCTGCGGCTTTGCGGGAATTCCGTCTGGGCGTCGACGCGGTGGACTATCATCGCACCCATGGTGCCGATTTTCTCGGGGCGCCGTCGCCGCGCAGGCGCGAGCTCCCGAGCGTGGCATTGCAGCTGGCGATCACCTACCGCCCCTGCGCGGTGGTCGGCGTCCTGCCGCCCTGGACCTACCCCCTCGCGTCGACGCTGTTCGACGCCGTGCCGGCGCTGATGGCCGGTTCCGCGGTACTCGTGAAGCCCCCGGCGGTGACGCCGCTGACCGTGCGCGCCGTGGTCACCGGCTGGGCGCAGATCGGCGCGCCGCCGGTGCTGGACTTCGTCGCCGGTCACCAGGCCGGGCCCGCCGTTGTCGACACCGTGGACTACGTGCATTTCACCGGCTCGCCGGAGGTGGGCAAGGTGGTGGCGCTGCGCGCCGCGGCCCGGCTGGTTCCGTGCCGCCTCGAACTGGGCGGGAAGTCGTCGGCGATCGTGCTGGACGATGTCGATCCCGGTTTGGCGGCCGCCGGTATCGCGCTGGGCGGGCTCGCCGAATCGGGGCAGAGCTGCCGCAGCATCGAGCGGGTGTTCGTCCAGGCCTCCGGATACGACGCGTTCGTCGACCGGCTGGTCGCCGAGGTGGCCGCGTTCGGCGCCGCGGATCCCGGCGACGTTCGCGTCGCCCCCATCACCTCGGCCGCGCACATCGACCACCTGCGCGACCAGATCGACGACGCTCTGGCCAAGGGCGCGACGCTGCGCATCGGCGGCACGGTCGACGGGCAGGTGTTCGAGCCGACCGTGCTCGCCGACGCCGACCCCGCGATGGGCGTGCTGACCCAGCAGACCCTCGGCCCGATCCTGCCGGTGGTCCGGGTCGCCGACGCCGAGGCGGCGCTGGAACTGGCCAACGACCCGTGCGGTCCGTGCGCGAGCGTATGGACCGCCGATGACGCGGCCGGGCGGTACATCGCCGGTCGGCTGCTGGCGGAACAGGTGGGACGCAACGACGTCTCGGTACACCTGGCACCGCCGGGGTACGCGTAATACCCACTGCATCAAGGTAATTCGAAACTACGAGAGAGTTATGAACACCTGTTGCGAATATGTGTCCGTTCCAGTCACTTCCGGCCCGGGGGAGGTGAAGTGATGGGTGGCTGGCAGGTTTTCGCGGCGACGATGGTGATGGTCGGCGCGATGATGGCCATCGTGATGAGTGTGCGTCCCCAGCGCTTGCCCACCGGGCGCACCTCGGTCGCCGAGATCCGCCAGCGCCTGCTGGCCGAGTCGGTGCCGCCGGCGATGCCGGTGGCCGCGGCCCTGTCGCACGGCGCGCCGGACCACCGGCTCGAGGTGTCCGAGGCGCACCGCACCATGCAGCAGCACCTCGACTGCACCGTCGCCGACTGCCCCCGCAAGTCGGCGGCCTACCGGGTGCTGGTCGCGGCCGGTCGGATCAAGCCGCGCTGACCGCCGCGTTGCGTGGAACGGGCCCCCTTCCCGCCCCACGCCCACCGAGGGCAGCACGACCTGCGAGTTCGCCGAGTTCGACCCCCACACCCGCCGCCTGCTGCGGTCCACGGTCGCGAGATCGCTTTCCGTGTCCTTCGGCCCGGACCCGCCGACCTGGACGGTGCAGACCTCTCCCGGCGTGCATCCCTGCGCGGGCTCCCAGCGTGCTATCCCTGCGCGGCTCCCAGCGTGCATCTCGGCGCGGCTCCCAGGGTGTATCTCGGCGGGGCTCTCAGGGTGTATCTCGGCCGGGGCTCCCAGCGTGCATCTCGGCCGGAGCTCCCAGGGTGCGTCTCGGCGTGCTGTCCCGGAGCGGCCCTCAGGGTGCGTCCCGGCGTGTGTCTCGGCGGGGGCTCTCAGGGTGCGTCTCAGCGTGTGTCTCGGCGGGGTTCTCAGGGTGTGTCTCGGCGTGCTGTGTCGGCGGGGCTCTCAGGGTGTGTCTCGGCGTGCTGTGTCGGCGGGGCTCTCAGGGTGTGTCTCGGCGTGCTGTCTCGGCGGGGCTCTCAGCGTGCGTCTCGGCGTGCTGTCCAAGCGCCCTCCTCTTTCCCGGCGTGCTTTTGGCCGGGATCTGCTGGATGGTTGCTCTTCGGTCACTGATTGGTCGCTGATCTTGTCCGAGGGTGTTTCACTCTCGGATACTCGTGGGGAGCGTTCCGCCCCGCTGTCGGGGGCTTGCTGGTCGGGTCAGTGAGGCGAGGAGGCGGATATGACGGCACTCGATACCCCGCAGGAGCAGGTCTGGCCCGTGCGTGTGCGTGGACGAACGGACCGTCGGGCTCTCGCCCTCGGCGTCCTCGCCCTGCTGTCGGGTCTGCTGGGCGGCGACACCGTCATCCACGTCGTCGCCGTGCCGCGGACCTCGGCGTACTTCGCGATGGGCTCCGAAACCGCCTGGCTGGCAGCCGGTATGGGAGCGATCACGCTGTCGGCGGGCCTACTGGGCGTCGGGATGCTCGGCGATCGGTTCGGGCGTCGGCGGGTCCTGCTCGGCGGGGTGTTCGCGGTAGTCGTCGGCGCCTTCGTCACCACCTACGCGTCGGAATCCACGACCTTCCTCATCGGCCGAGCCGTCACCGGCGCGGGCCTCGCCGCCTGTTTCGTGACAGCGCTGGCGATCGTCGCGGCGCTGTACCCTCCGGAGGATATGCCGCGGGCCTTCGGCGTGTGGCTGGGTCTGCAGTCGGTGGCGATCATGGCCGCCGGTGTGGTCGGCGCCGCATTGGTAGACGGAACCACTTGGCGTACCGGCTATTTGATCACCGGCCTGGTCGCCGCGCTGCTCGTGGCGCTCGCCTGGCTGACCGTCCCGGATTCGAGGGCGGCCACACCGCGCCGCCTCGACGGTGTCGGCGTGTCGCTGGGGTCCGTCGCGCTCGCCGCTCTCGTCGGCGGGTTGTACAGGGCTGTCGATCGCGGATGGACCGATCCGCGGGCGTGGGGCGTGCTGGCCGCCGGGTCCGTGCTGATCGCACTGTTCGCGAGGTGGGAACTACACACGGCCGACCCCGCGGTTCCGGTGCGCCTGTTGACCTCCGCGCCCTTCGCCGCCACCTGGCTGACCGGGATGCTGGCCGGGTTCGCGGCCGCCGTCGTCGTTCTGCAGACGATCATCGCGCTGCACGAGCACCGGGGCCTGTCGGTGACCATGGTGATGATGGTCGCGGTTCCGCTGTATCTGGGCATGGTGCTCGGAGCGGATCTCGCCGCGCAGGCGCAAGAACGGGGGTGGTCGGCTCGGATGATGTACGTATCCGGTCTGATCTGTTGCGGGGTAGGCATTCTGGCGTTGGCACGAGTCGGTGCGAATGCCGAGCTGTGGGTGTATTCGGCGGTCTGCGCGGTGACCGGATTCGGTGTGATGTGGGCGCAGAACCCGCAGTCGGCGGTGCTCATGTCGGCGCTCCCGGCGGATCTGAGCGGTATGCTGGCGGCCGTGAAAACCGCTGCCGGGCAACTGGGTTTCGTGCTCGGTCTGGCCGCGACGTTATCGGTCGTCGACACGTTGCGCTTCACCGCGGGCATGGCCGTCATCGGCGCCCTCCTGCTCGCGGGTGCCTTGGTGATCGCGATCCTGCTGCGGCCCTGGGGCGTTCGGGCCGGGGGCACCCGGGGTACCGCCGTCGAGGCGTAGCGGTGTCACCGGCCGTTGCGACGTAGTGGCGAGCAGTCGGCGCGGTAACCGGCCCTGTCGTAGCGCCTCGTTACTCACGCACCCCCTGCTGATTCCCGCACCCGCTCCGGCAGCTGAGACCGGTGCGGGAATACGCAGGGAGTGCGCGAAGGGCTCAGCGCAGGAACTCGACGAGGGCCGTGTGGAATTCGGGGGTGGCGACGGCCGCGAGGTGGTCGCCGGGGACCACGGTCAACCGGGCATCGGGGAGGGCGGCGGCCAGGCGTTCGGGTTCGGCCGCGAAAGGATCCGCGTCGCCCGCGAGGACGAGGGTAGGCATCGCGACGGCCGTCAGGTCGTCGATCGGCGCCTCGTTCAGACCTGCGGCGACGGCGGCGATGGCGGGCAGGTCCGCGCCGACGGCCTCGGCGAGCAGCCGGAACAGCGCGCCCGGCATCGGCACCTGCGCGGCCTCGCCCCGCATGGCGGCGACGAGCTGTTCGGCGGTGATCGCCCGGTGGTCGATGCCGCCCAAGTCGACGACCCCGCATCCGACGCCGCCGATCGCCAGGCGGGTCACCCGCGCGTCGGCCGCGGCGACCAGCAGCGAGATGATCGCGCCCATCGAATAGCCCACCTGTACGACCTGGTCCAGGCCCAGTTCGTCGTACAGCGCTCGCACGTCGGCGGCCATGGCGGCCCACGAGTAGCGCGCCGGGTCGTGCGGCTTCTCCGAGCGGCCGTGCCCGCGCGCGTCGAGGGAGATCACCCGGTGGCCCGCCTCCCGCAGTGCCGTGACCACGCCGACGCTCATCCAGTTGGCGTTGGTATCGGCGACGATGCCGTGTTGCAGCACCACCGGAACTCCGTCGCCCTCCCACTCTCGGAAGTTGAGCTCCAAGCCGTCGAATGTCTCGAACTTCGCCATGGGCCGAGGCTAATCGGGTGAATGAACCAGCGGCACCCTGTCCACCGGCTGTTCCTCGAGCTGACCATGACCTACGGCTGCGGCTACTACAGCACGGCTTGGGTCTGGGTGACCTTGCCGACGAGTTTGTCCGCGTCGTCCCGGATTTCGGTCTCCACGACGATGAAGCTGCGCCCGGCGTGCAGCGGCGTCGCGGTGGCCACCGCGTGCCCGGACCGCACCGCGCGCAGGAAATTCGTCTTCGATTCCACGGTCGTCGTGCCCTGCCTGCCCTCGGGCAGATTCAGGTATGCGCAGACCGCGGCGGTCGAGTCCGCCAGCGACATCAGCACGCCGCCGTGCAGCGCCCCACCCAGTGTGCACAGGCTCTCGTCCCAGGCCAACCGGCTGCGCACCACCGCTCGCCCGTGCTCGAGCGCCTCGACGCCGAGCCGCTCGGTGAACGGCATGGTCTGGTGGAACAGCTGCGTGCCCGCGGTATCGATCATGGGACGAGCATGCCGGTCCCGGCGGGGCGGGTCGATTACCTGCCGGGTAATGGACCGGGGTATCGGGTGGCGGCCACGGACGGTTCACGACGGGGAAGTGCTCGCGTACGGCGGTCTCGGTGACGGTCGCGGAGACCACTCGTGGCCCGCCCGGCCACCAGTCGCCGGGCCCATGAGCTGCACCAGCGCGGACACCAGCAGCATGCGCACCAGCGTGGCGTCGATGACCAGCGCGATGATCATGCCGAGCCCGAGAAACTACATCGGAGTCAGCGGCGACAGCGTGAAGGCGCCGGTGACGACCACGAGAAGCGTTGCCGCGGCGGTGATTACACGGGCGGTCTTGACGACTCCGGTGTGGACCGGCGTCCGCGGTGGCGCGCATCGGATTTCCCGCGGGCAGCGCCGTAGGGTGGACGTCGCTGAGCCGGGCGCCGGTCAGCGGCATCGCGAGCACGATCAGCAGCGCGGTGATCGCGAGCGCCACGACGCCCGGCCACTTCAGCACCGCATCCGATTTTGCGCCCGCGCCCGTTTTGGCGCACAGCTCAACCGAGCCGCGCGATGATTGTGCGGGGCAACAGGGGGAGCGCGAGATTCAATGCGCGCCAAGGCCATTGCGGTACGCACGCGCGCACCGGCTCGCGCTCGATCGCGGCCACCATCGACGCGACGCCCTTGTCCATCGGCGTAACCAGCTTGGCGTCGCCGGCCTTGGCCGCCATATCGGTGGCGATGAATCCGGGCTGCACGGTGGTCACGGCGATCGGTCCGCGGCGCAGCTCGGTCGCCAAACCCTCGCCGAGCGCGGTGAGCCCGGCCTTGCTGGCGGAGTAGGCGGCCTTCTTCCCGGGCAGGCCGCGCACGGCGCTCATCGAGGAGATCAGCACCAGATGCCCGGAGTTCTGCTCCCGGAAGATCCGCAGGGCCGCCTCGGCCTGCGCGAGCGCGCTGACGAAATTGGTGGTGGCAGTCGCGATATTGGCGTCGGCCCGACCGGTGCCGAGCACCGCGCCCTTGCCCAGGCCCGCATTGACTACGACCCGGTCCAGCCCGCCGAGCTCGTCGCGGAGTTCGGCGAATACGACCGGCACCGCGGCGTGGTCGTCGACATCGAGTGCGCGGACGGCGACGGTGATACCGGGGCGCGCCGCGAGCAGTTCGTCGCGCAACTGCTCGAGATTGCCGACCCGGCGCGCGCAGAGCGCGAGATCGCGTCCTTGCTTCGCGAATTCGCGGGCCATACCCGCGCCGAGTCCCGAACTCGCTCCGGTAATGAGGATCCTGCGCCTGGTCATGCGCCCACCCTAATCGGGCGGATGCACGACCGATCGCGACTACATCAGGTCGTCGAATTCTCCGGCGCGGCATCCTTGGATCCACGCGGCGAGTTCGGCACGGGTGAACACCAGGGCGCCCGCCTCCGGCCGGTTGCTGTTGCGGACGGCCACCGTGGTGTCGGGCAACGGTGCGCACTCCACGCAGTTGCCGTCCGGTCCGCTGAAACTGGACTTGCGCCAACTGGTCGCGGGCAGCGCGGCGATGCGGGCCGCGTCCGACTCGGTCATGACTACCTCCAAGACAGGGTTTTCGATATGCGCTGGTTGCGATGTGCGTGGCGACATTGCCTAGCCGACAGAGGCCGGTCGCCCAGGTGGCAGCGGCCTCGATCCCCCTGGCTCAACTGGCGCAAGAACTGAGTAACCATTGGCAGTCGAGCTAATCGCGTCCTCACCGTACGTTCTGAATTCGGATAGCTGTAGGGTATTCGCCGAATTCGCAGGTTCACGACACAGCAGGTGGGGGCGCGTTCCGGGGTGTTTGCCGGGGTCGCTCCGCGCCAATATGGTTGCGGGAAGGATGCCAGTGCTCGGCGGCCGGTCACATAGTGCGACGTCAGAGCTGTTCCATCGAAGCGACTGCCGTTTGCCAACGGTCGGGCGGAGGCCGGTCCCGGGGCGTTCTGCACGCACAGGTGTTGTTGCATCTGATCGTGCAGAAGATTCTCGGGAATTCGCTGGATTCGCAGACCAATTCCTCTGTCGCGACACAGAACGACACCGGGAATACCGCGAATTCGGGTTTTCAGGACGTCCGGCGCGCACCGTCCGACGGCACCGCGACGAACGTGCGCGGCTCGGCGAAACCGGCCGTGCGGAACCGTTTCGCTATCGCGGCGGCTACCTGTTCGGTGTCGTCGGCCTCGGTCAGGGCGATGATGCTGCCGCCGAATCCGCCGCCCACCATGCGCGCGCCGTGCGCGCCCGCGGTCAGCGCGGTCTCGACCGCGGCGTCGAGTTGCGGGGTGGAGATCTCGAAGTCGTCGCGCAGCGAGGTGTGCCCGGCGGTCAGGGTCGGCCCGATCTCGCGCGGATCTCCACCGTCGCGCAGCGCCGCGACCACCGCCAGCACCCGGGCGTTCTCGGTGACGATGTGGCAGGCGCGCCGGCGTAGCACCGGGTCGGTGATGCGCTCCACCTCCGCGGCCTCGGTGACCTCGCGCAGCGACCGCACACCGAGCGCCGCCGCGGCCTGTTCGCATTCGGTGCGCCGCTTGCCGTAACCGCCGTCGATCAGTTGGTGGGGCGTGTTCGTGTCGACCACCAGCAACTCCAGCCCGGTCGCGGTCAGGTCGAACGGAACCTGCGCGTGCTCGCCCTTGCCGAAGTCGAGGAACAGCGCGTGCCCGGCCGTGCACAGCACCGAGGCGGACTGATCCAGTGTGCCGGTGGCGGCGCCGACATAGGAGTTCTCCGCCGCCCGGCCGATATCTATGAGTTCTGCGTCGGTCACCGGCAGCGTGAACAGGTCGCGCAGCGCGATCGCCACCGAGCACTCCACCGCCGCCGAGGACGACAGCCCGGCGCCGACCGGCACCGCGCCGTCCAGGTCCAGGACGACCCCCGGGATCTCGTGCCCGCGCCGGAGGTATTCGTGGACGACGCCGAGCGGGTAGCGGACCCAGCCTTCGGCGGACGACGTGGCGAGTCCGGCGATCGGTTCGACCGTCACCTCGCCGGGATGCTGGCGCGAGGTCACCCGGACGCGGCCGTCGGCGCCGGTGGCAGCCGTGCAGGTGACCGCCTGCGGCAGGGCGATCGGCAGTGCGTAGCCGTCGTTGTAGTCGGTGTGCTCGCCGATGATGTTGACCCGGCCGGGCGCGGCCCAGACTCCTTGTCGCGCCGGCGATCCGCTCGCGGTCACCGCACCTCCCGCAATTCGGCCGCCACCGTCTCCGGGGTGGTATCGCTGATGAAGACGTTCATGCCGGATTCCGACCCGGCCAGGTACTTCAGTTTCCCGGCCGCGCGGCGGATCGAGAACAGTTGCAGGTGCAGCCACCAATCCTCGCGTGGCACACCGGATTTCGGGGTCGGCGCCTGGTTCCAGGCCGCGATGTAGGGCATCGGGGTGTCGAAGCGGTGTGCGAACCGTTGCAGCACATCCAGATACAGCTCCGCGAAGCCGTCGCGCTGCGCGTCGTCGAGTTCGGGGAGGTCGGTGACCCGCCGGTGCGGATACAGCTGGACCTCGTACGGCCAGCGCGCGAACGGCGGGACGTAGGCCGTCCACTCCTCGTTGGCGGCGACCACGCGCACACCGGACGTTCGCTCGGCGGCCAGGAGGTCGCCGAACAGGTTGCCGCCGTGCGAGTTCCGGTACCGCGCCACATTCTCCGAGATCTTGGCGACGCGCGGCGTCACGAACGGGTAGGCGTAGATCTGCCCGTGCGGATGCGACAGCGTCACCCCGATCTCCTCGCCGTGATTCTCGAAGCAGAAAACCTGGCCCACGCCGTTCCGGTCGGCGAGTTCGGCGGTGCGGTGCGCCCACACGTCGACGACCAGCCGCGCCCGGCGTCGGTCCAGCCGCGCGAACGAACTGTCGTGCACGCTGGTGAAACACACCACCTCACAGCGGCCGTAGCCGTCGCGCAGCGGTGTCAGCGGCGAATCCTCCACGGTCGCTGGCAGTTCCGCGCTGCCGGTGGACAGCGACGGGAAGCGATTCTCGAAAACCGCCACCTGATAGTCGGATTCGGGAATCTCGGTGGATCGATCCGGGGTGGACGGGCACAGCGGGCACAGATCCGCGGGCGGGAGGAAGGTCCGGGTCTGTCGGTGCGAGGCGATCACGACCCATTCGCCCAGCAGGGGATCGAACCGGCGCTGGGAGTGGGTGGTGGTGTGCGGCAGATCGCGGGTGTCGGTCGCGGTGTGCGGGACGCCCGGATCCTCATCGAAGTACAGGATCTCTCGGCCGTCCGCCAGCTCCCGTCGGGTGGTGATCACCGCGCCCGGACCCGGGTGGGCGTGCGGTCGGGTGGCGGCGGCGCCATGACAACCTCCGATGGATGCGCGACAGACTCAGCCGGACAGTACACCGGATCAGTGTGAGCGCTCACATCGGGTGAATCGGGGACCGCGGCGCCGCGGGTCGCGGCGCCGCGGTGAACTCAGTACTCGCTGCCGAACGAGCCGCCGGGACCGTAGGAGCCGGTCGGCGGCGGCGCGGGCATCATCACCCAGGGGCCGCAGTTGGTGGCCTGGAACGCGACGTCGCCCGCCTTGATCAATACCCGGACCGGGCTGACCTTGGTGTGGTCGCTGGCGATGGCGAACTGGTTCGGGTCGGCGTCGCCCGGTTCCGGCACCTTCCGCAGGCGCTGCCAGAAGCAGCCGTGGGCGGGATCCGGCGTACCCGGCGCCTGATAGATGCCGGGCAGGATATCGATACCCACCCGGTACAGCCCGTCACCGGGCATGGCCGTCGCCGGTTGGGCGGCGGCCATGCCGGATCCGAGCATGGTCGCCGCGGACGCCACGGCGCCCGCGATCACAAACGTGCGTCCACGCACGGCGGTCCTCCTCGAGCTCATGTCCGGGCCGCCGGTCGGTACGGGCAGCCCTCGGAAGATCCCCGTGTCCTCCGGGGGTCCGGTCTATCAGAGTTCCACGTACCGGTTGGTCGATTCGGTGAGATTTGTGGTCATGCACCAACTTCGCGGAAATTGGTGTGCCGCCGACGATGCCGTTCCGGGGACTTCTCGCGATATTCCTGGCATGAGAGGCCCCCGAGCTATCCCCCACACCCGCGATACCGCATGCCGCGCCCGGTGCGCGCGACTGTGCACCCAGGCCGGACTGGCCGCGGTGCTCGCCTCCGATCAGGGGCTGCTGCACTGGCGGGCGGCGCGGCGGCTCGGGGATACCGGGCTGGCGGAGCACGCTGTGCAGGAGACGCTGCTGCGGGCTTGGCGCAGCTGCGCCACCTACGACCCGGACCGGGGCAGCGTGCGTACCTGGCTGTTGTCGATCGAGCGCAATGTCCTCACCGACATCGGCCGCATGCGCGCCGTGCGTCCGGCCGAGACCAGCTGGGACGACCTCGGGGAGATGCTCGACCCGCGCTTCGCCCGGCCGGATTTCACCGACACGCTGGCCGATGGGCTGCTGGTCACCGAGTTACTGCAACGGCTGCCCGATCCGCAGCGGGACGCGGTCGTCCAGGTGATCCTGCGCGACCGTGCTTACCGGGATGTTGCTGAGGATCTGGGCGTGCCGATCGGTACCGTCAAGACGCGCGTGCATTATGCGCTGCGGTCACTGCGTCAATTGCCGCGTGGGGCCTGACGACTCGGGGTAACGGTTCGATAACTGTGCTTGCGTGATGAGATTCCCGTTGCAAGAGTGAACCACTGGGTTTGGTGTTACTAGTGGGAAGGGAGGGGCGTTCCTTGTCTTGGGAGCGCCGTCCGAACATGAAGCCAAGCATCGTCAAGGCCGGTCTCAGCCTCGCCGTCACGGCCGCGGCGCTCGCACCATCCGCCGGGTTTCTCCCGGCGGTCGCAGTCGCCACCCCGACCGACCCGGACATGTCGACCAAGCTCACCGGTAAGACGGTGTTCCTGGATCCGGGTCACCAGGGGCCCAATCACACCGAGGACCTCCTGCGCCCGGTCGCCAACGGCCGCGGCGGCACCAAGGAGTGTCAGACGTCGGGCATGACCACCATCAACGGCGTGCCCGAACACACCATCGCGTGGAATGTCTCGCAGCTTGTCAGGCAGTCGCTGGAGGCGATGGGTGCCCGGGTGGTGCTCAGCCGTCAGGACGATACGGGGTGGGGCGGCTGTGTCGACGAGCGCGCGGCGGCGGCCAACCGATCCGGGGCCGATGTCGCGATCAGCATCCACGCCGATGGCGCGCCCGCGCAGAACCGCGGTTTCCATCTGATCGTGCCGGAGTTGCCGATTCCCGATCCCAAGGCCAACCAGGTGCAGTCGGGGGCGGGGCTGTCGGCGACCACAGTGGTCCGCGACGCCTATGTGCAGGGCGGGTTCTCGCCCGCCACCTACGGCGGCGCGGTCGACGGCCTGCAGACCCGCGCCGATATCGCCGGGCCCGCGCTGACCCAGGTGCCGGACGTGTTCCTGGAGATGGGCAACGGCGCCAACGCCGACGATGCCGCGCTGCTCGAATCCAAGGAGGGGCAGCTCAAGCACGCGGTCGCCATCGCCACCGGCCTGGCCGGGTACCTGCTGGGAGTCGGCGGCTCGCCCCTGCCGTCCGGTTCGGCCGACGGACGTGCCGCGGCCGATACCGTTCCAGGACAGGGGAATTCGCTGCCCGGAGGCGCGCCGCATGCCTCCGCGCCGCAGGCGCCCGGGGTCCCGGACGTCTCGGCACAGGGCGGGAACGCGCCGGGCGAACCACCGGGGTCGGCATCGACCGGCGGGCAAGGCGAGACAGCGCAGTCGTTGCCCGGTACGGCGGGGCAGCCCCTGCCTGGTGGTCAAGGCATACCCGGCGACCCGGGGCAGCCGTTGCCCGGTGGACAGACGACATCCGGTGCGACAGGCCAGACGTTGCCCGGCGGTGCGTCCACGCCTGGTGCGGCGGGGTCGGCGTCGCCAGATGGGCAAGCTGTGCCTGGTGGGGCGGGTCAGACGCTGCCGGGCGGCGCGGGGCAGGCGGTACCCGGTGGGCAGGCGCAGACGCTGCCGGGTGCGGCGGAGCAGCCGCTGCCGGACGGGACCGGTCGGATCACGCCCGGCGGGACGGGCGCGGGCCCGAACTCCCTCGGGGCCTACACGCCGGGCACGGCACCGAGTTCGCCCACGCCGAACACGTACACGGCGCCGAATGCCTCCACCCCCGGCACGTCCGGATACTCCGGCACCGCTCCGGGAGCCACCTCCCCGATGGGCGCCGGCCCGTCCACCGGCGGATCGCTGCCGGGCCAGGCGGGCACCGATTCGTCGGCGAGCACACTCGTCACCACCGCGATGCAACTGCTGCTCCCGCTGGCCGAGTCGCTGGGCATGGAGGACGCGACGGTCAACTCCCAGTTGATCAACCTGGCCTACACCCTGGTCTCCACCCTGATGGGCCCTGGCACCTCAGGCGACCCGAGCAGCCAGAACAGCCAGGGTTACCCGGGCGGCCAGGACCTCCCGGGTGGTCGCAGCACTCCGGGCACCCAGAGCACCCCGGGCACCCAGAGCACTCCGGGGACTCGGAGCGTTCCGGGCACCTAGAACACTCCGGGCGGCCAGAGCGTTCCGGGCGGCCAGGATCACCCGGGTGGTCGGGGCACTCCGGGCACCCAGAGCACTCCGGGCACTCGGAGCGTTTCGGGTAGCCAGGGCGTTTCGGGCAGTCAGACCACGCCGGGCTCCCAGGTCTCGAGCCGGTAGCCAGAGCCGCCGGTGCCAGCGAGCCAAGTAGTGATCGCTCGTCGGTCTGAGTGCACCGAGTTCGCGTCGCGCACAGCGCCCGCTCTCCCATAGGGGCGAGCGCGCTTGCCGTCGAGCCCCGGGATGGCCGACGCCCGGCTCGCGAACGAGGTGGATCAGCTCGCCGCGATCGTCGATCCCATTGTGATGGGGCGGAATCCGATTTTCTCCTGGACCTCGCCCGCAACGCTACACACACGCGCACTCGAAGGCACCCGGCATCATGAACGAGTGGAGTCGACGCAACAGACCGAGGCACATCAGCTCGCCGGGGAACGGGAGACGCTCACCGGCGTTCTGGATTTGCAGCGAGAAACGTTGGCCCGGAAGTGTGCCGGACTCACCGCCGACCAGCTTCGCCTGCGGGCCGTGGAGCCGTCGGCGCTGTCGCTGCTCGGTCTCGTCCGCCATCTGACCGATGTAGAACTAGGCTGGTTCGACCGCATCCTGTCCGGCGGGGATGCCCCGTTCCGGTACTGGCACGACGCCCCGGACGGCGCCGACTTCGACGTCGACGGCGCGGATGTCGACGAATCGCTTCGGTTGTGGCGCAGTGTCTGTGACCGGTCCCGCGCGATCGTCGCCGCCGTCGAGTCGCTCGACACCGTCGGTGTGCACGAGGCGACCGGCGATCGCTACAGCCTGCGCTGGATCCTCGTACACATGATCGAGGAATACGCTCGGCACAACGGGCACGCCGACCTCATCCGGGAGCGGATCGACGGCCGGACCGGCGCATAGACCCTGCGGGCGACGCGGGGCCGATCGCTACTATGGCCGGAATGCGCGCAGCGGACGATCTCGGCCGGGTGGACCGGCGCATCCCTGTCCTGGTCGTGGCCGGTTATCTGGGAGCGGGGAAGACGACGATGCTCAATCGCCTGCTGCGGCAGCGGCGGGCGCGAATCGGCGTGGTGGTCAACGACTTCGGGGCCGTCAATATCGACGCGATGCTGGTCGCGGGGCAGGTCGACGCGATGGTGTCACTCGGCAACGGCTGCGTGTGCTGCGCGGTCGACGTCGACGAACTCGACGGGCTGTTCGCGCGGCTGGCGGAGCCGCGCAACCGGATCGATGTGATCGTGGTCGAGGCCAGCGGGCTGGCCGAACCGCGGAACCTGATCCGCATGGTGCTCGGCAGCGACAACCCGCGCATCCGCTACGGCGGCCTGATCGAGGTCGTCGACGCCGAGCACTTCGACGACAGCCGGGCCCGGCATCCGGAGCTGGCCAGCCACCTGGGACTGGCCGACCTGGTGGTGCTGAACAAGGCCGACCGCGTGCCCGCGGAGCAGGTGACGCGGCTGCGGCGGGAGATCGGCGAGCTGGTGGGCGGCGTACCGGTGCACGCCACCAGCCACGGCCGGATCGACCCGAGCCTGCTGTTCGATCCGCCGCGGTCGCGTGCGCCGGTCGCCGAACAGCTCAGCTTCGACGAGCTGCTGGACGACCACGACCATCACGACGGCGACGGGCACCGGCACCTGCACGACGACTACGACAGCGTGTCCTTCGTCAGCGCCGACGACCTCGACCCGCGCCGCCTGGTCGGATTCCTCGAGGATCCGCCGCCGGGTCTGTTCCGGGCCAAGGGCCGCACCGCTTTCGGGGTGCGTGGGGAACAGCGGAAGTTCTTGCTGCACGTGGTCGGCCGCCACGTGGTGTTCGAACCGGCGGCCTGGGAGCGCGCCGAGGACCGTGAAACCCGTTTGGTGCTGATCGGGTCCGGCATGGACGCCGCCGCCACCACCGCGCGTCTGCACGATACCGTCCACACGGCCGCGGAACCCCTCGATGAACAGGCACTACTCCCGGTCTGGCGCTACGTGCCCCGTGAGATCAAGGACGCCGTCGAGGACCCGGACGATCTCGTCGAACTCGACCCCTTCGAGGAATTCGACGAGGTCGACGAACTCGACCAGTGAGCGAGCTTCGACGGCGCCGCCTATACCGCGCCGGTGTAGGGGTCCCAGGCGATTCCGGGGTCCGGGGCGTCCTCGCGGTGTACCGATGCCTGGATGAGGCCGTAGGGGCGGTCGTCGGCGTGGAATACCTCGCCCGCGTTGTCTAGGCCGAATCGGCCGAGGTCGTAGGAGAAGTGGTGCTTGTTGGGTGCGGACAGGCGGATCTCGGCCAGGCACGGATACGCCTCGAGCGCGGAGCGGCCCATATCGAACAGCGTCTGCTGCAACGCTTTCGACCGCAGGACCGCGAAGCGCTCGATGAGCACCGCCTTGATGCCCGCGTAGGTGGCATCCCAGTCCGCGGGGGGCGCGGCGAACCGCCAGCGCGCGACGAGACTGGTTGCCATCACCCGGTCGTGGGTCGGCTCCAGCACCGTGAACTCGTCGGTGAGAAATCCCGCGAACTCCGACCCGGTCGACTTGAGGATCACCAGATCCTCGACCCCGCCGATCACCCACTCGCGACGCCGAGAACCGCCGCCCTGCACCGTGATCGCCGCCGTGCGCACCTCCGGCCCGCGACGCGTCCAGGTGTGGTCGTGTGGCGCGCCATCGGCCTCGGCGCGCTCCCAGGCGTACTCCTCGATCTCGATCCGCGCCGAATGCACCGGCTCGACATCGCCGACGAAATGCCGCGCCAGGGCGAGGCCGTAGTCCTCGATGCTGCCCGACCCGTGGGTCTTCGCATAGGCGTAGACGGTCTGCTTCTGGGTGTCGGTCGGGAGGACGGTGCCCTGATCGCCGCTCACGTGCGCGGCCTCGAACTCGCCCCGCAGGCAGCAGGACACGTTCAGGTCGCGGATCTCGTGTCGCGCGGTGTCGCGGTAGATGCGCACCACGCGGTTCTCGGCTTTGCCGTACTGATTCGATCCGAGGACGATCTTGCCGGTCATATCGGTCATGGTCACTCCTCTGTCGTGCGGGACATCCACACCAGGTCGCGGGACTGCTTCTCCTTCACTGTGGCCTATCCCGGACGGTCCCCGGTTACCGGGCTGTTGCTGTTCGGGCGTCCGGCCTGTGTCGATCGTCACGGCCCGCGAGGCGCCCTTCGGGCTACGTGTAGGCCCGCATCGTCTCCGTGAGCGATTCCTCGAACTCCTCCAGCCGGACGCCGGCGGCGAGCGTGCGGCTGGCCAGGCTGTCGCGCTGGCGCAGCAGCGCCAGCTGCAGGTGTTCGGCGCCGATGAAGTCGTGGCCCAGGCGCCGGGCGATATCGCCCGCGGCGCCCACGATCCGGTGCCGCATCGCCGCGGGCTCGTAGTCGGCCGACCGCATCGCCTCGCCCAGGGCCTCGGCGAGGTCTCGGGGTTCGGCGCCGAGGCGGCGGAGTGTCTGTGTGGGTACGGCATCCGGATCGTCGAGGATCGCCAGCTGCAGGTGTTCCGGGCCGATATGCTCGTGCGCCCGCTCCCGCGCCACCGCCTGCGCGTAACCGAATATCCAGTTGGTGCGCGGGGTCAGGGTGAGGGTCGCGTCCGGGGTCTCCATCTGCTGATCATTGTGTCGGAGCGCCTTCCGGACAACCGTTTTCACTTATCCGCAGGCATTGACCCATTCGGACATGCCGTCGGCGAACAGCTGACGCTTCCAGATCGGGACCTCGTGCTTGATCCGGTTCACCAGCTCCGAGCAGGTGACGAAGGCCTCGGCGCGATGCGGCGCGGCGACCGCGACGGCGATGGCGAGATCGCCGACGGTGAGCGGTCCGACCCGGTGCACGGCGGCGACCGGCAGGCCCGCCGCGGCGGACACCTCGGCGCAGACCCGCCGCAGAAACACCTCCGCCTGCGGGTGCGCGGAATACTCCAATGCCGAAACCGCTTGGCCGCCATCATGATTGCGTACCTTGCCGGTGAACACCACGACGGCGCCGTAGGCGGGTCCGGTGACGGACTGCTCCACCTCGGACGGGTCCAGCGGCCGATCGCGGATCCCGGTGAGCCCTACGGCGTCAGTCATGGCTGCCTCCTCCGGCCACCTGGGCCAGCAGATGATCCAGAAGCGGTTCCAGCACTGCGATCCCGTCGCGCACCCCGCCGGGTGAGCCGGGCAGGTTGATCAGGACCGATCGGTCAGCCAGCCCCGCGACGCCGCGGCTCAGGGCCGCCAGTGGGAAGGTCGCCGTCCCGGCCAGCCGGATGGCCTCGGCGATGCCGGGCAGCTCGCGGTCCAGCACCGCCAGTGTCGCCTCGGGGGTGCCATCGGTGGGGGAGGCGCCGGTGCCGCCGGTGGTGATGACCAGGCCCGGCTGTCCGCTGAGCGCGTCCGTGAGGCCCGCCGCGATGTCGGCATCCGCGTACACCAGCGGTCCGCGCACCGAAAATCCCTGTCCCGCAAGCCAATCCACCAGAACCGGGCCCGTTTTGTCGACCCGCGTCCCCGCCGCCGCACCGGTCGATGCGACGACCACCACGGCCGACCGCGCACCCTCGCCGGCTCCTGCCGGGGTCGACCGCGGTCCACCCCCCGTCCCTCCGGGCGAGTCGGCCGCGGATCGTTCCCAATGTCCGCGCTTACCACCGTCTTTCGTCAGCAGTCGCACGCCGTTGAGGACGGCCGCCGGATCCACCGCCTTCACCATGTCGTGCAAGGTGAGCCCGGCGACGGCTACGGCGGTGAGGGCCTCCATCTCCACGCCGGTGGGGCCCTTGGTTTTTGCGGTCGCCTCGAGGGTGATCGTGTCGGCGGTGAAGGCGAAGTGCACGTCCACCGACGACAGTGCGAGCTGATGGCACAGCGGGATCAGTTCGGAGGTCTTCTTGGCGCCCGCGATCCCGGCGATGCGCGCGGTGGCCAGCACGTCGGCCTTCGGCATATCGTCGGCCTGCACGAGCTTCACCACCTCCGCCGTGGTCCGCAGCTCGCCCGCGGCGACCGCGACCCGGACGGTATCGGATTTGGCGCTCACATCGACCATGCGCGCGCGGCCCTCGGAATCCACATGGGACAGGGCCGGGTCGGCGGGGGTGCCCTCGCTCATAGTTCCCAGACTTTCACAATCGATCCCGCCGCCAGCTCGGTCACCTCCGAGGGTATGTCGATCAGCACATCGGCGTGTGCCATGGCCGCGATCAGGTGTGAACCGGGCCCGGAGACCTGCGCGATCCCGTCCGGCTCCAGCCGCCCGCGCAGGAACTGCCGTCGACCGGCCGGTGATCGCACCGAATCCAGTAGTGGCGCATCAACTTTCGTCACAGGAGGCAGTCCGCCGAGCACCCGCAGCACCGGCCGGGCGAAGACCTCGAACGACACCATGGTGCTGACCGGATTGCCGGGGAAGCTCAGCACCGGCACGCCGTCGACCACCGACAGCCCTTGCGGCCCACCGGGTTGCACGGCGACCGCGCCGAACTCCCCACCGGCGCCGGACAAGACGTCCTTCACCACCTCGAAGTCGCCCTTGGACACCCCGCCGGAGGTGAACACGACATCCGCGGACCCGGCCGCCTGACCGAGCGCGCGCCGGAACTCGGCCGGATCGTCGCGGCTGTGTTCGACCGAGACCACCTCGACCCCGTTGGCGGCCAGCGCAGCGCCCAGGGCGATCCCGTTGGAGTTGTAGATCTGCCCGGGCCGCAACGTTTCCCCCGCCGGGACGAGTTCGTCACCGGTGGTGAGTACCGCGGCGCGCACTCGTCGGAATACCGGCAGCGCGGGCAGTCCGACCGCCGCCAGCGCCGCGATATGCCGGGGTGCCAGCAGGGTTCCGGCGGGCACCAGCAGATCCCCGGCGCGCACATCGGTGCCCGGCTCGCGTACGAAATCGCCTGCCGTGCGGCCACGTTCGATGGTGACCGCGCCGTCGCCCGCGCGGGTGTCCTCCACCGGCACCACGCAATCCGCCCCCGGCGGGATCGGCGCGCCGGTCATCACCTTCACCGCGGTGCCGGGCGGCAGCGGCGCCTGCCCCGGCTGACCGGCGGCCACGACACCGGCCAGCGGCAGCGTCACGGGTGTCACGGACACCGACTCGGCCCGCACCGCGTAGCCGTCCATGCCCGAGTTGCGGAACACCGGCAGATCGACCGGCGCCCGCACCTCCTCGGCCAGCAGCCGCCCGAGGGCCTCGCCCATGCCCGCATCCTCGATATCGCGGACCGCGAGCGGCCGCAGCAACTGTTCGACACGGTCGCGGTGCTCCTCGACGGACCGGGCCGACGCGGTCGCGGGCTGGGCACTCATGCCTGCGCCTCGCCCGGGTCGGGTCCGCCATGCGCTGTGTTGCTGGCAAGCTCGCTCACGGCGCCAGCCTAGTCCCGGCGGATTTCGGTATCGGTTCGTACGTTCCTCCGAAGCATGTCCGAAACATCCGCGTGCGGGTTCCTCGAATCGTCCAGCGCTGTGCAGGGACGACGACGGCGCACGGTCTCACAGCCCGCCACCGTGCGGGCGTGAGATGAGAATGGCGGCCATAATGGTCGCGTGACGGTTGTTCTCATGGGGATTCCCGCCGTGCGGGGCGGGCAGCCCACGCTGGAGGGACGGCCCGACACGCCGCTGCTTGTCGACAGGTTCGGCCGCGTGGCCCGGGACCTGCGGGTTTCGATCACCGAGAAGTGCTCACTGCGCTGCACCTACTGCATGCCGGAGGAGGGCCTGCCCGCCATCCCCGCCGACGAACTGCTGTCGGCAGAGGAGATCGTGCGGCTGGTGGCTCTGTCGGTACGCGAGCTGGGGGTGCGGGAGGTCCGCTTCACCGGCGGCGAGCCGCTGATGCGCCGCGACCTCGAACACGTCATCGCCGGATGTCACGCGGTGGTCCCCGACACTCCGCTGGCCATGACCACCAACGGCGTCGGCCTCGAGCATCGCGCGCGGGCGCTCGTCGCGGCCGGTCTGGGTCGGGTCAACGTCTCGCTCGATACCGTCGACCGCACCGGCTTCGCCCGCCTGACCCGCCGCGATCGGCTCGACTCGGTGCTGTCGGGCATCCGCGCGGCCCAGCGCGAGGGCCTGGCCCCGGTGAAGGTGAACGCCGTGCTGATGCGCGAAACCCTTTCCGGCGCGGCGGATCTGCTGCAGTGGTGCCTGGACGAGGGGTGCGAGCTGCGGTTCATCGAGGAGATGCCGCTGGACGCCGATCACGAATGGGCGCGCGCCAGTATGATCACCGCCGCCGAACTGCTGGACGCGCTGCGCAGCCGGTTCACCCTGACCGAGATCGGCCGCCCCGATCCGGCCGCCCCGGCGGAGAACTGGCTGGTGGACGGCGGCCCGGCGAAGGTCGGCATCATCGCCTCGGTGACCCGCAAGTTCTGCGGCGATTGCGACCGCACCCGCCTGACCGCCGACGGCCGGATCCGCTCGTGCCTGTTCAGCGACCAGGAATACGATGTGCGTTCGGCGCTGCGCTCGGGCGCGAGCGACGACGAGATCGCCACGCTGTGGCGCGGCGCGATGTGGCACAAGTGGGCCGGGCACGGCATCGACGCCGAGGGGTTCGTGCCGCCGGAGCGCACGATGGGAGCCATCGGTGGTTGAGGTCCGCTATTTCGCGGCGATCGCCGATGCGGTCGGCAAGAGCAGCGAGCGCCTGGACCTGTCCGCCGAGGCGACGGTCGGCGACCTGCGCCGCACCCTGGCCGCCGCCTACGGCCCCGACCTCGAGCCCATGCTGAAGGTCTGCGCCTTCCTCCTCGACGACGAACTCACCCGCGACGAGTCCATGCCCCTCACCGCGCGCGTGGACGTCCTCCCGCCCTTCGCGGGCGGCTGAGAAAAATCCGGACCGATGTAGAAGAACTCGTCGGTCGTTCGTCGTCTCGGTGAGGGGAGTACCGAACTCCTCCGTGATGAGGAAGGATGACGGCATGTACTACCTGGCGCTTTTGTTCGGGCGTGAGGACGGGAGTGTGGAACCGGGCACCCCCGAGTTCGACGCCGAGGTCGCGCGCTATGCGGAGTTCGAGGAGCGGGCGGGCAGCGCGATCGCCGGTGGCGCCGCGCTGTTCCCGTCGGAGACCGCCACACATGTGCGGCGGTCCGGTGGGCAGACGCTGATCTCCGATGGGCCGTTCGCCGAGCAGGCCGAGGTCGTCGGCGGTTTCGATGTCTTCGACTGCGAGCATCTGGACGAGGCGATTCAGCTCGCCCGGCAGCTGCCCGCGGCGGAGCAGGGCGCGGTCGAGGTCCGGCCGATGGTGCAGTGGGACCCGCCGAAGGATCTGGGCTCCGACGGCTGGCTCGCACTGCTGTGGGAGAAGCCCGAGGCCGTGATCGAGCCGGGCACGCCCGCCTGGGATGCGGCGATCGTGGAACACCGGCGGTTCGCCGAGCAGGTCGGCGCGGCCGTCCGCGGCGGCGGGGCGCTGCAGCCGCCGTCCACTGCCACCACCGTGCGGGTCCGCGACGGCGACCTGCTGCTCAGCGACGGTCCGTTCGCCGAGTCCGCCGAGGTGGTCGACGGGTTCTACATCCTGTCCGCACCCGACCGGGCCCCGGCGCTCGAGTACGCGGCACAGATCCCGCTGGGCCCCACGGGCCGGGCCGAGGTACGTCGGATCGTCGACCTCGACGGCTGAGCGCGATGGGCCCGGCCGAGTACATCGATGCGGTCTACCGGACCGAATTCGGCCGGGCCATGGCCACCGTTGCCCGCCTGGTCGGCGATATCGGCATCGCCGAGGACGCGGTCCAGGAGGCTTTCGCCGACGCGCTGCGCACCTGGCCCGCGTCCGGTCCGCCCGCGAATCCGGGCGCCTGGATCACCACCGCGGCCCGCAACCGCGCGCTGGATCGGCTGCGCCGCGAATCATCCAGGGCCGCAAAAGAATACGTCGCCGAGATGAGTACCGCGCCGAGGGAGGAGCCGGAGGTGACACCGATCGCCGACGATCAGCTGCGGATGATCTTCACCTGCTGCCACCCCGCGCTCTCGCCCGAATCGCGGGTGGCGCTGACCCTGCGCCTGGTGTGCGGGTTGCGGACCGCGGAGATCGCCCGCGCCTTCCTGCAGCCCGAGCACACCGTGGCGCAGCGGCTGAGCCGGGCCAAGACGAAGATCCGGCAGGCCGGGATCCCGCTGCGAGTGCCGCCGGGACCCCTGCTGCCGCAACGGCTTCCGGGCGTGCTCTCGTGCATCTACCTGGTGTTCAGCGAGGGCTACTTCGCGACCTCCGGTCTGTCCGCGGTGCGCGACGAGCTGTGCGACGAGGCGATCCGTCTCGGCCGCCTGCTGTGCGGACTGCTGCCGGACGAACCGGAGGCCCGGTCACTGCTCGCGCTCATGCTGCTGAACGACAGCAGGCGGGCGCGACGGCGAGCGGCCGACGGTTCCCTGGTGCCGCTGGAGGACCAGGACCGCACCCGCTGGAACCGCTCGGCGATCCGGGCGGGCCTGAGCTGCCTGGTATCGGCGTCCGAACAGGGTGGCAGCGGGCCGTATCTGGCGCAGGCACGAATCGCGGCCGCCCACGCCGTAGCACCGAGTTGGGCCGCGACCGACTGGAAGTCGATCGTCGCCGCCTACGACGAACTGCTGCACTACACCGATTCCCCGGCGGTCCGGGTGAATCGCGCTGTCGCCGTAGGCTTCCTGCACGGCTTCGACCGGGGCCTGGCGGCGCTCGACGAGGTCGCCGACCATCCGCGCCTGGCCGGTTCGAACCTGGTGGCATCCACTCGCGCCGACCTGCTGCGCCGCGCCGGGCGATATCCCGACGCCGCCGCGCACTATCGGCTGGCCATCGAGCTGGCGAGTAACGATCAGGCGCGGCGTTTCCTGCGTCGACGCCTCGCGGAGGTCGAGTCGGCGGGTGCAGCCGGTTGACGCCGTCCGCAGTCCGCTCCCACGCACCGGGTCACGCCGATCCCGCAGGCACTGCCCACTGCGGGGGTCGACCGGTGAGCTCAGCGATAGTGTCGGAATCCACGTCGAAGTGGAGGGACGCGAGCCGGTTCGGCAGTGGTGGCCGCCAGCAGGTCGGCCGGACCACGCGCTATGCGGACATCGGCGTTTCGCTCAGTCGCGCCACCATGTGTCCAGCGGGGATACCGGGACCGCGCGCTTGTGGCGGGTCATGTGGAAGATCGACTCGATGCGGTCGGCCACCTCCGGGGAGACGTCCTTGCCCTCCAGGTAGTCGTCGATCTGGGCGTACTTCAGGCCGAGGGCGGTCTCGTCCGGCAGCGCGGGGCGCTCGTCCTCCAGGTCTGCGGTGGGGACCTTCTCCCACACGCTCGGCGGGGCGCCCAATTCCTGCAGCAGCGCCGCGCCCTGGCGCTTGGTCAGACCGGTCAGCGGCGTGACGTCCACGCCGCCGTCGCCGTACTTGGTGAAGAAGCCGGTGACCGCCTCGGCGGCGTGGTCGGTGCCGGCCACCAGCATATTGAGCTGCCCGGCGATCGAGTACTGGATGACCATGCGCTCGCGGGCTTTGATGTTGCCGCGCACGAAGTCCCGCAGCTGCGGCCGTTCGGCGAGCAGTTCGCGCAGCCCCTGCGCGGATTCGCCCGCTACCGCGTCGGCGCTCGGCTTGACGTTCACCGCGATCGAGCGATCGGGCCGGATGAACTCCAGCGCGATCTGAGCGTCGGCCTCGTCGGCCTGCACGCCATAGGGCAGCCGCACCGCCACGAAGGTGGCCGCCCGGCCCTCCGCGCGCAGCTCCTCGACGGCCAGCTGGCACAGCCGCCCGGTCAGCGTCGAATCCTGCCCGCCGCTGATCCCCAGCACGAAACCCTGTGCGGGCGTGGTCTTCAGGTAGTCCTTGAGGAAGTCGACGCGGCGGCGTACCTCGACCTTCGGCTCGATGACCGGCCGCACACCCAACTCGGCGACAATGCGTTCATGCAGGTTCCCCATGCCGTCACTCTACTGACGGCCGCGACGCGGGCGCCGCCGGGACGATCGCGCGCACCAGCCGCTCCCAGTGGTCGCCGATCTGCTCGGGGGAGTAGCCCAGCACCCGGGTCTGGTGCAGTACCAGGGCCGCGTCCAGCCCCGCCAGTAGCGAATCGGCCAGCAGCGGGATGTCGCCCTGGGCGCGGGCCTGCCGGAGCAGCAGGGCCACATGGGTTTTCATGATGTTGTAGGGCGCTCCCGAGTAGCGGCCGGATTCGTCGGCGGCCCGGCGCATCTCGCCCTCGACCTCGATCCCGGCCAGCCGCGCCCGCCCGAACGCCACCAGCCGCTCCACCGCCGGTGCGCCCGGGCCCAGCGGCGGCGGCCCGAACATGTAGGCGGCCTGCAGTTTTCGTTCGGACTGGTCCAGCAGCGCCAGCATCAGCCCGGCCCGGTTGCCGAACCGGCGGAACACCGTCCCCTTGCCGACACCGGCGCGCCGGGCGACCGCGTCCATGGTGACGCCGTCGGCGCCGTGCTCGCGCACCAGGTGCTCGGCGGCGTCCAGCAGCAGCTGCCGATTGCGGGCGGCGTCGCTGCGCTCGAGGTGTTCCTCGGCGACGGGCAGGGTGTGCGGCGGGCTCGGGATCGATGCCTCGAGCGGCAGGACCGCCGGCGCGTCACCGGGTTGCGGCGCGTGCACGTCGGCGGGAGGGTGTGTGTCGTGGTTCACAGCGGTGACCTCGAAGGCTGGGAATGAAAGCGGACTGCGGTCCGGTTATGGTGTCGTAGAAGCTTAGCCCACCGCACCATCGCACAAGGAGTGACCATGTCCCAGACCCGCCTTCTCGCTCTGGTCGGCAGCCTGCGTGCCGGATCGTTCAACCGTCAGCTCGCCGAGGCTGCCGCGCAGACCGCCCCGGAAGGTGTCGAGGTCGAGATCTTCGAGGGCCTCGGAGATATCCCTTTCTACAACGAGGACATCGATGTTCCCGGGCAGGAGCCCGCGCAGGCGACCGCGTTGCGCGACGCGGTGACCGCTGCCGACGGACTGCTGCTGTTCGTTCCCGAGTACAACGGCACCATCCCGGCCGCGCTGAAGAACGCCATCGACTGGGCCTCGCGCCCGTTCGGTGACGGTTCGATCAAGGACAAGCCGGTCGCCGTGATCAGCGGTTCCATCAGCCAGAACGCCGCCAGGTGGTCGCACGGCGACACGGTCAAGGCGCTGAACGTCGCCGGTGCCTCGGTGGTGGAGAGCGCGCACCTGCACTTCGGCACCATCGGCCAGCGGTTCGCGGAGTCGCACCCGCGCGAGGACGCCGAGGCGCTGACGCAGCTCGCGGCCGCGGTGCGGGAGCTGGTCGAGGTCGTTGCCGAGCGCGTGAACGCCTGACTTTCGACGCTTTCCGTCGCGCGGGGCCGCATCCTTCGGGATGCGGCCCCGCGTGTGTCGAGGCCGGATCGCCACCCGTATAGAATGTGAAAACCATTATCATTTAGGAGGTGGCATGAAGGTCCGCAACTCGCTGCGTTCGCTGAAGAGCAAGCCGGGCGCCCAGGTGGTGCGCCGACGCGGCAAGACTTACGTGATCAACAAGAAGGACCCTCGCTTCAAGGCCCGCCAGGGCTGACGCGACCCCCGCGACGGCGCGGCAAACCAGCCGCTCCGCCGTGGGGCAAACGCATGGCCGCTCGGCTGTGGGGTAAGCACGTGGCTGCTCCGCTGTGGGTAAGCACATGGCTGCTCGGCTGTGGGTAAACACTCAGCCACTCCGCCGTGGGTAGGCGCATGCCACTGGGCTGTGGGGTGGACGCATGGCCGCTCGGCCGCAGGGTAAACACATAGCCGCTCCGTCCCCCCTTGGGGGCGGAGCGGCTTCTCTGTAGCGCCGGGCGTGTCGGAGCCGTCGAGGCTGGCTTCGGGGCGGATGGGGCGTCTGTGACTGGTGAGCAAATTGAGTTTGCTGGGAGAGAGCTGCGACACGAAATCGTGATCCGCACCACTGCCGTGTCGGGTTGCGAATCAACTGTCCAGGTACTTGCACCGACCGAATTTCACCTTTGTGACTCGCAACATGTCGTGTTGGATGAATCTGTCGGCCACTAGGTGTAGTGTCTACAGCGCTGGAAGACGAAGCGGGCTCCGACCGGTTGCGGCACTCGCGACCTGGGGCTCCGGGCCCACTTCCAGGGGTTTGCGCAGTTATCAGTTGGATCTTGCGAGTCGTGCACTGCAGTCGGATTCAAGGCAAGGAGAGAGGGACACTCATGACCATCACCGTGTACACCAAGCCCGCTTGTGTCCAGTGCAATGCCACCTACCGCGCTCTCGACAAGGCCGGCGTCGATTACGACGTCGTCGACATCTCCGAGAACCCCGAGGCCCGCGACTACGTCATGGCGCTGGGCTACCTGCAGGCCCCGGTCGTCGTCGCCGGCGACGAGCACTGGTCGGGCTTCCGCCCCGACCGCATCAAGTCGCTGCTGACCCAGGCGGCCTGATTCCGGCCGAGGCATGCCGGAAACAATCCGGGATGCTCTGACGCTGGAATGACGGGGCGCCGACTTTCATCCGACAATGGGGAAGGGGGAGTGGCCATGGCCGATCTGGTCTACTTCTCGAGCGCGTCGGAGAACACGCACCGCTTCGTGGAGCGGCTGGGCCTCCCGGCCGTTCGCATTCCGCTCCACACCGCCGAATCGCTTCGCGTCGACGAGCCCTACGTACTGATCTGCCCCACCTACGGGGGCGGTCGGCACGTCCTGGGTCGTAACCGATCCGACAAGGAATTCGTGCCCCGCCAGGTGGCCAAGTTCCTCAACGATCCGCACAATCGTGCGCTGTTGCGCGGCGTCGTCGCGGCCGGCAACACGAACTTCGGCGATACCTACTGCTATGCGGGAGAGGTGATCTCGCGCAAGGCCGGGGTGCCGTACCTGTATCGCTTCGAACTCATGGGAACCGCCGAGGACGTTGAACGCGTCCGAGAGGGATTGGGATTGTTTTGGCAACGACAACAGCACCGGCCGGAAAGACGGCCCGCCTAGAGCGTCCGGTGACGGGCGATTCGTCGACCGAGGGCATGGACTACCACGCCCTGAACGCGATGCTGAACCTCTACGGTCCCAACGGCGAGATCCAGTTCGACAAGGACCGCGAGGCCGCGCACCAGTACTTCCTCCAGCACGTCAACCAGAACACCGTCTTCTTCCACAACCTCGACGAGAAGCTCGACTACCTCATCGAGGAGAACTACTACGAGCCCGAGGTCCTCGACCAGTACAGCCGGGCGTTCGTGAAGAAGCTGTTCCAGCAGGCCTACGGCAAGAAGTTCCGGTTCCCGACCTTCCTCGGCGCGTTCAAGTACTACACCTCGTACACGTTGAAGACCTTCGACGGCAAGCGCTACCTGGAGCGCTTCGAGGACCGGGTCTGCATGGTCGCGCTGACCCTGGCCGCCGGTGACGAGGTGCTGGCGTCCGAACTGGTCGAGGAGATCATCGACGGCCGCTTCCAGCCCGCCACGCCGACGTTCCTCAACTCGGGCAAGAAGCAGCGCGGCGAGCCGGTGTCGTGCTTCCTGCTGCGCATCGAGGACAACATGGAGTCCATCGGGCGCTCCATCAACTCCGCGCTGCAGCTGTCCAAGCGCGGCGGCGGTGTCGCGTTGCTGCTCAGCAACATTCGCGAGCACGGCGCGCCGATCAAGAAGATCGAGAACCAGTCCTCGGGTGTCATCCCGATCATGAAGCTGCTGGAGGATTCGTTCTCCTACGCCAACCAGCTGGGCGCGCGGCAGGGCGCCGGTGCGGTGTATCTGCAGGCGCATCACCCCGACATCTACCGCTTCCTCGACACCAAGCGCGAGAACGCGGACGAGAAGATCCGCATCAAGACCCTGTCGCTGGGCGTGGTGATCCCGGACATCACCTTCGAGCTGGCGAAGAAGAACGAGGACATGTACCTGTTCTCGCCGTACGACGTGGAGCGCATCTACGGCGTGCCGTTCGCCGATATCAACGTCACCGAGAAGTACTACGAGATGGTCGACGACCGGCGCATCCGCAAGTCGAAGATCAACGCGCGCGAGTTCTTCCAGACCATCGCCGAGCTGCAGTTCGAGTCGGGCTACCCGTACATCATGTACGAGGACACGGTGAACCGGGCCAACCCGATCGCGGGCAAGATCACCCACTCCAACCTGTGCTCGGAGATCCTGCAGGTCTCCACGCCGTCGGTCTACAACGACGATCTGACTTACGCCACGGTGGGCAAGGACATCTCCTGCAACCTGGGCTCGCTCA
Organism: Nocardia thraciensis; assembly: GCF_054782435.1. Lineage (NCBI taxonomy): Bacteria > Bacillati > Actinomycetota > Actinomycetes > Mycobacteriales > Nocardiaceae > Nocardia > Nocardia thraciensis. The sequence goes on from NZ_BAAGSM010000026.1 coordinate 42,068, forward strand.
ATATCGCCAAGACCATGGACTCGCCCGACTTCGGCAAGACGGTGGAGACGGCCATCCGCGCGCTGACCGCGGTGTCCGACCAGACCCACATCTACTCGGTGCCGTCGATCGAGCAGGGCAACAACCAGTCCCACGCCATCGGCCTCGGCCAGATGAACCTGCACGGGTACCTGGCGCGCGAGCGGGTCCACTACGGCTCCGAGGAGGGCGTGGACTTCACCAACATCTACTTCTACACGGTGGCCTTCCACGCGATCCGGGCGTCGAACCGGCTGGCCATCGAGCGCGGGCAGTACTTCGGCGGCTTCCCCGAGTCGAAGTACGCCAGCGGCGAGTACTTCGACAAGTACACCGAGCAGGTCTGGGAGCCGAAAACCGAAGCCGTGCAGCGCCTGTTCGCCGACGCCGGGGTGCACATCCCGAACCAGGACGACTGGCGGGAGCTGCGGGCCTCGGTGATGGCGCACGGCATCTACAACCAGAACCTGCAGGCCGTGCCGCCGACCGGCTCGATCTCCTACATCAACCACTCCACCAGCTCGATCCACCCGGTGGCGTCGAAGATCGAGATCCGCAAGGAGGGCAAGATCGGGCGCGTCTACTACCCGGCGCCCTACCTGGACAACGACAACCTCGACTACTTCGCCGACGCCTACGACATCGGCTACGAGAAGATCATCGACACCTACGCCGCGGCCACCCAGCACGTGGATCAGGGCCTGTCGCTGACGCTGTTCTTCAAGGACACCGCCACCACCCGCGACGTCAACCGCGCCCAGATCTACGCGTGGCGCAAGGGCATCAAGACCCTCTACTACATCCGCATCCGACAGATGGCCTTGGAGGGAACCGAAGTCGAGGGCTGCGTCAGCTGCATGCTGTAGCCCTCAACCGGGGAGCAGGCCCAGCGCGGCCAGCTCCCCGGTGAGGCGGGTGGTCGAGCCGGTGACCAGGCGTGCGCCCGCCTCGCTCGCACTGTCGCGCCGGGCGGCCGAGATGCCGAAGACACTGGTGTAGACGATCATCGGGGTCGAGATGTCGCGATCGCGCACCTCCTCCAGCAATCGCCGCCCAGCATCCGAGACGCGCACACCGTTCTCGGTGCGGCCCCAGTCCGTCACGATGGCGCCGTAGCCGCGCCCCTTGTCCAGCAGGGTCAGCGCCTCGGCGGTGGACCGTGCGATATCGACGCGAATTCCGTTGCGCTCCAAGCGGTCCACGATGAGGGCGCTGTTCTCCGGCTTGTCGTCCACCCAGAGCACGGCGTTCGCCGTGGGCTCGCGGCGGCTACCCGGGCCGCTCTGCTCGGCCCCGGCATCCTCACGAGGGCGCTCGGTGACCGGCGGGGTTGCCGACCGTGCCCGCAGCCCCCAGCGACGCGATCGAGCGGTCGGGCGGGCACTGCCGGGGGCTGCGGCGCCGAATGCGCCGGGATCCCCGTAGGCGGACGGACCGTCGTCCTCATCGGTCGGCGGTTCGCCGTAGACGGGACCCGTCGGTACCGGAGTGCCGAAGTCGATCTCGGCGGGCGGCGGGTCGGCGTCGTCCGATCCGGCGGAGGGTGCACCGGCCGCTGGTGCGGCACGGACATCGGCCGCACCCGATTCGTCTCCTGCCAGGAGTTCTCCGGTGTAAGGGGCGGGCGCGTCCGGCCGGGGCGGCGACCAGGCGTAGGCCGGTGTCGGCGGGGACGACGAGCGCGCCGACCGGAGGTTGGCGACCTCCTGCTGCAGCCTGCTCAGCTGCGTCTGCAGGTCGGCGATCATGTCGTCCTGCTGGTCGCTGAGCTCCTTCATGCCGATCTCCTGACCGCCCACGTTCAGCGTGAACTCGCGGCGCTCGGCCGAGCGGATCACCCGGCCCACCGGGCCGCGGAACATCAGCAGTGCCACCAGGAACAGCACCGGCCACAGCAGTGTGGCAACGGAACTGAGGATCTCATGCACGGGTCCCCCACAGCGTTCGTCTGTTGTCCACCGAGACAACATATTTCGGACGCGAGAAGATTATCCGCGGGCACGAGCCGGGGCAACGCACATCGCACATTCGCATATCCTGCGGTGCTGCCGCCGTGGCGTGCGCCCATCATCCTCCAGTGTCAGAACACGCACGAGGGAGGACCTCGAGCCATGGTGGACGGACGCCGGACGGGGTGTGACGGCAACCAAGGTCGCGCCGGGAATGACGCGGCGCGCCGTGATGTTATACGCCTGTCGGCGTGGCGTACGCGGTATTCGAGTATGCTGCCCCGGAATGCAATATTGCGTCATCGGCGGGCCAGTCGCCGATGGCTGCGTTCGTCGAAGGGCGGACGACGCACACGAACGGCTACGACGATGAGGAGGTGGGTTGCTATGCGTAGCGAGCCCCCCAGTCGAAGGCCGCGCGGCGTCGCCTTCATGATCTGCCGATAGTTCGTCGGCGGTAGGGGCGGCGCCCCGCGGTGTGATGATCCGGTTCCATTTCCGCTCCATGCCGTAGTGCTGCATGCCGTTGTGCCGAGGTTCTGCCATGTCGCCGACCGATCTGTCCGTCGCCGCTCCCGTGCTCCCCACTGCCGAGCCGACGTCCACCGAGTCCGTGTCCACCGAGTCGATGCCGCAGTTCCCCCAGGGCGAGTCGCTGCGCGACATCGTCGACTGCCACCGAGTCGACGCCACCCTGGCGTGGCTGGACAATCACCCGCCGCACCTGATCGCCGACGAACTCGCGCGCATGGACGCGGTGCAGGCCGGTCTGGCCTTCCGCCTGCTCGACAAGGACAGCGCGCTGGCGGTGTTCGAGGAACTCGAGCCCGTCGATCAGCAGCAGATCCTGTCCGGCCTGCGCGGCCAGGCATTTCGGGAACTCGTCGAGGAGATGGATCCCGACGACCGCGCCCGGATGCTGCGCGAGGCCCCGGCCAAGGTCGCCAAGAAGGTGCTGGCCGGGCTGAGCCCCCGCGAGCGCCGCATGACCGCCGCTCTGCTCGGCTATCCGGAGGGTGCCGTCGGCCGGTACATGACACCGGAGGTCGTCGCGCTGCCGCGGCAGGTGAGCGTCGCCCAGGCCCTGCAGATGGTGCGGGTGAAGGGCGTCGGCGCGGAGACCGTGTATACGCTGCCGGTGGTGGATCTCGGCCGACGGCTGATCGGCATCGTCGAGCTGCGCGAGCTGGTGCTCAGCGCGCCCGAGGCCATGGTGTCCGATCTCGTCGTCACCGAGCCGGTCTTCGTGCGGGCCACCGATTCGGCCGAGAAGGCCGCCCGGTTGATGCGCGAGACCAACCTCATCAACCTGCCCGTGGTCGACAGCGAGGACCGGCTGGTCGGGCTGCTGACCATCGACGACGCCGTCGAGGTGATCGAGGCCGCCGACAGCGAGGATGTGGCGCGGCAGGCCGGTACCATGCCGTGGGCCGGTCACTACATGGCGGCCGGGGTGTTCCAGCTGGCCCGGTACCGGGCGATGTGGCTGATGCTGCTGCTGGTGGCGGCGACCCTGACGGTCTCGGTGACCGACGCCTTCGAGGCCACCCTCGCCCAGGCCGCGCATCTGGCGCTGTTCATTCCGCTGCTGATCGGCGCCGGTGGCAACGCGGGCGCGCAGGCGGCGACGTCGTGTGTGCGCGCGCTGGCCGTCGGCGAGGTCCGGGTATCGGACCTGCTGCGGGTGATCTGGCGCGAATGCCGGGTGGGCCTGGTGCTGGGGTCGATGCTGGCCGTGGTCGGGATGGTCATCGGCGGCATCTTCGTCAGCGCGCAGATCGCGTTGGTCGTGGGCATCACCCTGATCGTCATCTGCGGCTGGGCGGCGACCATCGGCGGCACCATGCCGCTGCTGGCGAAGAAGCTCCGTATCGACCCGGCGGTCATCTCCGCGCCCATGGTCACGACGCTGGTCGACGCCACGGGGCTGATCATCTACTTCACCACCGCCAAGGTAGTGCTGGGCATCTGAGCGGCGGGCCTTCCGATCTTCCAGCGCGTCATTCCGGCGTGCGCCCGTGGTGCGGAAACGACTTTCAGGCGTCGTCCGCGGCCAGCTGGCGGGCCAGCGCCCAGATCACCAGCACATCTATGGCGATGATGACCAGCGCCCAGAATGGGTACATCGGGGCGAAGATGAAGTTGGCGAGCACGCTGAGCGCGGCCATCACGATGCCGCCGAGGTAACCCCAGCTCTTACCGTTGACGATGCCGACTCCCGCGATGAGCAGCAGCGCGGCGATCACCACGTGCAGCCATCCCCAGCCGGTGAGGCTGATACGGAAGATCTCGTCCTCGTCGACGACGAACACCGCGCGCTCCGCGATGGCGGCGATGCCCGTGAGCAGGTGCATCACACCGGCGATGAGCAGGAGGACACCGGAAAAGATCGTCCAAGAGCTCACCGAGCGACCGGACCGGATCGTGCCGGGAACTGCCATTGCACTGACTCCTTTCGAACAACACACGGGTGGTGATCGAACCGAGCGGCATCGCGACGCCGTGATGCCGTGTCTGGCAAACTGCGAGCATCCAATAGCGTACGCGGGGTTGACCTGTCATGCGCGGCACGATGTGCTGTGATGGTCGGCATGGCGTGCGGGGGCGCGGGTGTGGGTCGGCCCACGTCGGAGGCATTTGCGCAGGACGGGGGAGACACAAGGTCTTGTGCTGCAAGGGGTTGTCGCCCCCAAGTAGTAGTGTTTTCCCGTACGGGAAATCTGTACGGTCCGGCTAGGTGAGAAGGGTGAGTGAGCGGCGCGTGAAGCTGATCGACCGAGTGTCTGCGATCAACTGGAATCGGGTGCCCGACGAGAAGGACGCCGAGGTCTGGGACCGGCTGGTAGGCAACTTCTGGTTGCCCGAGAAGGTTCCGGTGTCCAATGACATTCCGTCGTGGAACACGTTGAGTCCGCACGAAAAGCAGCTGACCATGCGGGTTTTCACCGGCTTGACGCTGCTGGACACCATTCAGGGCACGGTCGGCGCGGTGAGCCTGATCCCGGACGCGCTGACCCCGCACGAGGAGGCGGTGTACACCAACATCGCGTTCATGGAGTCGGTACACGCCAAGAGCTACAGCTCGATCTTCTCCACCCTGTGCTCCACCCGCGAGATCGATGACGCCTTCCGCTGGTCGGAGGAGAACCGGAACCTGCAGCGTAAAGCCGAGATCGTCCTCGAGTACTACAACGGCGACGAGCCGCTCGAGCGCAAGGTGGCCTCCACGCTGCTGGAGAGCTTCCTGTTCTACTCCGGCTTCTACCTGCCGATGTACTGGTCCTCGCGGGCCAAGCTCACCAACACCGCCGACCTGATCCGCTTGATCATCCGCGACGAGGCGGTGCACGGCTACTACATCGGCTACAAGTACCAGAAGGGTCTGGAGAGCCTGACCGAGGCCGAGCAGACCGAGCTGAAGAACTACACCTTCGAGCTGCTGTTCGAACTGTACGAGAACGAGGTCGAATACACCCAGGACCTCTACGACGAGGTCGGCCTGACCGAGGACGTCAAGAAGTTCCTGCGCTACAACGCGAACAAGGCGCTGATGAATCTCGGCTACGAGGGCCTGTTCCCCAAGGACGAGACCGACGTCAACCCCGCGATCCTGTCCGCGCTGTCCCCCAACGCCGACGAGAACCACGACTTCTTCTCCGGCTCGGGCTCCAGCTACGTCATCGGCAAGGCGGTGAACACCGAAGACGAGGACTGGGACTTCTGAATTGCGCTCGCCACCGGGAATGGAGCCTCAGGTCGGTGGCAGGCGCTGGGTGAACAGCACTTTGCCCGTCGCATCGCACAGGTTGACCGTCAACTCCCTGCTCTTGCCGTCGATGAGCACCTCGCCGAAGTGCTGGAAACCGTCCAGCGGCGAGGTGTTCTGCACGGGCGGGGCGTTGACGAAAACGGCTGTGGGGCCGAAGGTTCCGTCGAGTTCGTTGGGGCCGAACGCACCGGCGTTGAGCGGGCCGGAGACGAACTCCCAGAACGGGTCGAAGTCGGTGAAGGCGGCGCGCTCCGGCGAATAATGATGCGCGGCGGTGTAATGCACGTCCGCGGTCAGCCATACGACGCCGGTGACCTTGTTCGCCTGGACGGCCGACAGCACCCGGGCGATCTCGGTCTCGCGCCCTGACGGCGCGCCCGGGTCGCCGTTCGCCGGGCCCTCGAAGGCGGTGGTGTTCGGCTGTTCGCCGTCCTTCACGACCAGGCCCAGCGGCAGGTCGTTGGCGATGATCTTCCAGGTGGCCTTCGATTCCCGCAGCGAGTCGATCAGCCACTGGGTTTGCCTGGGGCCGAAGATCTTTCCGTCGGGGGAGCGGTTGGCGTCGTTGGCGTCCTTGTAGGTCCGCATGTCGAGCATGAACACGTCCAGTAGCGGGCCGTAGGGGATCTTGCGGTAGAGCCTGCCGTCGACGGCCTCCGCGGGGTCGAGCGGCATCCACTCGTGGAATGCCTGCCAGGCGCGCTGCGCCAGCACGTCCATGCTGCGCTCGGTGTAGCCCTTGGTCGCGGCGACCGTGCCGCCCGGGTACCAGTTGTTGACCGTCTCGTGGTCGTCCCACTGCACGACCTGCGCCGTCGAACTGGTGAAGCGCCGGTAGTTGTCGTCCAGCAGGTTGTAGGCGTACTGGCCGCGGAACTGCTCGAGGGTCTGGGCCACAGCGGTTTTCGGCTCGGTGACCACGTTGCGCCAGACGCGCCCGTCCGGCAGCGGCACCGACTCCTTCAGGGGACCGTCGGCATAGATGGCATCGCCGGAGTGAATGAACAGGTGCGGGTCGCGGGCGGCCATGGCCGAGAAGATCTTCATGCCGCCCAGGTCCGGATTGCTTCCCCAGCCCTGGCCGACGACGTCGCCGGACCACAGCAGCCGCAGATCCGACGCCGCCGTCGGCACGGTGCGGAATACGCCCGTGAGCGGTTCCGAGGTCGCCCCGCCGTCGCCCTCCAGCGTCACCCGGTAGTGCACCTGCTGCCCGGCGGGCAGTCCGGCCAGCCGCAGTCGACCGGTGCCGTCGGTCGCGGGGGTGAGGGTCGGGCCCTCGAATCGCCTTGTCTCGGTGAAGTTTTCGGTCGCGGAGGTCTCCACGATCAGCTTGGCCGGGCGGTCGGAGCGGGCCCAGATCAGCGCACCGTCACCGCGCGGATCGCCGACAGCCACGCCGTGCGTGAGGCCCCGCCGCTCCCGCGCCAACCCGGGGCCGTCCGACGAGCACGCCACCAACCCCGGCGCGGCGACGAGCCCCACCGCGGTGGAGCGGAGCAGGGTCCGTCGCGAGATACCTGGTTGCGGAGCGTCGGTCATGGCTCGCACCCTGTCCAAGCCAACGCAACACAATCTGAACGGCTGTTATCCGGCAAACCAACTCTCCCCAAAGCGACCGAACAGTCCCTACCTCGGTCCGCGACATCCAGCTCCCGGCACGGGGTGCGGGAACGGTGGTGGGGGCTCGGATGACAGGATCGAGGGATGACCGATGCGCCGCAGATTCTGGCAGGAGTCCCGGGCTCGTTTCCACACGGCGTGTTCCACGAGCGTCATCCGAAGCTGATCGAGCAGGTGATCGGCGCGCATCCCTATGGGCATGTGGAGCAGACGGCGCTGCGGAAGTTGCTGGCCGAGAGCGTCGCGGGGGTGGTCGAACCGCTCGAGACCGACGCGGGGGACGGCGCGCGGTGGCACGAGTGGGGACGGGACATGTGGGGGCGGCCGTGGGGCGAGGCGTCGTTCCTGTGGGCCGAGAGTTACTTCTACCGGCGGTTGCTGGAGGCGGTCGGGTATTTCGGCTCGGGCGTCTGGCGCGGTGTCGACCCCTTCGGTCCCACCAAGGCCGCCGAACTGTCGAGCCCGGCCGTCGCCGACGAGGTGAACGCACTCGCCGACCTGGCCGATGCGCCGGAGGACAAGAAGCGCGACGCGCTGCTGGTCTCGGCGCTGTGGGGCAACCAGGCCGATCTCGGGTTCCAGCTGACATCCGAATCGGGCGCCCGGGACGAACGGCTGCTGGTCGACGACAGTCCGGTGCTTTGGGCGACGCTGGCCGCCGCGGCCGATCCCGATGTCTGCCTGGTGGCGGACAACGCGGGTCGGGAACTGCTGCCCGACCTGATCCTCATCGATCACCTGCTCACCAGCGGGGCGGCCGCCCGGGTCACGATCTATCTCAAGCCGCAGCCGTACTACGTCTCCGACGCGACCATGGCCGACCTGCTGGCCGCGGTGCGGGTATTGCGGGACAGCGACGCGGCCGAGGCCGCGCGTGCGGGGGAGCGGCTGTGGCAGGCGATGAACGAGGGTCGCCTGGTCCCGCGCACCCACGAATTCTTCTGTGCCCCACTGTCGTTCCACGACCTGCCGGAAGACCTCGCGGTCGAGTTCGCGTGCGCGGCGATGACGATCCTCAAGGGCGACCTGAACTACCGTCGCCTCCTCGGCGACCGCGACTGGCCTCCGACCACACCCTTCGCCGACCTCACCGCCTACTTCCCGTCGCCGGTCACCGCCTTGCGCACGCTGAAGTCCGATGTCATCGCGGGTCTGTCCGCCGAGCAGGTCGCCGATCTCGACGCCACGGGCCGGTCCTGGCGTACCAGTGGCGAACACGCCCTGATCCAGGCCCGGTAGGCGGCCGACAGGCGTCGGATCCGCCGTTCAGGCTTGTTGACCTGCTACTTCTATGAAATCAGACCGTCTCGAGACGTGTCATGAACCCCGCGCTAGTATTCGAATATGCGTTCGAACGAGGAGGGTGAGTTACCTCGGACCGAAGGCACGGAGCCCGAGCTGCAATACCCGAACGAGACCGGCTATTACTACCGGGCGCTCACCTATCCGCCGCGCCCGGTGTGGGTCCGTCTCGACGCCCTCCTCGTGCGTGATCCGGGCATGCCACGTCACATCAACGGGGCCGGGCTGGATATGACGGGGGAGCGCCCCGGCACCCTGACGCACTGGGTGCCGAGCCTGAACGGCGACTGGCTGGGGCGGGTGAATTTCTCGATCCCCTACGGGGACGGCCGCCCGCCACTGCACCTGACCGACCAACTGGTCCCCGCCTACGCGCTACGCCCCCGCAAGAGCGCACGCCGCCATCCCGAAGAGGTCGGGGACGCGGATGCCTCCCCCTGACAACCTACGCCCACGGCGATCTTCCCCCGGGCATGCCCTTTACTCATTCCCAGGGCGTGCCTCTCCTCGTTCCCTGGGTGTGTCTTCTCCTTGTTCCCTGGGTGTGCCTTCTACTCGTTCCCCGGGCGTGCCTTCTTACTCGTTCCCCGGGCGTGCCTTCTTACTCGTTCCCCGGGCACGCCTCTACTCGTTCCCCGGCGTGTTTTTGGCCGGGGCTCAGTCGGTGACGAAGCTGTTGAGCGACTTGGCCAGGTCCGTCAGCAGCGCTCGGGCGGCGGTGAGGCCGGTGCCGTGCCAGATCGCGTCGTCGACGGCGAAGTCGCGCTTATCGATGACGGCGCTGACCTTCTCCCAGTCCGGGCCCTTCATCACCTTCTCGCCGTGGGCCTTGCCGTCGGGGCCGTCGAACATCAGGTAGACGATGTCGCCCTCGATCTTGTCGCGGTCGTCGGCGGACGAGAGGCTGCTGACGCTGAACGAGGCCCCGCGCTGCGCGACGGGACGCTGCACCCCGGCGTCGGCGAGCACCTGCCCGGCGAAGCTGTCGTCGCCCTGGACCTGGATATCGGCGGAGGGCGTGAAGCGGATGATCGACGCCTGCGACAGGTTGGCCGCGACCGCGGCGCCGGTATCGCGGGCGGCGGTCCGATAGTCCGCCAGCGCCGTTGCGCCCGCGTTGCTGCGGCCCATCGCCTCGGCGTAGCCGGTGAAGGTCGCCTGCCAGTTGCCGGGGCCCACCTGCACCGTGGGGGCGATCCCGCGCAGCGCGTCGACGCTGCCGTCGCCGCCGAGGATCAGGTCCGGCCGCAGGCCCGCGATGGCCTGGACGTCGGGTGCGCCGATGCTGCCCACGCCCGGAATCTTCTGCACGCCCGTGCCCATATAGGTCGGCTGCGGGCTTTCCCCGGCGAGCGTGGTGGCGCCGACCACGCGCTCCCACAGCCCCAGAGCGCACACGGCATCCAGCGCCGTGGTGTCGAGCACGACGATGCGCTGCGGGTCCGCCGGTACCTGGGTGGGTCCGGCGGGCTGGGAGACGGTGTGGGCGCCCGACCGCTGATCCGGCGCCGAGGGCAGCGCGCACGCGGTGCGGGTATCGCGCTCGATGCCGACCACGGCGGCCCCGGCGATATTGGTCGTGGTGCGCACGATGCTGGCGTCGTCGTGCGACCCCTGGGCGCAGCCCGCGACCAACGCCACGGCGGCGGCCGCGGCCAAGCTACCGGCGCGCAAACGCCGAGCATGGCGGCGGTGGCGGGCTCTGGTGTTTCGGGTGGAGTCGACCTCGATCACCGGCATGCGGGGAAGGGTACACAGCCGCCCCGACATCACCACAACGACGACACCCGCGGCGGTCGAATACGACACAGAGTAGGACCGGGCGCGATGCGCTGTGGCAGCACGGTTTACGATGCGTCGTAGCGCATTGCCGTACCTAATGGAGGATCAGTGACTGCTGTAGAGCCCCAGCCAGTCCCGAAGTTGGAAGCGACTCGGCCGTACCCACCACGTCTGGGGCCGAAGGGGTCGTTCATCTACAAGGCTGTCACCACCACCGACCCCAAGGTCCTCGGTGTGATGTACCTGGTGACGGCGATGTCGTTCTTCATGATCGGCGGCCTGATGGCGCTGCTGATGCGTGGCGAGCTGGCCCGCCCGGGTCTGCAGTTCCTGTCGCCGGAGCAGTTCAACCAGCTGTTCACCATGCACGGCACGATCATGCTGCTGTTCTACGCGACCGCGATCGTGTTCGGTTTCGCCAACATCGTGCTGCCGCTGCAGATCGGCGCCCCCGATGTCGCGTTCCCGCGCCTGAACGCCTTCAGCTACTGGCTGTACCTGTTCGGCGCCTCGATGGCGACCGCGGGCTTCATCACCCCCGGCGGCGCCGCCGACTTCGGCTGGACCGCCTACACCCCGCTGTCGGATATCGTGCACTCGCCCGGTGTCGGCGCCGACCTGTGGATCATGGGTCTGGCCGTCTCCGGCCTGGGCACCATCCTCGGCGGCGTCAACATGCTGACCACCGTGGTCTGCCTGCGCGCGCCCGGCATGACCCTGTTCCGGATGCCGATCTTCACCTGGAACATCGCCGTCACCAGCGTGCTGGTGCTGCTGGCCTTCCCGCTGCTGACCGCCGCCCTGATGGGCTTGGCCTACGACCGGCACCTGGGCGGGCACATCTACGATCCGGCGTCCGGCGGTGCGCTGCTCTATCAACACCTGTTCTGGTACTTCGGGCATCCCGAGGTGTACATCATCGCGCTGCCGTTCTTCGGCATCGTGTCCGAGATCTTCCCGGTCTTCAGCCGCAAGCCGATCTTCGGATACACCACGCTGGTCTACGCGACCCTGGGCATCGCGGCGCTCTCCATCGCGGTGTGGGCGCACCACATGTACGCCACCGGTGCGGTACTGCTGCCGTACTTCTCGTTCATGACGTTCCTGATCGCGGTTCCGACCGGTGTGAAGTTCTTCAACTGGATCGGCACGATGTGGAAGGGGCAGTTGACGTTCGAGTCACCGATGTTGTTCTCGGTGGGCTTCATCGTCACGTTCCTGTTCGGTGGTCTGTCGGGTGTCATCCTGGCCAGCCCGCCGCTGGACTTCCACGTATCCGACACCTACTTCGTGGTCGCGCACTTCCACTACGTGCTCTTCGGCACCATCGTGTTCGCGACCTTCGCGGGAATCTATTTCTGGTTCCCGAAGATGACCGGCCGAATGATGGACGAGCGCCTGGGCAAGTGGCACTTCTGGGCGACCATGGTGGGCTTCCACACCACGTTCCTGGTGCAGCACTGGCTGGGTGCCGAGGGCATGCCGCGCCGCTACGCGGACTACCTGCCCACGGACGGGTTCACGCTACTGAACACGATCTCCACCATCGGCGCCTTCATCCTCGGTGCCTCGACGCTGCCGTTCATCTGGAACGTCTTCAAGAGCTACCGCTACGGCGAGGTGGTGACGGTGGACGATCCATGGGGCTACGGTAACTCGCTGGAGTGGGCCACGACCTGCCCGCCGCCGCGGCACAACTTCTATGAGCTGCCGCGGATCCGGTCGGAGCGTCCGGCGTTCGAGCTGCACTACCCGCACATGATCGAGCGGATGCGCGCCGAGGCGCACGTCGGCTGGGGTGGGAAAGCGCACCACGTCAAGGAGCTCGACAAGGTCTCGAGCTAGCTGTTGTGGGTCGTGACGTTGGTGACGGCGAGGGTGGGGTGAGCTGAAAGAGGCGGTTCTTTCAGCGGCAGGATGTGAAGCGCCAACTCACACATCAGCCACGAACGAAAGAACCGCCGTGTCCCACCGTAATGCCCCGCTCACCCTCGAGGGCCGTCACCGGCTCGTCCAGCGTTGTCGGTCCCGCCCGATCGCTCACGTCGCCGCGGAGATGGGTATCTCCCGGCAGTGCGCGTCGAAGTGGGTCAACCGATTCCGCCGCCACGGTGAACTCGGGCTGCTCGATCGGTCCAGCGCGCCTTACCGGTCACCGGCAGCCACGCCGTTGCAGGTCATGGCCCGGATCGAAGTGCTGCGGCGGACCCGGAAGTGGTCGGCGCGCCGCATCGCGCTCGAGCTGGCAGGCGAGGGTGTTTCGGTGTCGGTGCGGACGGTGGGCCGGCATCTGGTGCGCCTGGGGTTGAACCGGCGCCGCTTCCTGGATCCGGGCGGTGAGGCCAACCGGGTACCACGGCCGATCGTGGCACGCCGGTCCGGGCACATGGTCCATGTCGATATCAAGAAAGTCGGTCGGATCCCCGACGGTGGCGGCTGGCGCGTGCACGGCAAAGGATCGCTGCAGCACAAGGCTTCTCGCGCGGTCAACCGGCGCACCAGGCCCGGCTACACGTTCCTGCATTCCGCGGTCGACGGCTACTCGCGCCTGGCCTACACCGAGGCACTGCCCGACGAGAAAGCTGTCACCGCAATCGGTTTCGTGTTCCGGGCGCGGGCGTTCTTCGCCGCGCACGGCATCACGCGGATCGAGCGGATCGTGACCGACAACGGCGCCTGCTACAAGGCACACGATTTCGCCAGGGTGCTGCTCGGGGCCCGGCATCAGCGGATCACGCCCTACACACCGCGGCACAACGGGAAGGTCGAGCGCTACAACCGGATCTTGGCCGAGGAGTTCCTCTACGCGCGTGAATGGACCTCGGATCTGCAGCGCGAGCAGGCACTACAAGTCTGGAACGTCCATTACAACTATCATCGACCGCAATTCGGCCGTTGGGAACCGGCCGCCGGCCAGCCGACTCCGCACCGGCGTCACCAACGTCACGGCCTCATACAGCTAGCCAGAAATTGCGAACCTGCGGCGGCCGTCGACACGACGGCCGCCGCGTTCGATTTCGAGCACAGCGGACACCGTCCTTCCCGGCCTGCTCATCCCGCTATTTCCGGCACGCTTTCGGCCGGAATCCACGGCAGATCCCGGCCAAAAGCAGGCCGGGATGACGAGCGGGTGGTTGCGCCGGGCCGGCTGGAGCGGGGGTTGCGCCGGGTCGGTTGGAGCGGGTGGTTGCGCCGGGTCGGTTGGAGCGGGTGTTGCGGCGGGTCGGCTGGAGCGGGTGGTTGCGCCGGGTTGACGGGAGCAGTGTCGCGCGGGGTGACGGGAGCGGGGGCATTGTGCGCCGGATGGTGGGCCGGGACGGCGGAGAGAACGCCACACCGACCTGAGACAATGTGCTGGCCGTCGTCGGCGGCCGAGCACATCACGAGAAACGGAGTTTCGCTTGAGCACGCCCGAGACGACCGTGCTGATCACTGTCACCGGGCCCGATAAACCGGGTGTGACCTCGGTGCTGCTGACGGCCCTGTCCCGCAACGGGGTGAGCCTGCTCGACGTCGAACAGGTCGTGATCCGCGGCCGGTTGACCCTCGGCGTGCTGGTGACCTGCCCGGACGATCCGGAGGATCTGCAGGATCAGCTCGAGGACGCGATGGCCACCGTGGGCATGCAGGTCGACGTCGAGATCGGCGCGAACTCGGTGGCGGGGGCACGGCTGTCGACGCACGCGATCGTGGTGCTGGGCAGCCCCGTCACCGCGCGGGCGTTCAGCACGATCGCGCGCAAGCTCGCCGAGCAGAACGTCAATATCGACGCCATCCGCGGCATCGCCGACTATCCGGTGACCGGTCTGGAGCTGATGGTGACCGCGCCGGTGGACCAGGAGGGCGAGACCCGGCTGCGCACCGCCCTGTCGGTGGTGGCGGCCAAGGAGAGCGTCGACGTCGCGGTCGAGCGCGCGGGCCTGGCGCGGCGGGCCAAGCGGCTGATCGTGTTCGACGTCGACTCCACCCTCATCCAGGGTGAGGTGATCGAGATGCTGGCCGCGCACGCGGGTGTCGAGGACGAGGTGCGCAAGGTCACCGAGTCCGCCATGCGCGGCGAGATCGACTTCGCGGAATCGCTGCGGCAGCGGGTCGCGACGCTGGCCGGGCTGGACGAGACCGTTATCGACGAGGTCGCCGAGCGCATCGAGCTGACCCCCGGCGCCCGCACCACCATCCGCACCCTGCGGCGGCTGGGTTTCCGCTGCGGCGTGGTGTCCGGCGGCTTCCGGCAGGTGATCGAGCCGCTGGCGCACGATCTGGAACTGGATTTCGTGCAGGCGAACACGCTCGAGGTGGTGGACGGCAAGCTGACCGGCAAGGTGATCGGGGAGATCGTCGACCGGGCCGCCAAGGCCGTGGCGCTGCGGCGGTTCGCCGCCGAGGCCGGGGTGCCGATGGAGCAGACCGTCGCGGTCGGCGACGGCGCCAACGACATCGACATGCTGAACGCCGCAGGTCTGGGCATCGCATTCAACGCCAAGCCCGCCCTGCGCGAGATCGCCGACGCCGCCCTCTCCCACCCCTACCTCGACGCCGTCCTGTTCATCCTCGGCGTCACCCGAGACGAGGTAGAAGCCGCCGACGCCCGCGACGGCCTCCTCCGCCGAGTCCCCCTGACCTGACCCACAGGGCAGCAACCCTCTACAGGTGGGTCAGCTCCCTATTTCCCGCCTGGTAGTCCCTTATCCCCGCATCCGGCGCCCTGGCGCCGGATGCGGACGTGAGCCGAGTGGTTGCTCGGCGCGGTCGACGCGTCCCGCACGGACGTGCCGGTAAGGTCTGCTTGGAATTTGCCAGTCGGCGTCGACCCCCGGAGGACGGCATGCGTGTGCGCGTACCACTGCTGATGCTTGTGCTCGGACTGGCGCTCGCCGCCTGCGGGAACGATGATTCCGGCGGCGCGGCCACGAGTTCGGCCGCGCCGGAACCGGTGTCGTACGGCACCATTCCGCTCGGGCAGACCGCCCGCGTTCCGGTCCCCGCCGACGCCGAGATGGTGATCCTGGTCCCGGCGGCGTGGCGGGACACCGCCTCCGCGTTGCGGTGCACGGTCGTCGACACCACGACCGGAGTGCAGATCGCGCTGCGCCCGGCATCGGAATCCGCTGCGCCGCAGGTCGATTCCGCATGGGTGGCGGTATGGGCGATCTCGGCCGGGCCGACCTCGAATCTCGAGGTCGGTTGCCAGGACCCCGAGTCGAAGATCCCCGCGGGCAGCGGGAACGCCATCCGGGTGGAACCGCGGGGGGTCTACCCGATACCTGGCGGCTCGGCCCCAGGGCAGCCGGGAACCATGACCGTCACTGGAGACTTCGACGGCAAGGAGGTGTCGCTGGTGCCGGGGCAGACGCTCGAGGTCTCGCTCGCGGCCAATCCGACCACCGGATACCAGTGGGAGCTGGTCGCGCTCGATCAGACCATCCTCGCGCAGGTCGGGGAGCCGGAGTTCCGTCCCGCCGCCGAGTCCGGCAATGTCGTGGGCGCGGGCGGCAACTCGATCTGGCGCTTCGTCGCCGAGGCGCCCGGCGGCACCGAACTGCGGATGGGGTACGCGCGCCCCTGGGAGCAGGGCAGCGAACCGGCCGAGGGCTTCACGCTGAAGGTGGCCGTCGGCCACTGAGCATCCGGCACGGCACCGGTGCGCTGGCCGTAGTAGCGGGCTGTTCGCCGATCGGCGATAGGCTGGGAGCTGGTTGTCGGCGCGTGATCGGAGAGATGTTTGTCTGCAACGGGTATCGCCACGGTCGTCATCCGCGGGGCCCGCGGATGACCGAATCGATCGGCGCCGTGACACCGGGGCTGGACGAAGGTTTCGCCGCGCGCCACGCGGAATTGGCGGGCGGTTACGGCGGCAGCGGCGACCCGGACGACCCCGCACTGGTGCAGGCGATGCAGATGGTGCTGCACATTCCGAAGGCCGACCCGCCACCGCGCAGCGCCCTGCTCGCCGCGGCCGCCGCGGCGGCGGTGGCCCTGTGCCTGGATCCACGAGTCGGCCCGGAGGGGGAGTGGGAGCAGCGGTATCTGGCTTGGAAGCGCTCGCGTATCCGCAAGGTGGCGCGGCGGGCCCGGGGCGCGCAATGGCTGGCGGCGAACGAGGTCGACGGCGTCACCGTGGACCTCGACGGCGCCCAGGCCCGGGCGCTGGTGCCCGGGCCGGTCGGCGCCATCGACCCGCGCATCCGGAAACTGCAGATCGGCGGCACCGACCTGGAACACGACGAGCCGGGCCCGGCCGATCCGGAACTTCCTGTGCTATGGGTGAATTCGAAATTGGGTATGACTGTCGGCAAGGCCGCCGCACAGGCCGGGCACGCGAGCATGCTGCTGGCCGGTGCGCTACCGGTGGAACAGGCGTACGCGTGGTCGCTGCGCGGTTTCCGGTGCTCGGTCCGCGATGCGGAACCGCGGCGGTGGCCGGGGCTGTGCGATCGGGTCCGGCGGGGCCGGGCGACCGCGGTCCGCGATGCCGGATTCACCGAGGTGGCGCCCGGGTCGATCACCGTGATCGCGGTTCCGCCGGACGGCGACGCGCCGACGAGCTGACGCGTCCGCGCCCAGCGGTCGACGCGGCGGCCGGAATGCGGCAGGATCGGTGCACGAATGTCGGAGCGGTACCACGGCTATGACGACACTGTGGATAGCGCTCGGCATTTGGGTCGTATGCTCGATACCGGTGGCGCTGGTACTGGGCCGACTGTTCCGCTCCCCGCGCCCCCGCCCCGGCAGGAGTCCCGAATCACACCGCCGCAACAACGAATTCGCACCCGGCCGGCAGCGCGGCCGACTATGACACATACCGTGCAAACCGACCACGTTGAGAACGATTCGCGTGCGTGGGCCAAGATGGAGCCCGTGCCGCAACCGGATCCCGATCTGCTCATCGACTTCAACGAGGTGACCGTCCGGCGCTCGGGCCACACGCTGGTGGGTCCCGTCACCTGGCAGGTCGAACTCGACGAACGCTGGGTCGTGCTCGGCCCCAACGGCGCCGGTAAGACCTCGCTGCTGCGCATGGCCGCGGCCGAGGTGCATCCGACGTCGGGCATCGCGAACCTGCTGGGCGAGGTGCTGGGCCGCACCGACGTCACCGAGCTCCGCCCGCGCATCGGCCTGTCGTCCGCGGCGGTGGCCGCCCGGGTGCCGCTGGACGAGAAGGTCGGCGATCTGGTGGTGTCGGCGGGCTACGCGGTGATGGGCCGCTGGCGCGAGGAGTACGACGACGTCGACACCGACCGCGCCATCGACATGCTGGAAAGCCTCGGTGCCGAACACCTTTCCGACCGCGCCTACGGCACCCTGTCCGAAGGCGAGCGCAAGCGGGTGCTGATCGCGCGGGCGCTGATGACGGATCCGGAACTGCTGCTGCTGGACGAGCCCGCCGCCGGGCTGGACCTGGGCGGTCGCGAGGAGCTGGTGGAGAAGCTGGGCGATCTGGCCGCCGATCCCGATGCCCCTGCCACCGTCCTGGTCACCCATCACGTCGAGGAGATCCCGCCCGGCTTCACCCACGCCCTGCTGCTGAACGAGGGCAGCGTGGTCGCCCAGGGTCTGCTGGAGGAGGTGGTCACGGCGGAGAAGCTCAGCGAGGCATTCCGCCAGTCGATCACGCTGGACCGCATCGGCGGCCGCTACTTCGCCCGCCGCTCGCACCGTCTGGGCCGCCACCGCCGCGCCTGAGGGGTACGCCGCGCCTATCGATGTGCCCGGTGGCGTGCCGGAACCTTCGGCTGCCGGACACCCCCTCGGTGGGGCGACCAAGCAGGCGCTAGGGTGCGAAGTGTGAGCGAGCTTGTTGCCGAGTCCGATTCGACGCCCGCGGCGCCCAAGGACGCGTCCACGGTGATGCTGGTGCGGGACGGCGAGAACGGGCCCGAGGTGTTCATGCAGCGGCGGGCGCAGGCCATGGCCTTCGCCGCGGGGATGACGGTTTTCCCGGGCGGCGGCGTGGACGCCTCCGACGCGCAGGCCGAAATCGCCTGGGCGGGACCCGATCCGGCGTGGTGGGGCGAGCGGTTCGGCACCGATCCGGCGCGGGCGCAAGCGCTGGTCTGTGCCGCGGTGCGCGAGACGTTCGAGGAATGCGGCGTGCTGCTGGCGGGCCCGACCGCCGACAGCGTGGTCTCCGACACCGCGACCTACCGGGAGGCGCGCGGCCAGCTCGAGCGCCGCGAGCTGTCCCTGGGTTCGTTCCTGGCCCGCGAGAACCTGGTGCTCCGCGCGGATCTGCTGCGCCCGTGGGCGAACTGGGTCACGCCGGTCGTCGAGGAGCGCCGCTACGACACGCACTTCTTCGTCGCGATCCTGCCGGACGGACAGCGCGCCGACGGCGCCACCTCCGAGGCGCACGAGGTCGCGTGGCGCACGCCCGCCGAATCCCTGGATCGCTGGCGGGCGGGCATGGACGTGCTGCTCCCGCCCACCTGGTCGCAGCTGGACGCACTCGGCGAATTCGCCTCCACCGCGGAAATTCTCGCGGCCACCCGGGTGATCGAGCCGATCCAGCCGGTGTTGTCGACCGTCGACGGCACACCCATGCTCCAGTTCCCGGACAACACCCGCTACTTCGCCGACCTGCCCGACGGTTCCCGCCTGCGGGGGTCCCAGCGGCCCAGCTAGGTCCGGGCAGCCCGACCGTTCGCCGCGGCGCGGGTCTCGTGTTTCACTGGCCTCATGGCCCCGAGTCCCGAAGCGCGCGTGCTGGCCGCCGCTTTCGCCGACGATCCGCTGATGGCCCACATCTGGCCCCGGTCCGCGCGCAGGCACCGCGTGCTGGCCGATTTCTGGGAGACCCGGATCGAGGCGCGCCGTCGGCGCGGGCTCGTGGATATCTCCCGGGACGGCGAGGACGTCGTGGCCGTGGCGCTCTGGGAGCCTCCGAATGTCGTTGCGCCGCTTGTGGAGCCGGTGGCGCTGTTGCGCACGCTCGGCACGGCGGTCCCGCGGGCGGTGCGCGCCATCAGGCTGATCGACGCCGCCCGGCCGCAGACGCCACATCTGTATCTGGGTGCGGTCGGCACGCTCCCGGAGTATCAGGGCCGGGGATACGCCACGGCACTGATCCGGCGCCGCCTGGCCGAATTCCGGGCCGACGGCTTCCTGGTATCGAACACGGTGGACACGGTGCCGTTCTACGAGGGCCTCGGCTTCCGGCGAGACGGTGAGATCGCCATCGGGCGCGGGCCGACCGTGTTCCCGATGTCGTACCGCCCGCCGACCGCCTCCGATAGGGAGCCCGCGGCCCAGTAGGCTCCCGCTGTGGCCGAATTCGTGACCGTGGACCGCGCCGAGGCGGGAATTGCCGTGCTGCGTTTCGCGCGGCCGCCGATGAACCTCATCGATGTGCAACTGGCACTCGAGCTGGCGGACGCCGCCGAGCGGATCGCCGGGGACGCCGAGATCGCGGCGGTGGTCGTCTACGGCGACGAGCGCGTGTTCTGCGCGGGCGACGAGCTGCCCGAGCTGGCGCGCCTGTCGGCGGAGCAGGCGGAGGCGATGGTCGGCGACCTGCAGCGCGCACTGGGCTGCCTGGCCCGGGTGCCGCAGCCGACGGTCGCCGCCATCAGCGGATACGCGCTCGGCGCCGGGCTGGAACTGGCGCTGGGCGCCGACCGGCGGATCATCGGGGACAACGCGAAACTCGGGCTGCCGCAGATCCGGACGGGCCTGATCCCGCTGGCCGGGATCCGCCGCCTGAGCCTGCTGATCGGACCGTCCCGCGCCAAGGATCTGGTGTATTCCGGGCGCTTCGTCGAGCCTGACGAGGCCGCGCAGATCGGCCTCGCCGACGAGGTGGTCGCCCCCGACGACGTCTATACCGCCGCCCTGCGCTGGGCCCGGCAGTTCATCGGCGGACCAACCCGCGCCCTGGCCGCAGCCAAACGCGTCTTCGAGGCCGGTACGCACGGCCACGACCGCGCCCGCACCGAGTGGGCGGAGCTGTTCACGACCGAAGACCGCAGCATAGGAACACGTTCCTATTTGGCGGCGGGCCCGGGGTCCGCCGAATTCGTGGGCCGCTGATCTCGCCGTGCCGGCCGCTCGAGTACGCTAGCGGACCATGACCGCACGTCCTGACGACCCCGCGCCGAACCCGCACGCCACCGAGGCGGAGGTCGAGGCCGCGCGCACCGATAACAAGCTCGCCCAGGTGCTGTACCACGACTGGGAGGCGGAGACCTACGACGACAAGTGGTCGATCTCCTACGACGAGCGCTGTATCGAGTACGCCAAGGGCCGCTTCGACGCCGTTGTCCCGAACGCCCCGCTGCCCTACGGACGTGCCCTCGAGCTGGGCTGCGGCACCGGCTTCTTCCTGCTCAACCTGATGCAGGCGGGGGTGGCGGAGCAGGGTTCGGTCACCGACCTGTCGCCCGGCATGGTGAAGGTGGCGCTGCGCAACGCCGAGCACCTCGGCCTGGACGTGGACGGCCGGGTGGCCGATGCCGAGACCATCCCGTACGAGGACGACACCTTCGACCTCGTCGTGGGACACGCTGTGCTGCACCACATCCCGGATGTCGAGCTGGCGCTGAAGGAATGCCTGCGCGTGCTGAAGCCGGGCGGGCGCTTCGTCTTCGCCGGTGAGCCGACCACCGTGGGCAACTTCTACGCCCGCAAGCTGGGCCAGATCACCTGGAAGGCCACCACCGAGGTCACCAAGCTGCCGTTCCTGCGGGAGTGGCGGCGTCCGCAGGAGGAACTGGACGAGTCCTCGCGCGCGGCCGCGCTGGAGGCCGTGGTCGACCTGCACACGTTCGATCCGTCGGATCTGGAGGCCATCGCCCGGTCGGCCGGTGCGGTCGAGGCGCACGCGGAGACCGAGGAGTTCGCCGCCGCGCTGTGGGGCTGGCCGGTGCGCACCTTCGAGGCCGCGGTCCCCGCCGAGAAGCTCACCTGGCGCTACCGCATCGCCCAGTACCGGGCCTGGCTGGGCCTGAGCAAGCTGGACGAGCGCGTGCTCAAACATGTGGTTCCCCGCCGGTTCTTCTACAACGCCATGATCACCGGCGTGAAGCCGCTGGCCGCCGGAAAGTAGTGCGCCGCGGCGATCGGCGGCGTGACCATCGCGGGTGGACTGTGGCGATGAGGTCGACGGTGCGGCCACCGCGCCGGGTGGATCGGTAATGGGTTATCGGATTTCTCGCGAGGACGTCGAGTACCTGTCCGGTGCCGCCGGGTCGTCGGCGCTGGCCGAGGTCGCTCGGTCGGCACTGACGACGGCGTCTCTGGTGGGGGACCTGGAGCGGGTGCGGCGCGAGTACGGAAAGCGGGCGCCCGCGCTGGTGGAAACGGTGCGGCTGCGCCGCCGGGCGGTGGCCAAGCTCGACGGCGCGGGGGAGTGGCTGTACACCGACGACGCCCTGCAGCAGGCGACGCCGAGTGCGGTGGCGCGCCATCGGGCCCGGCGGCTGGCGGGGCGCGCCGTGCACGACGTGACCTGTTCGATCGGCGCGGAACTGGCGGCGCTGCACGAGGTCTGCCCCGCCGTGCTGGGCAGCGACCTCGACGAGGTGCGGCTGGCCATGGCCGCGCACAACCTGTCCGATGCGCGAAATGTGTTGCTGGCCAAGGCGGACGCGCTGGCGCCGTGCAGTTCCGGCACGGTCGTGGTCGCCGATCCGGCCCGGCGGTCCGACGGCCGCCGCACCCACGATCCGGCGAAGCTGCAACCGCCGCTACCGGACCTGCTCGACGCCTACCGCGGCCGCGACCTGGTCGTGAAGTGCGCTCCCGGACTGGATTTCGATGGTTTAGCACGAGACGGCGAGGTGGAGGTCGTCTCGCTCGACGGCGCGGTGCGGGAGGCGTGCCTGTGGTCGGCGGGCCTCGCCGATCCGGGGATATCCCGGCGCGCCACCGTATTGACCTCCGGCGGCCGCTCCTGGAGCGTCACGGACGCCGAGCCGGACGACATCCCGGATCGAGAGCCGGGCGAGTGGATCATCGACCCGGACGGCGCGGTGGTGCGGGCCGGGCTGGTCCGCCACTACGCCGCGAGACACGGACTCTGGCAACTGGATCCACGCATCGCCTACCTGACCGGCGATCGCGTTCCCGACGGGGTGCGCGGCTTTCGCGTCCTCGACCGCCTCGACCTCCGCGAGAAGCCGCTGCGCGCCGAACTGCGGCGCCGCGGCTGCGGCCCGCTCGAAATCCTCGCCCGGGGAGTCGATATCGACCCCGACGCCCTGCGGGCCAGGCTCAAATCCGCAGGCGCGCAGCCCCACACCCTGGTGATCACCCGAATCGGCCGCACCCCAACGGTTTTCCTCTGCGAGACGCCACCGGTGCGCTGAGCGACCGCCGGGTCCGTCCGGTGTCCCGGACTCAGGACTCGTCCGGCTCGAAGGCGAACAGTTCGCCGATGCGGGTCGTCACGACCACATGGCCCTTGGCGCTCACCGCGGTGCCGACGGCGGAGCCCTGCGCGCCCGGCAACTCGGCGGAGGCGACCGTGGTGCCGTCGCTGGGCTGGAAGGTGACCAGGCTCAGCGTGTCTCCCATGGGGGCCACCACGTACCCGGTGTCGCCCGCGGTCTGCACCGGCCGCCCGCGCAGGTGCAGATCCTTGCGCTCCCAGGCGATTCGGGCGGAGTCGCCCTCGTCGCGCAGCGCCAGCAGGTGCCCGTCGTCGCCGCCCGGAATCAGCAGCCCGTCCTGCTCCGAGACCGCGCCGCGCGGCGCGAACCCCAGCGGCTGAGTCCATTTCGTGCGACCGTCGGCGGCGTCGACGGCCAGCAGCCGACCGCTGTTGTCGCCGACGTACACGGTCTTGCCGTCCGCTGCCAGCGTGGGTGCGGTCGCGCTGCCCTCGGCGAGGATGTCGGCACTCCACTCCTGCCGAATCTGCTTGTCCGCGAAGCGAAGCGCGACCAGCGACGCCATGGGCTCGCCCGGCCGCCGGACGGTGAGGTAGAAGCGGCCGGAGTTCTTCTCGATGGCCGACACGTTCGCCACCGGGCACTGCGGCCCGCCGGTCACGCAGTCGCCGATACCCTCGCCGTCCGGCGGCCGCGGCAGTCCGGCCTGGGTCAGGAAGTCTGGTTCGCCCAGCGCCTGGAAGGTGGCCGAGCGCAGGTCTCCGGTCTGCCGATCAACGACGTCGACCTGGCCGGACTGCGTCACCGACAGCACGTCGCCGTCGCTGGTGAACTGCACCGATACCGGCACGCCCGCCACGGGTGTGCGCCAGCGCGGCTGTCCGAGCGCGTTGAAGGAGGTCAGGGCGCCGTTGTCACCGACGTAGACATTGTCCAGCCCGTCCACCGCCGAACCGGCGGCGATCGCGTCCGGCCCCATGGCATTACAGAACCGTTTGCGCCCGGTCGGCATCTGGAAGGCGAATATCGCGCCGACGGCGCCCGGGGTGCCGACGCAGTCGCTCGGCATGCGGGTGGTGACGAACAGTTGCCCGCCCGGGCCGATGAGGGTGGCGGCGGCCGCGGGCCCGCCCAGCGGCCGGGTCCAGCTCGGGACCAGGTGCCGCGAACCGGTGACCGGGCTGGCGCCACTGTTGCGGGCGTCGTGGTACGCGGCGGGCCAGCCCTTGCCGGGGCCCACCTTGATATCGTCCAATGTGGTGCTGCCGCACCCGCTCAGCGCGAGCATGCCGAGAGCGCCGAGGGCCGCGGTGGCGCGGCGAGCCGTGCCGATACGCATACGCACCTGCTGGACTCCCATCTGCTTGTACGGGCCTGCACGAGACTAGAACATCGGCGCCGCTGTCACCGGGGTGGGTGAGCCGTGGCGCGCCGCGAAAGTACCCTGGTACCTCGACGACGACACCGCTGGACGACGCAGTCGCCCGCTGGACTCTAGGGAGCAAGTTCGTGACGAGCATGTGGGGCGCGCCGCTGCGCTCGCGATGGCGGGGGTCGCGCCGCCGCGACCCGGAGCAGGCGCGGTTTCTGACCATGGCGTCGCTGCGCTGGGTGCTCGCCAACCGGGCGTACACGCCCTGGTACCTGGTGCGGTACTACCGGCTGTTCAAGTTCCGCCTGGCCAATCCGCACATCGTGCTGCGCGGCATGGTATTCCTGGGCCGCGGGGTGGAGATCCACGCGACGCCCGAGCTGAGCCGCATGGAGATCGGCAAGTGGGTGCACATCGGCGACGGCAACGCCCTGCGCTGCCACGAGGGCTCGCTGCGCATCGGCGACAAGGTGGTGTTCGGCAAGGACAACGTCGTGAACACCTACCTCGATATCGAGATCGGTGAGTCCACGCTGGTCGCCGACTGGTGCTACATCTGCGACTTCGACCACAAGATGGACGACATCACCCTGCCGATCAAGGACCAGGGCATCGTGAAGAGCCCGGTGCGCATCGGGCCGGACACCTGGATCGCCGCCAAGGTGACCGTGCTGCGCGAGACCCGGGTCGGCCGCGGCTGCGTCCTGGGTGCGCACGCCGTGGTCAAGGGCGACATCCCGGACTACGGGATCGCCGTCGGCGCGCCCGCGAAGGTGGTCAAGAACCGCAAGGAAGCGTGGGAGGCGGGGGCCGAGAAGCGCGCCGAGTACATCGCGGCGCTGGAGGACATCGAGCGCAAGAAGAACGGGGTGGGTACGCCGCAGGCGGGTTGAGGCGCGGCCGAACTTGTCGGCGCCGGGCGGTACCTTCGGCACATGAACCGGTACGCCGCCCTGCTACGCGGGATCATGCCCAGCAACCCGAACATGCGCAACGAGAAGCTGCGCGGGGTGTTCGAGGGGCTGGGGTTCGATGCGGTCGGGTCGGTCCTGAGTAGCGGCAATATCGTATTCGGCTGCGCCGCAACCGATGTCCCCGAGTTGGAGACACGCATCCAGCGGGCACTCAATGCCGAGCTCGGCATCGGCGGCGGCACCGTCATCCGCAGCCGCGACGAGTTGCGGGCGCTGGTCGACTCAGATCCGTTCCCGGGCCTGACCCACGGCCGCGAGACGTACCTGACGGTGACGTTCGTGAAGGACGGCGCGCAGGGGCCGCCCGGGCCGCCCCCGGAACGCCTCCGGCAGGCGGTTCGAGTCGTGCGGTACGACGAGCCCGCTCGGGCACTGCTGTCGGTCGTCGACAATTCCAGTCCGTCCACGCCCGACTACATGGGCTGGCTGGAGTCGGTGTACGGCAAGGACATCACCACGCGCACCTTCCTCACGGTGCGGCGGGTGCTGGCGAAGCTCTAGGGTTCCGCCGCGAGACATCCCCTCCGGCAAGGCGATTCGGGGGAGTGCACATCGGCCGCGCCGGACGGTCCGAAGGGAGCACGGCCGTGCCGCCGTGTTATCGGTGATTGCCGAGGAGTGCTGCCTCGGGGGAGCGCGATCGGATGTCGATCGCGTACAGCGGTTGTTCACGTCCATCGGAAGATCGCGGGGGGAAGACATGATGAGGACCTGTCTGTGCGGCCTGTGGGTCGCCGTGCTCGTGCTGCTGTCGGCGCCGTCGGCGGCGCAGCCGCCCGTCGCGCCGTCACTGGCGACCGCATCGAAGCAGGTGCACGAGAGTTCCCGGGGTGCGGTCCGTCAGATCGTGCCGGATCGGCCGATCGCGGTGCCGGGCGGCTGGGGCTCCGCCGATCCGGCCGCGGCGGCCGTCGCGCACGCGGCCGATATCAAGCAGCTCTTCGGCGCCGCAGCCGATCTCGTCGTGACGACGGTGGCCGCGCGGGCGGGCGGCAGCACGGTCCGGCTCGGCCAGCGGGTCGGCGCGATCCCGGTGCACGGCGCCGGTGTCGCGCTGGCACTGCGACCGGACGGCGCGCTGCGTTCGGTGACGGGCGCGCTGTCCGAACGCGTCGAAGGCGGCTATCCGCCCGGCGGCGCCGAGCCGACCGAGTCGGCGCGGCGCGCCGCCATGGGCAAGGTGGCCGAGCTGTCCGGGCTCGCCGCCGACACCCTGCGGGTGCGCGCCGAGTCGGCCGCGTGGTACGACCCGAGCCTGGTCGACGGCGACCGCCCCGACCGCGTCGCGGTCCCGGCCTACCGATACGACATTCGCGCGGGAGGCACGGTGTGGCGGGTGTTCGTGGCCGCCGTCGGCGGTGCGGTGCTCGACGCCCTGCCCGCGGAGCGCGCGCTCGAGCGTGTTGTCTGCGATGCCGACTCCCAGGGCGCGGAGCCGACGCTCGCCGTGCCGTGCGGTGCGGCGGGCAGCTATCCCGTGGTGCGCACGGAGGGCGGCCCCCGGGCCGCCGGGAACGAGGACGCCGACAAGGTCTACGACTGGATGGGCGACACCGAGGACTTCTACCGCCGCCACACCGAACTGGGCAGCCTGACGGATCTGATCGGCATCGAGGTCGCGGGCAGCGGTAAGGCCTTGCGCGCCACCGTGCGCGTCTGCGCCGAGGAGTGTCCGTACGCGAACGCCTACTGGACCGACGAGCAGGGCTTCGTGATCGGCAGCGCGGTACTCGGTCTCGACGTCGTCGCCCACGAGTTGACCCACGGCGTCACCGAGCGCACCAGCGGCCTGAACTACCTCAACGAGTCCGGCGCGATCAACGAATCCATGTCGGACGTGTTCGGCGAGTTCACCGAACTGGCCGGAAAACGCGGCAGGAAGGCCGACCGCTGGAAGATCGGCAACGGCACCGATGCCGGCGTCATCCGGGACATGAGGTCGCCGCGTTCGGCCCCCGACCCGCAGCCGGAGACGTACAAGGGGCCGGGCTGGGTCCCCGCGACCCACTCCGACCGCAACCGCGCACCCGACAACGGCGGCGTCCACACCAACAGCGGCGTGGGCAATCGGCTCGCCGCCCTGATCACCGACGGCGGCACCCTGGGCGACCGCGAGGTCGACGGCATCGGCCTCGACAAGGCCGCCGCTCTCTACTGGACGACCCAGACCCACCTGTTCCCCAGCGCTGACTATCCCGCCCTGGCCAGCACTCTGATCACGGTGTGTCGCAACAACATCGATGACAAGATCGCCGGATTCACCCCTACCGACTGCACCCGCATCCGGCAGGCGATCGAGGCAGTCCGAATCCCCTTACTACACACCAAGTCTTGAGCCCGGCCCCGGCGGGCACCGATTGTTAGCATCTCCCGCCACCGAGGAACGATCAGCGTGATGTGCAGTGATTCTGGAAGGCGTGTCCTCCGGACGCGCCGCCGTCGGTGACCGGCTGTCCTTGGCGACGCCGCCGCTGTGGCAGCGATGGATGGCTGCCGAGGACGCACACTTCGCCGTCGACCGGACGCGTGCGCACGCGGATGTGATCGTCGACGGCGAGTGAGGCGACCTGCTCCGGACCGTAGGCGACCCGGAGCTGTATCGGTGCGGCTACCCGTCCAGTCCTATTGGAACGACGAGAACCTGACGTCGATGACCGCACCGTGGAGCGTGTTCGGCACGCCTGACACCTGGCCGGGGCGCAGCCGCTCGTAGACCTGTCCGCCGCATTCCGGGCCGTCGCCGCCGCGGGCGTAGATCGTGGCGTAGAAGGGGGTGGCGTTGTTCCAGTACACCGTTCGCGGGCCTTCGGCGGTGATCACGGCCGGGTAGCAGGTGTTGTCGGCTGGATCGGCGACATTGGCGACGACGGTGACGTTTTCGGAGACCTGGAACTGGCTCTCCGACTCCTGCGCCCAGGACTGGCCGAACGTGAAGAGTGAGGCCGCAACTGCTGCCGTTGCCGCGGCGACGGTGCGTTTCATCATCAGGCTGTTCCTCTCGGGAGGCGGGCTTTCCGACACGTACGTCTATCACGAAACCGCACTCGGCGGCACGGTGTAGCGAAGTTACCCCGCGGTCGCGGAGGCATCCGAATCGGAGGGCGGCCCCGAACCCGGCGCAATTGCGCCACGTCGCCCGGCGGACGGATGCCCACCTATGGGTAGTGTGCTGGATCGGCGAGAACGCGAGGATGGACGCCCGGCGAACCGCTCGCCTCGAATCGAGCCGGACGCCGCGTCGCGAATGGCCCGAATGTGCTGTGGGAGAAGATGGCGACGAACCGGAGGTGCGACGCGAGGCGCGGGCCGTGGAATACGAAGCTCTCCGATGCCCCGTGGCACCGGAGAGCTTGTTCCGCCGGGTGCGCGCTAGGCCGCCCGGTGCGGCGCTTCGGGAATCGGTGCGGCCGCGCCCTTCTCGTCCTCGGTGAACCCGGGTCGCCCGGTGCCGATGAACGCCACCAGCCACGACACCACCGCCACGAGCCGGTTGCGGAAGCCGACCAGGTAGAACAGGTGCACCGCGAGCCACGCGGCCCAGGCGATGGTCCCAGTGAACTTGATCTTGTCGTTGACCTTGGTGACCGCGCTGAAGCGGCTGATCACCGCCATCGACCCCTTGTCCCAGTAGACGAACGGGGTGCCGGGCTGCTTCTTGCGGCGGATGATGTCGGCGACGTGGCGGCCCTCCTGCATCGCGGTCGGCGACTGTCCGGGGTAGCCGTTGAGCGAGGTCATATCGCCGATGGCATAGATATCGGCATGGCCGCCGACCGTGCAGTCCGGATTGATGAGCAGCCGCCCGGCGCGGTCGGTCTCGCAGCCGGTGGCCTCGGCCAGCAGCTGCGCGAAGCCGCCCGCCGCGACGCCCGCCGACCACACCACGGTCTCGGCGCCGATGCGGCGTTCCACGCCGTCCTTGGTCTTCACGGTCACCTTGCCCGACTCGATATCGGTCACGAAGGTGTCCAGCAACACCTCGACGCCGTTGCGCTGCAACGACTCTCGGGCATACTCCGACAGACTCCCGCCGAACGGCGGCAGCACCGCGCCCGCGCCCTCCACCAGCGAGACCGAAATCTCCTGGTGATAATGCCTTTTCGCGAGCTCCTCGAGCTGACCGGCGACCTCGACACCGGTCGGGCCCGCACCGACGACCACGAAGCTCAGCAGCCGCGCCCGCGAATCCGGGTCGGCGGTCTCCGCCTCGGCGAAGACCCGCTCGATCTGCCCGCGCAGTCGCTCGGCGTCGTCGATGGTCTTGAGCGAGAACGTCTTCCGGGCGAAATCGGCACGGCCGAAATACGACTGGTTGGCGCCGGTGGCGGCGATCAGTGAGCCGTAGCGGATCCGGCGCGTGCCCTCCGGCGTCTCGTAGGTGAGCTCCGCGGCATCGGCGTCGATATCGGTGACCTTGCCCAGGCGCACGTCGGCGTTCCGATGCCGGTGCAGGATTCCCGCGATCGGCGGGGCGATGTCTGTGGCGGGGAGCACACCCGTCGCTACCTGATACAGCAGGGGCTGGAACAGATGTTCCGGCGTGCTCGAGATGAGAACGTAGTTGACCCCCGACTTGTTCAGCTGCTTCGCGGCGGCGAGTCCGCCGAAGCCCGATCCGACGATGACTACCTCAGCGGTTTCGATCCCCGCATCCACGTTTTGCATGACAGCCTCCTTCTGTCATTAGTAAACGCGATCCGGAATGCAAACGTTCCAGCTGCCTGGGCGCATAATATTGATGAATCTTATCCCGATTGCTCATGAATGGAGATCTTGATGGAACTGCGGCAGCTCTCCTATTTCGTCGCGGTCTGCGAGGAGCTGAGCTTCAGTCGCGCCGCGCAGCGGTGCTTCATATCGCAATCCGCTATCAGTCATCAGATCGCCAGGCTCGAACATGATCTTGGTGTGCAGCTGTTCGAGCGCTCGACGCGATCGGTCGTCCCGACCGACGCAACGACTCGGCTACTTCCCCTTGCGAAGCAAATGCTAAGCCTCGAATCGGCCATTCGCGCAGCTGTGCGGGCCTCCGGGCCGCGAATTCGCCTGGCCGCGAACATGTCTTTCGCAACAAGATCACTGTCGGCCATCGCGGGTGCGCGCGAGGCGCATCCGGGCGCGGAGATCGAGTTCGTGATCAAGCCGTTCCGGCAGCGCATCGCCGCGGTGGCGGACGGCGATTGTGATCTTGCCCTCATTCGGGGCAGCGTCGATCAGCCCGGTCTGACGGTCGAGGAGCTGTGGGTGGAGGACCTCGTCATCGCCGTCTCGACGGCCCACCCGTTGGCGGGGCGGGAGAATGTGACGCTCGCCGAGTTGGGCAACTACCCGTTGCTGTTGCCCCCGGAACAGGAACAGGTGCTGCTGCACACCGTGGTCCGGCGCGCCTTCGCGGATCTGCCCACCCGCGCGACCTACGGGCCGCCCATTCCGCCGGACCACACCGCCACCATGGAACTGATCAACCGGCCCGACGCGTGGACCATCCTGTACGCCGACACTCCCGCCGACGGGATCGCGGCCCTGAACGTGCCGGGCCGCCCGCTGCGCATCCCGGTCTCCGCCGTGCTGCGCAGCGACGCCCGCACGTCCCCCATCCTGACGACCTTGCTTGCCGCCTTGCACAGCGCGTGAGCCGCCCTCCACCTTTCGTTGTCTCCGGCACACTCTTGGCCGGAATTCACTGTGTGTGAGTAGATTCCGGCCAAACTTCGGCCAGTGCTGGCGCGCGTCCTTCGACACCCGCGGATCGGTCAGCAGCGACCGCATCAGGGCGGCGTCGGTCACCGACCAGTGGGGTCCAGGACCAAGGAGTTGTGCTCCATCGTGGTCGCCTCATTACACGTGCAACGGTGGAGATTTCGGGAATCGGACCGGCAGGCCCGTCAGTGCACGATGGAAAGGTCCTGGACGCCAGGTCAATTCGGCGGCGTCCACGGCGAGCGACAGATCCGGCAGCGCGTCCAGCAGCTGGTCGATGGCATCCTGCGCGATCATGTACGCGACCGATGTATGCAGCGGCACTCGCGGCCCGTCGGTGTCGATCGGCGATCCGTGCGGGGCCGGGCAGGACTCGGGATGAACCGGGGGCCGGGTCAAGAATGGGAATCCAGACGCTGGAACAGGAATTCGACGAGCGTGATCAGCGACCGCAGACAGGGCCCGCGATCGCGCGCGTCCAAGGCGGTGAGCGGGGTGCTGGGCTCGAGGTCGAGCGCCTCGCGTATCTCGTGCAGCGGAAAGCGTTGCGAGCCCTCGAACTCGTTGACCGCCACCGAGTACGGCACGCCGCGTTCCTCGAGGATCGCCAGCACCTCGTCGGCCTTGTCGATGCGCCGGGTGTCGACGAGCACCAGCGCGCCGAGGGCGCCGCGGGCCAGCTCCTCCCACAGCGGGAGGAACCGGCGCTGCCCGGGAGTGCCGAAAAGATACAGCGCCAGTTGCGGATTCAGCGTGATGCGGCCGAAATCCATGGCGACCGTGGTGGTCACCTTGCCCGGGAGGCCCGCCATATCGTCGATGCCGACGCTGGCCTCGGTGATGGTTTCCTCGGTGCGCAGCGGCCGGATCTCCGACACACTGCTGACGAACGTGGTCTTGCCGACGCCGAAATTGCCCGCCACCAACAGCTTCACGGACCGGGTGACGGTCTCGGGCACATAGTCGACGGTGCGTTCGGTGAGGGCAGACGAGCGCTCAGACGGCGAGAGCGCGGAGCCCATTCAGTACCTCCTCGAGCAGGGCGAGTTGCGGAACCTGGTCCACCGGAGTCGGATTCACCAGCTGACCGCTGTCCAGCAGGTCGGACGCGACGATCTTGACCACCGAGGGCGGCAGATCGAGATAGGCGGCGATCTCGGCGATCGACAGGGCCCCGCGGCGGCTGCACACGCCCATCACCCGGCGCCCGTCCGGGCTCACGCCCGGGGCCGGATCCTGTGCTGCCACAACAAGGGTCACGAGATCGACCTCCCGGGTGGCGCGCGAACGCCCGCCCGTACGCACGTATGCCCGGACGAGATCGGGGTCGCGTCGATGTCTACTCATGCGCCACCTCGTCAGCGCTCGGCGGCGTCACGTGCAGGCGCCCAGCCGTGCCATGTGTTCGCTCGCTGCGCTCACTCATGGCGGCCGTTACCGCTGGCGCGGCAGGCTGCCGAGTTCGCGGCCGACGCGCAACGCCAGTTCGTTCATCCGGTGCGCGATCAGGCTGACGTCGACCTGCGTGGTCGTGGAGACGCCGATGAGCGCGCCCTCGCCGGCGGCGGTGATGAAGATCATGCCGTCGTCGTACTCGGTCATGTTCTGCCGCACCGTATTCGCTGCCCCGCAGAATTCGCCTAGCGCCTTGCCGAGCGATCGGAGTCCGGAGGACGCGGCGGCGAAGCGCTCGGCGTCGTCGACGCTGATCTCTCCGACCTGTGCGATGCGCAGCCCGTCGTCGGAGAGGAGGACGGCGAACCGTACGCCGGCGACATTGAGGTCCTCGAGCATCCAAGCCAGCTTGTTGCCGTCGGAGACGGCTATACCGGGTGTGCTCATCAGGATGTCATCCCTTCGGTGTTTTCGTTTGCGGCGGTGGTGCGGCCGCTCTGGGTTCCGCTGTGCCACGCGGCGGCAACGTCGGGTCGTGGCAGTGCGGTGTCGGTGTCCGGGCCTCCACGCGACACCGTGGACACCGCCACGGTGCGACGGCGGCGTCGGGGTAATCCGCCCGGGGTGAGTTCGTGGACGGTCGACATGGAGTCGGATTCGCCGGTGTCGTCGTCGGATTCGGCCGGATCGGCGGCGTGCGCGCCCCCGGAGGTCAGCGGCCGCGTGCTCTCCGCCGGTGCGGCGTGCGCCCCGGCGGCGCCGCGGGCGTTGTCCGCCCACGCGGCGTGGGCGCCCTCGACGGCGTCGGCCCGCGATCCGGGGCGTGCGGGTGTCGTCGGTGCGGCGTATACGGATTCCGTCGTCTCGGCGCGCGCGGAACCCGCCGCGCCACCCTGTGTCGTCCCCGTCATTGCGGCGTGTGTTGCCCCCGTCGTTCCGGCCTGTCCCGGCCCGGTCGTTCCGGTCTGCGATGTGCCCGTCGTCCCGGCGTGCTGCAGGCCGGAGTCCACCGGCTCGCCGCCGAAGGCGCGATGGGTCGACGCCGTGGTGGCCTCCGATTCGGCGACCGCGGAAATCACCGTGGGAGCGGCCATCTGCGGCGTGCGCTCCCGCGGCGACAGCAGCTGCTCCGGGACGTACACCATCGCCCGCATGCCGCCGTAGGCGTTGGGGCCGTCGATGTAGACGGTGAAGCCGTAGCGGCGGGCCAGCGAGGCGATGCCCGGGAAGCCCACGCGCGGCGCCGGTCCGAGCTGGTGGATGTCGACGACCCGCTCGCCGGCGAGCACCTGGCGGGCCTCCTCCATCTGCTCGGAGTTCATCCGCACGCCGGCGTCGTCGACGATCACGGTGACGCCGTGGTGACCCTCCTGGAAGGACACGTCGACGAACGAGGTGGGCGGCGAATACCGCAGCGCGTTGTCGAGCAGCGTGGCCAGCGTGTGGACCAGCGGCTCCACCGCGCGGCTGATGACGGTGCGGTCGAGCTGATGCGGTCGCACGCGGGTGAAGTCGCGCACGCGTCCGACGGAGCCACCGACAACATCGGTCAGCGACTGCTGCGGCCAGCGCCGCCCGGGGAGACCGCCACAGACGATCACATAGGACTGCGCCTGGCGGATCATCTGCTGGACACTGTGGTCGATGCGGGTGAGCGTCTCGTAGACCTCGTCGCCGCGGTGCTCGCGCAGCGCGGTGCTCACCACCTGGCTGACGTCGGTGCCCAGGCTGACCACCGAGGTTCCGAACGCGCGCACCGCCGCGCTGGTCGCCTCGCGCGAGGCGTTCTCGGTTTCGGCGCGCACGGCCGCCTCGGCGCGGGCGATCGCCTGCTGCGCCTCGTACTCGGCCTCCCGGCGGATGCGCTCGCGGGTCTCGGCCTGCACCAGGCGCAGATCACCGGCGTAGCGCTCGGCGACCGCGCGTAGCGCCTGCGAGAAGCGCGAATGCCCACCGGCCACCGGAATGTCCACCGTGACGTCGGATCTGCGCACCGAATCGGCCACGAAAGGCATTGTGCTGGCAGTGAAGTGCTCTAGCTCGTCCTCGGTGCCGTGCAGCGCCTGTTCGGCTGCCTCGGCACGGGACCGTTGGTGGAGCGCGTAGTACGCCGCATACACGGCCGCCGCGACGGCCAATATGAGAACTGCGGCGAGGATCCACGAAATCGTCACGGCGGTAGATTGATTCATCAGGTTCCCTCGTCGCCGGCTGCCCGGCCGCCTTGTCCTTCCTCAACTCGCCGACCACCAGACACCAGGGTCGGATGACGCTTGCGTCGGCGCCGGAGCAGCGCCGGGTTGTCAGAACCACCCGGCGGACCTCGAAGTTGCTTCCCGGACAGGCGATTTCAGTACGAACCTTGCCCGCCCGGCGGGGGCCTACCGGCCCCAGCACCCGACGACGGCAAACATTATCAGCAATTTTGAGTGGCAGCGACCGAATCGTTATCAACATTGCGATCCGTGGTTGGCGATGCGAAGGTTGCAAATGTCTTGCCGGGTAGCCGATCACGGCATTCTCGCAGCACTCGCCCGGGAGGGGGGTCGAATCGAGGGGCAACTGGAGATTCGCTGGTTCGCACATCGGATGGTCGCTCCGGATACCGGAACTCATCAATTCCGGTGGCAGACCGACCGGTCTCTCTGAATTTCCCGCGCCCGCGGGCGTTAGCCGCTTACTCGCTGAGCGCCTGCGCGACGGCGCGGTGCAACCGCAGCAACTCGGGCTCCTCATCCTCCACGGCCCAGACGATCTCCTCGAGCGCGCGCAGGTATGCCCAGCCACGGGAACGGTCCGCGTCCACCTCCAGCGCCCGCGCGGTGCGGTCGACGGCCCGGCGGGCATGCGCGGCCGTGGGGTCGCACTGGGTTTGGATCATGATCAGGAAGCCCGCGTCGAAGGCCGCCTCGCCCAGGTAGGGCTTGGGATCGATGAGCAGCCACGGCTCTCGTTCGGCGGCGATGACGTTGCCCAGGTGGGTGTCGCGATTGACGATCAGCAACGGGCCGTCGGGGGCGGCGAGCCTGCGGCACCAGGAGACGGCCTGCCGCAGCAGCTCGCCCGGGATCTCCTGGGCGACTTCGGGTTCCGGATCCGTGAACATCTGGGTCCAGTCGGCCACCATGGTGGCGGCCTCGGGCAGCGCGGGAAATCCGGGCGGCGCCGCGGTCGGCTCGCGCCGCAACCGTCGATACAGGCGGCACGCCGACTCGATCTTGTCCGCGTGCTCGGGCCGCCCCTCCAGGCTCGGAAAGCCGGGCTGGCGCAGCAGCGGTGTGCCGGGTCGCGCCCACTCCAGCAGCATGGCCCCGGTGCCGGGGTCGAAGCGGTGCAGCCGCACGGCGCCGTCGCCGTCGTAGCAGAACAGCCCGGTGGGCTCGCCGACGTTCTCCTCGTCGACCACCGGCGCCTTCAGCACCGCGACCGATCCGTCGGCGCGCCGCACCGGGGCCACGAACGAATGCGTGCCGCCGGTGAGCGAGTCGCCGATCAGCTCCAGTTCCCAGGCGCCGCAGAGCTTCTCCACCACCGTGGGCAGCGCGGCCAGCCAGTCCTCGCCCCGGTCCTGGAAGACGGTGCGAATGGTCTGCTCTACCTCCGGGGGCAGCGTGATCGACATTCGAACAGCCTTGCGGCCTGTGGTGGGAACCGCAAGCCAATTGGCGTCGCGCGCCGATCGGGCAGCGGGTCTACGCCCCCGGACCTACGGCGAACTGGCCCCGCTGCTGTCGGACCTTCCCACCCAGCGGGTTTCGGCCCGCCCGGAGCGTCCGAAGGGCGCGGTCCCCACCTGGGTGCTGATCATGTGGACGCCCTGGGTATTCGTCAACCTGCTGTGCATCCTGATCTGGCTCGCCACCGGCATGGGCTACTTCTGGCCGTTCTGGGTCGAGGTCCCCTGGGGCCTGGCCCTGTGCATCCCCACCGCCATCGGCGTCCTCACCAACCGGCGCTAGTTTCCGGTCAAAAGCATGCCGGAAAGGAAGCGCACACATGCCGCGAAGCTTCACTCTCCCGAGCGCGCCGCTGAAACCCCTCGCAAAAGCCGAAACTCGCCAAACCCGAGGCTGCGCAACGCAACCCCGGATTTGGCGAGTCGAAGGTAACTCTGGTCGGGTACGGGCTATCCCAGCCCCGCGATCTCCGCAGGTCCGCGGCGCAGCACGCGCTCGACGGCTCGCAAGAATCGCGGGAAGGCGGGGAGCCTAGCCCTTGTGGGTCTTGACCGCTTCGGTCAGCTGCGGGGCGACGTTGAACAGGTCGCCGACGATGCCGTAGTCGGAGATCTCGAAGATCGGCGCCTCTTCGTCCTTGTTGACGGCGACGATGGTCTTCGAGGTCTGCATGCCCGCACGGTGCTGGATGGCGCCCGAGATGCCCAGGGCGACGTACAGCTGCGGGGAGACCGTCTTACCGGTCTGGCCGACCTGGAACTGGCCCGGGTAGTAGCCGGAGTCGACGGCGGCACGCGAGGCGCCGACCGCGGCACCGAGCGCGTCGGCGAGCGGCTCGACCACCTTGTGGAAGTTGTCCTCGCTGCCCACGCCGCGGCCACCGGACACCACGATGGTGGCCTCGGTGAGTTCCGGCCGGTCGCCGCCGGCCACGGGCTCGCGGGAGGTCACCTTGGTGACGCCCTCTTCCTGCGCGGGCACCTCCACGGTCACCTTCTCGCCCGCGGCGGCCTGCGGGGCCGCCTCGACGGCGCCCGGGCGCACCGAGATCACCGGCACGTCGCCGGTGGCCTTGTAATCGACGGTGAACGCGCCACCGAAGATGGAGCCGGTCACCGAGCCGTCGCCGTTGACGCCGATGACGTCGACCAGCAGGCCGGAGCCGATGCGGGCGGCCAGGCGACCCGACACCTCCTTGCCCTCGGCGGAGGCGGCCACGAGAATCGCGGCGGGGGAGGCGGATTCGGCCAGACCGGCCAGCACGTCCACCTTCGGGGTCACCAGGAAGCCGTCGACATCGTCGGACTCGGCGACGTAGATCTTCTCGGCGCCCGCGGCGGACAGCGCGTCGGCCAGCTTGTCACCGGTGCCCGCCGGGCCGAGCACGACCGCGGCCGGGGTGCCCAGCGCGCGGGCGGCGGTGAGGAGTTCGGTGGTGACCTTCTTGGTCGCACCCTCGGCGTGCTCCACGAGCACAAGTACTTCTGCCATTGCTCTTTCTCCTGAAGTTCGTTGGGCTCGGTGGGCTTCAGATGATCTTCTGACCGACGAGGTAGGTGGCGATCTGCTGGCCGCCCTCGCCCTCGTCGACGATCTTCTCGCCCGCCGTGCGCGGCGGCTTCGGGGTGACGCCTGTGACCGCGGAACCCGCGTTGCCCACGCCGACCGTCGACGGGTCGATGCCCAGGTCGGCGAGGGTGAAGGTCTGCACTTCCTTCTTCTTCGCGGCCATGATGCCCTTGAAGGAGGGGAAGCGCGGCTCGTTGATCTTCTCGGTGACCGAGACGATGGCCGGGAGCGCGGCCTCCAGCTTGAACACGCCCTCGTCGGTCTCGCGCTCGCCGGAGATCTTCTCGCCGTCGACGGCCAGCTTGCGCAGGTGCGTCAGCTGCGGGATGCCCAGGTACTCGGCGATGATGGCCGGGACCGCGCCCGCGCGGCCGTCGGTGGACTCGTTACCGGCGATGACCAGCTCGACACCCTCGATCTGGCCCAGCGCACCGGCCAGGACCCACGCGGTCTGCACGGCGTCGGAGCCGTGGATGGCGTCGTCCTTGACGTGGATGGCCTTGTCGGCCCCCATGGACAGCGCCTTGCGGATGGCCTCGGTCGCGCGTTCCGGCCCCATGGCCAGGACGGTGACCTCGCCGCCCTGCGCTTCCTTGATCAGCAGGGCCTCCTCGACGGCGCGTTCGTTGATCTCGTCCAGGATCGCGTCGGCGGCCTCGCGGTCGAGCGTGTAGTCACCATCGGTCAGCTTGCGCTCGGACCAGGTGTCGGGAACCTGCTTGATCAGTACGACGATGTTCGGCATTGGTCTTCGTCGACCTCCTGTTCTGGATGGCACGTGAGGATGGGGTCGCACGATCGGGTGGCCGTACGTCCACGAAATAGCTCAGCTCGGGACATTACCCTACGTTAAGTTACTCGTGGGTAACTTGGGGTGTGATGTTCTGCATCACCACTCCGAGCGCGGGTGTGATAGGGGCAACCGCTAACGTCGGGTGAATGAGTGAGGCCGTTTTCTCCCCCGTCGCGGGGGAGTCCAGCGCGGTGGACCCGCTGCCCCTGACCGGCGAGCGGACGGTGCCGGGCATCGCGGAGGAGAACTACTGGTTCCGCCGCCACGAGATCGTCTACGCCCGGCTGCTGCGGCGCTGTGCGGGCAAGGCCGTGCTGGAGGCCGGATCGGGAGAAGGCTACGGCGCCAACATGATCGCGGGGGTGGCGGCCACGGTGGTCGGGCTGGACTACGACGCGAGCGCGGTCGAGCACGTGCGTGCCGCGTATCCGCGCGTGGAGATGGTGCAGGGCAACCTGGCCGCCCTGCCGTTCGACGACGCGTCGGTCGATGTCGTGGTGAACTTCCAGGTCATCGAGCATCTCTGGGATCAGGCGCAGTTCCTGCGCGAATGCCTGCGGGTGCTGCGGCCGGGCGGGGAACTGCTGATCAGCACGCCGAACCGGATCACGTTCTCGCCGGGGCGCGACACCCCGCTGAACCCCTTCCACACGCGCGAGCTGAACGGTGCGGAACTCTCGGAACTGTTGGTGGAGGCCGGTTTCCGGGTCGATCTGATGGCGGGTGTGCATCACGGCCCCGCGCTCGCCGCGCTGGACGCCAAGTGGGGTGGATCGCTGATCGACGCCCAGATCGAGCGCGCGCTGGCCGGTGAGCCGTGGCCGGAGGACCTGGCCGCCGACGTCGCCGCGGTCCGCACCGAGGATTTCGTGCTGTGGAGCGGTGCGACGAGTGGTGCGTGGGACCCGGACATCGACGCGAGCCTCGACCTGGTCGCCATCGCGGTGAAGCCTTGAGTACAGGAGAAGGTCCCGGCCAAAAGCACGCCGGGAATGGAAAAAATGGGGCGCCCAGGGCCGGGAATGAAAGTGGCGCGTCCGGGACCGGGAACGCAGGTGGGGCGTCCGGGGTTGGGAACGCAGGTGGGGCGTCCGGGGTTGGGAACGCAGGTGGGGCGTCTGGGGTCGGGAACGCAGGTGGAGCGTCCGGGGTCGGGAACGCAGGTGGAGCGTCTGGGGTCGGGAACGCAGGTGGAGCGTCCAGGGTCGGGAACGCAGGTGAGGTATCTGGGGTCGGGAACTCAGGTGGGGCATCTGGAGGTGTACCTGGGCAGTTCGCCCTGGTGTTGCACTCTCATTTGCCCTGGCTGGCGCATCATGGGCGGTGGCCGGTGGGGGAGGAGTGGCTGTATCAATCGTGGGCCGCCTCTTATATTCCCGTCGCTAAGGTGCTGAGAACCCTTGCCACGGAAGGGCGTTCGCATCTGCTGAGTTTCGGTATCACGCCGGTGCTGGCCGCCCAGCTCGATGATCCGCACTGCCTGTCGGGCATGCATCACTGGCTGGGCAACTGGCGACTGCGCGCCGACGAGGCCGCGATGGCGGGCAATATCGCGCTCGGGCGGCACGAGCACCGGCTCGCCACGGCCGCCCTGGCCGATTTCGAGCGGCACTGGCGGCACGGCGGGTCGCCGGTGTGGCGGGAGCTGATCGATGCCGAGGCGATCGAGTTGCTCGGCGGTCCGCTGGCGCATCCGTTCCAGCCGCTGCTGGATCCGCGACTGCGCGGGTTCGAACTCGGCGAGGGGCTCGCCGACGCGCGGCACCGGTGGGGACATACGCCGTCGGGGATCTGGGCGCCGGAATGCGGCTTCACGCCAGGGATGGAGACCGGCTACGCGGCGGCGGGTGTGACGCATTTCATGGTCGACGGACCGGCCCTGCGCGGCGACACCACGCTCGGGCGGCCGGTGTGGGATTCCGATGTCGTCGCCTTCGGGCGGGATCTGCAGGTGAGCTACCGGGTGTGGTCGCCCAAGTCCGGCTATCCCGGCCAAGGCGCCTACCGCGACTTCCACCACTACGACCACGACACCGGGCTCAAACCGGCCCGGGTCACCGGCAAGCACGTCGCCGGACCGGACAAGGCGCCCTACGACCCCGACCTGGCCGCCACGGCCGTGCGCCGCGATGTCGAGGACTTCGTGGAGACGGTGCGGCGCAGGCTGATCGACGAGTCCGCACGGATCGGGCGGCCCGCACTGGTGGTCGCGGCCTTCGATACGGAACTGTTCGGGCACTGGTGGCACGAGGGACCGCAGTGGCTCGAGCAGGTGCTGCGCGCGCTGCCCGAGGCCGGGATCACCGTCGGTACGCTCGCCGACGCCCGCGCGAACGGATTCGTCGGGGAACCGGTGCGGCTGGCGGACTCCTCGTGGGGGTCGGGCAAGGACTGGCGGGTGTGGGCCGGGGACCAGGTGCGGGACCTGG
The DNA here is from genome assembly GCF_054782435.1 of Nocardia thraciensis. Lineage (NCBI taxonomy): Bacteria > Bacillati > Actinomycetota > Actinomycetes > Mycobacteriales > Nocardiaceae > Nocardia > Nocardia thraciensis. Next base: position 82,746 of record NZ_BAAGSM010000026.1, read on the forward strand.
TGGATCTCAATGCCGACATCGTCCGGCTCGCCCTCGACACGTTGGACAAGATGGGGGCGCACAGCGACGGGCTGCGCGACCCGGTGGCCGACCAATTGCTGCGCGAGGCGGTGTTGACCGTGTCCAGCGACTGGGCGTTCATGGTCAGCAAGGACTCCGCCGCGGGGTACGCCCGCGACCGCGCGCATCAGCACGCGCACGCAGTCCGGGAGATTTCCGGGGCCGTCAGCGCGGGCCAACTCGCCAAAGCCCGGCAGTTGGCGGCAGGATGGTACGCGGCCGACGGGCTGTTTCCGGCGCTGGACGCACGCCGCGCAGTGACAGAAGGACGTCCATGAAGATTCTGATGGTGTCGTGGGAGTACCCACCGGTGGTGGTCGGCGGGCTGGGTCGGCACGTACACCACCTGGCCACCGAGCTGGCCGCTGCCGGGCACGAGGTCGTAGTGCTGGCGCGCCGCCCGATGGGGACCGACTCCTCGACCCATCCGACCTACAACTTCATCGAGGACCGGGTCCTCGTGGTCGCCGTGGCCGAGGATCCGCCGTGTTTCGACTTCGGCGAGGACATGCTCGCCTGGACCCTGGCGATGGGGCACGCGATGGTGCGCGCGGGCATCGCGCTGAGCAAGCCGGGCATCGCCGACGGCTGGACCCCGGACGTGGTGCACGCCCACGACTGGCTGGTCGCGCATCCGGCGATCGCGCTGGCCGAACACTACGACGTGCCGCTGGTGTCGACCATCCACGCCACGGAGGCCGGGCGGCACAGCGGCTGGGTTTCGGGGCGGGTCAACAAGCAGGTGCATTCGGTGGAGTGGTGGCTGGCGCGCGAGTCCGACGCGCTGATCACCTGTTCCACCTCGATGCAGGACGAGGTGGAGCGGCTCTACGGTCCCGAACTGGTGCCGGTGACCGTGATCCGCAACGGAATCGACGTGGGCGCGTGGGCCTTTCGCGAACGCGCCCCGCGTCCGGGCCCGCCGCGGCTGCTGTATGTCGGGCGGCTCGAATACGAGAAGGGCGTGCAGGACGCGATCGCCGCGCTGCCGCGCATCCGCCGGGCCCATCCGGGGACGACGCTGACCGTCGCCGGTGTGGGCACACAATTCGAATGGCTGCGCGAGCGCGCCCGGACCCATCGGGTGATGCGGGCCGTGAATTTCACCGGGCGCCTGGACCATGCGGAACTGCTGGGCTGGCTGCACGGCGCCGACGCGATCGTGCTGCCCAGCCGCTACGAGCCGTTCGGCATCGTCGCCCTCGAGGCCGCCGCGGCCGGAACGCCGCTGGTGACCTCCACCGCGGGCGGTCTGGGTGAGCTGGTCATCGACGGCATCACCGGCGCCTCGTTCGAACCGGCCGATGTGAACGGCCTCGTCGACGCGGTGTGCGCGGTCCTCGACGATCGGCCCGCCGCCCAGCAGCGCGCCCGGGCCGCCCGCGAATATCTGACCGCCGATTTCGCGTGGGACGTCGTCGCCGCCGAAACCATCCAGGTCTACCAGGCCGCTAAGCGCCGCGTCCGCAACCCGCTCGGCCGCCCGGTCGTCGTGGAACGCCCCCTCCCCGAACGAGACCCGAACAACCCCCTCTGAAACCGTCTCGGCCGCACCGGCTCTCACCTCACGGTCGTTCGCCCCGCGGCGGTTCGAGGTCGGGAATCGCACCGATGTCGGTGCGGTACCGCATTCCCGGGAACGATATCCGGCGCACACCGTCATAGGCTTTGGCGCGCGCGTCTGCCGGATGAGGTCCCGAACCGACGACATGGAGCACACGGCCACCGCGCGTGACGGGCCGACCCGTGATGTCGCGGCTCAGATTGGCATAAAAGGCGGCGGTTCCGGGTGAATCGAGTTGGTCGAGACCACGTACCGGTCGAGGGTCCGCGACCTCGGCGATCGGCCAGCCGGGCTCGCCACCGGCATCGTCCGGATGTCCTTGCACCACGGCCACCGAACAACGGGACAATCCGTCGGCGGCGAGTCGCTGACCCTCGAGCCCGCCCGCCAGGACCGCCAGGCAGAGCGCTGTGAAATTCGTCCGGATGCCGGGAAGGACGACCTGTGCCTCCGAATCGCCGAAGCGGGTGTTGATCTCCAGCACCTTCGGGCCGGATTCGGTCAACATGACTCCCACATAGAGGAATCCGGTGTATGGCAGCCGTTCTGCCCGGAGTCCCGCGACGATGGGATCGAGGACGGTCGCACGGATGCGCCTGCGGTTTTCGGCGTGGTCGTGGGGATGAGGGGCCGTCGATCCCATTCCGTCGCAATTCGGTCCGGCGTCACCGTCCCGAAGGCGCTTGTAGTCGAAGGCGGACGGAAACATGAGGTATGTCGAGCCGTCCACCAGGGCGAACACCGAGATCTCGATTCCGTTCAGCCGACGCTCGACGACGATCGGGAACATATCCCGTCGTGCGAATTCGTCGATGGCCCGTACCGCGTCCTCGGTAGTGCGGCACACTACGGAACCGTCTCCGTTTCTGGTGAGCCCGTCAGCCTTCACGACGCAGGGGAAGGTCACAGTCCGCACATGATGTCGCGCGTCGCGCGGGGAGGTGAACGATCGATACTCCGCGGTCGGCACTCCGTGGTCGGCGCAGAACGCCTTACCGCGAATCTTGCTCGCCTCCAACCGGCTAGCCGCGGCACCCGGGCCGATAACGCGATATCCCGCGTCGGCCAGTCGATCCACGTACCCGCGTGTCAGCGCGTCGATATGGGAGACGAAGACGAAATCGACGGGGTGGTCCCGCAGGAAGGCGAGCACGGTGGCGCAATCGGTCAAGGATATCTCCGGAACGACCCGGATCCGGCGGTGGTCGAGCAGCGGGCAACCCGGGCCGTAGTAGACGTGCACTCGTGGATCGGTACGCACGAACAGATCGCACAGCGCATGGCCACGACCGGTCCCGTCGATGACCAGAACGTCGGTCCGCCGCCGGTCGCTATCCGGCCTCGGGTCCGCACCGACGCGGGCGTGCCCCTGTTCGTGATCGCCGACGACTATGGGCATGGCTCGGTTTCGTGCCGGGGCGCCTGCTGCGCGATCATCCGCTGGACAGTGGGCATCACCTCGGCGACAGGCGCGTGCTGCCACAGTGCGCGGATCGCGTCGACTGCCGGATTGTCGAGTTCTCCGGTGATGACGGCCTCGAGGGCGAGTCGGATGAACGCCGTGAGCCGGTCGGTGGACCACGGCGCGATATGTCCGCCGGGGCCACAGAGGACGTCCACGAGATCTGGTGCGGCGGTGTGGATCAGCGACGTGGTGTCGACCGGGGCGGTGGGCCGGTTCGGCCGGTAGGGATGGTCGTGATGACAGCCCGGGTCGACAGTGTCGTCGGCGATGAGCTGGGCGATGCGGGGGGCGAGCAGGATGCCGGAGCGGTAGGTGGCTGTCGCGAACAGAATGCGAGGATCGGCAGCGGGTCCCACGACCGGGAGCCGGTCCAGGGTGTAGGGGCGGTAGCCGAGTCTCACCTCGACCAGCTGCGCGTCCTCCAGCCGGGAGTCGAATTCCGTGGTGGAGTCGTAGATCAGCGAGGCCAGCTCGTCGAGCGTGGCATCGGTGATCTGCGCGGTTGTCGGCTGGAAGCGATTGGTACCGCCCACATAGGTCAAACCGTGGGTGAGCGGCAGCATATGTGTGCCGCACGAGAAGTCCCGGTTCGGTGTCCGGATCGTCTGTGCCGGAGGATGTGCTGTCCGCACCACCAAACCGGTGCCGCGGCCGGTGAGAATCGTGGGAGCCGGTACGCGCAACGAGCTTCGGGCCAGCAGCTCCGGTATCCCGGTGCCGGCGGCCAGCACGACGCGGTCCGCGACGACCCGAGTTCCGTCGCACACAACCGTCGGGTGTCCGGAGTCATCGCCGCTCAACTCCGCGGCCCAGTCGTGCTCCCACTCGGCGGCGGGGTGATCGTCGATGGCCTGGCCCAGAACGGTCATGAGCACGCCCACATCCAGTGACTGCTCGGTAGGCAGAAATACGGCCCCCGCGGGCTTGGTGCGCCGATGCAGCCCGGGGACTGTCGGCGCGATGTGATGTTCCGCGGGATGTCCGTACTGCCGGGCCGTGGTCGTGATCGACGTGAGCACGGAATGTTCGTCCGCCGTGCCGACGACCCAGGTCCCCGGCGTCGGCACGGGCGGTCGGTGACCGGCCTCGGCCAGTTGACCGAGCAACTCGGGCCAGAGTGCGTGGGCCTCGACCCGTTCGCCGGTTTCCAGGGCGATCCGATCGGGGCTGTGTCCCGCCTCGATCTCGGAGAACACCGACAGCATGGCCCCGGCCGCTACCGTGGCCTGCCCCTTGCCACACAGTCCGCGCGGGCCGATGACGGTGACCGACCATCCGCGCCGGAGGAGTTCCCACGCGGTGGCCAGTCCGATGATTCCGGTACCGATGACGGCTATTCGGCCGGTTGTGTTTTCGGACATCAATATGTGCCTCTCGGTGTTCGACAGATTTTCAGAGCGAGAGGCGCATCACAAGTCGATCCTCACCCGGGCCGAAATAGTCCGCACGGTTGGCTTCGGCGGTGAATCCGAGGTTCGAATACAACCGTTTGGCATCGCGGTTGTCGTGTTCCACGGTCAGCTTGATCTCGCTGACCCGTAAGGCGATGGAATCCCGGATGACGGCCTCCATGAGCGTGCGGCCGATCCCCCGTCTGCGACAGTCCGGGGCGACCGCGAGCGTGATCAGCCAGGCACTGCGGGCGTCCCAGGTCGGGGCGACGAAAGCGTAGCCGACGGGCCGACCGCGCAGGTCGGCGACGAAAACCAGCGGGTCGGCGATGTCGAGCAGTTGCCGGAAGGTGAAGGCATCCCGGGCCTCGGCGCCGAAGATCTCCCGGCTGAGCGAGGTCAAGGCGTCGAGGTCGTTCGACGTGGCCTGACGAACCTCGACCTGCGTCGGTGATCCGGCACGTTCATGAGTTCTTGGCATTCGACAGGATCCTTTGAAATTGATGGACCATGTTCTGCACGTCTTGCTGGGAAACCGTATAGAAATTCAGGATCGGTTCGCCGCTGGCATTGCTGCGTGTCTCGTAGGCGCATGATTCGTCCCAGATCACGATGTCCGTCTTCAATTGTGGTGGCAGCTGTTTGCCGTCCACGAGCAGAATGTTCAGCCCGGCATCGCGCTGGACACCGGCCAGCCGCTCGAGTTCGTCGGTCAGCGTGGTGTAGATGAACACGCGGGTGATGCTGACTCCGCGGCGCAGGGCGTCTTGCTGCAGGGTCCAGTATGTCTGACTTTTCGGAGACGTCCACCAGCTCAGATCGATATCCTGAACACTGGTGGCCCACAAGGTTTTCCGGCAGTTCCGTGTCAAACTGTAGGTCATGGAGAGGTCTCCGTAGGGCATGGTGAAATGCCCGCGCTCCAGGTCTGCCAGCGCAGCGAGGCAGCTTTGAAAGCTGTTGCGGAAGGCTTCGGCCGCCGGTGTGGCGCCGAACTGCCGCTCGACGCGCGTGGCCGATTCCAGAATGCTGTCCAGCACGTCCGGAAGCCACGAGATGCTGTCGATGGCGTCCAGAGTGCGCTGGCGGCGAGCGTCGGCCACCATATGCCTGCGCTCCATCGTGATCGTCTGGATCTGCAGGGTCAGCGCCGCGCATAACAGGCCCGCGAAGACTCCGAACGCGCTCTTGGTGTCGGGGCGCACGTAGAAGATCACGGCGACCGTGACCGAGATCAGCGCGCCGACGACGAGCACCGGGTCCAGTGCCCGCAAAGATCGGGTGCGAATCCTCGCTACCATTGTATTCCCCAGCTCGCCAAGGTCTTTGGCCCTTCCGGAAATACGATAATCTTCCGGCCGCCGACCGTATCGGCAAACGATGAAACCTGACCGATGATGGACTGGGCTGGCCGGGAACGGGCGTGGGGCGCGCCGGGCAGGTGCGGGTGTGCGGCACGCAAACTGGGCTAACCCGGCGTAGCGAGGCGGTGAACGCCGGGTGTGATCGTCGTCTCGTTCACCGGACTGGCATCGGCAGGACACTCGGCGGTAGCCCCGAGGCCGATTCCGCCTGGCTTCATCGGGACATGACAACAATGTCCGTGTTGACAGCGCCCGGCCGCACGACGGACACAGGGGTGGAGCGGCCGCGGTATTCGCTGGTCGTGTCCTCCGACCCGGAGCACCGCCGCGCGGCGCAGCGGCTGCGCTACCAGGTGTTCGCGTCCGAGCCCGGATTCACCATTCCCGACAGCGCCGACGGACTGGACGTCGACCGCTTCGACGAGCACTGCGACCACCTGCTCGTGCGGGATGAGCTGACCGATCAGTTCGTCGGCTGCTACCGGATGCTGCCACCGGACAAGGTGGCCGCGGCGGGCGGGTACTACACCGCCACCGAATTCGATTTGACCGCAATGGATCCCGAGGGCCAGCGGATCGTGGAGATGGGCCGGGCCTGCGTGGCGCCCGACCACCGCAACGGCTCCACCCTGACGCTGATGTGGGCGGGCATCCTGCACTACATCCAGCTCACCGGCTACGACTGGGTGATGGGCTGCGTCTCGGTGCCGATGCGGGACGGTCCGGCCGACCCGGTCGGCGTCAACGTGCGTGGCGTGCGAGATCTGTTGCTGGCCAAGCACAGTGGCGATCCGGCCCGGCGGGTACGGCCCTACAACCCGGTGGTCGTCGACGGCCGCGCCCTCGACGAACTGGAAGCCCCCGCGCGGCCGAAACTTCCGCCGCTGCTGCGCGGGTACCTGCGCCTGGGCGCGGAGATCTGCGGCGAGCCCGCGCACGACCCGGACTTCGGCGTCGCGGACTTCGTCGCGCTGCTCGGCCTGGAGACCATCAACCGGCGCTACCTTGATCGGTTGCGGAGCGCCGCGAATACCTTCGACGGACGGTGATCACCATGCCCGCCTTGGTAGCACCCGGTTCCTCCGCACTGTCGTGCCCACCGGCCGCGCCGGTCCACGACTGGATGCCGTCGAGCCCGTGCGGGCCCAGTTGCGTCGACGTATCCGCCGCGGCCGGGACCGCGCGCGCGACCGCGCGGGTGCTGGGTGTGGTCGCGCTGCTCGCCAGCTTCCCGGTGGTCAACCTGGCCACCCCGCGCGGGCGGCGCACCCGCCTGCACCGGCGCTACGCCCGCGCCGCATTGCGTTGCTGCGGAATACGTTTGCGGATCATCGACGAGCGAGAGCCTGCGCGACCGGATACGGACGGCGCGCCGCCGCGCGCAGCCGGTGCGGGGCTGCTCGTGGTGGCGGGTCACGTGGGCTGGACCGATGTGCTCGCACTGGCGGCCGTGCAGCCCATGGGTTTCGTCGCCCGCGGTGACTTGATCGAGTGGCCGGTGCTGGGCGCCCTCGCCCGGTCGATGCGGGTGATCCCGATCGATCGTGAACGGCTCCGGCAACTGCCCGAGGTGGTCGCCACGATGTCGGCGCGGCTGGCCGCGGGGGAGCGGGTCGGCCTGTTCCCCGAGGGCACCACCTGGTGCGGCCGAGCGCACGGCCGGTTGCGTCCGGCCCTGTTCCAGGCCGCCGTCGACACCGCGACGCCGGTGCAGCCGATCCGGGTGCGCTACCTCGACCGCGACGGCGGGTTGTCGACGGTGCCGGGCTTCGTCGGACTGGACACCTTCGCCGACTCCGCCCGTCGCGTGCTGCGCTCGAAGGGGGTTGTCGCCGAGGTGGTGCTGCTGCCCGTCGAACGTCCCGGTCCCGACCGTCACGACTTGGCGCGCCGCTGCGAGCGGGCGATCCGGGGCGCGGAGGTCGTGGATATCGACGCGCACGCCACCGCGGTCGGCACGGGTCCGACCCGTGCCATCGTGCCGGACTCGATCCTCGAGCCCGCGGACAGGCCGGAGCCGGCATCGTTGTAACGGAACCGTGCGATTTGCCAATAGATAGCGAGACAGCTCGGCGGAACCGGCCGCGGGCGGCGTCGGCATCGCTAGTATGGCAATGCTTTTCGTGAACTACTGGCCTGGACAAGGGAGTACGACGAATGAAACGCACGTTCCTGGGCGCGGCCACCGCCGCCTTCCTCGGCGCGGGTCTGGCCGTTGCCGCACCCGCCACCGCCGACAACGGCGAGCCGTGCCAACTCGGCTGGTCCAATGTCGGACCGCGGACGTGCGTCAAGACCGACTTCAACCTCAGCCCGGTCTTCACCCTCGGCAACGGCGTGTGCGCGGGCATGATGTCGGCGGGCGGCACCGCCTTCGACGGCCCGCTCTACCAGTACTCCGAGGCGCCCGGGGCCGCGCATTCGGTCGTCTTGCGCATCACGCAGGGCTTCTCGCCGGTGGGCGAGTGGGGTCCGCAACTGCTGGCCTGCGACGTGACCGCGATCGTCGACTGGCGCAACCTCGACACCGGGCAGGCGGGCAGCGTGAGCCGCTTCGTCCCGGCGGGCCAACGCCTGTCCCCGGCCATCGTCCTCGCCGAAACCGGCCCGGGCCGAGTCCAGCTGACCCTACGAACGGACAAGGCCAACATCCCGGCCTCGATCGAAGTCACCGTGCCGTAGGCCGCCCCAATCGAGTTCGAGTTCGACGTTGACCGCGTTCGGGCGGTATTTCGCGCGTCCGCGCGCCGTCGGCCCGCACTTGCCCCAGGAATGTGTCGGAGAACATCATCACGTGGCGGCCGTCCGGTAGCCGCCGCACATAGGTGCTGTCGCCGCCGGTCCAGCCGCCGTCGTCGGAGTGGGCGTACTTGGACGGTGCGGAGCCCACCCCGGACACGGTGCAATCAGAATTGCATACCGTCATAGAGTGAAAAATATACTGCACCGAGTCTGGGGTTGCCGCCGCCTACCAGGGGAGTGGTCCGGTGGCGCCCACCCACATCCCCGCGTACTGGAGCGTTCTCCGGCGCACCCGTCGCGGTCTATGACGCTGCTGGCCAACTCGATGTGTGCGGCGCTGGTCGCCGATCACACCGGATGGCGCGGGTACGAGCGCAACCGCGTACGGGGTAGTGGGCCAACCCGGGCCGGGGAATACCGGACGGGCTCCGGCGGGTTGGGGATCGTGGGTGAGTTCGTGGAAAAGTCGGAGAGGGCGGAGTGATACCCCCAAGATGTGCAGGTCAACTGTGGGATAGGCTTTATCGGTCATGAAATCGGCTATCCCGGGTCCGGTCGGTGCGGCACCCCAGACTGTCTACCTCGATCACGCGGCGACGACCCCTATGTTCCCGGTCGCGATCGAGGCGATGGCGGCTGCGCTGCGCACGGCGGGTAACGCGTCGTCGTTGCACGGTTCGGGGCGCGCGGCCCGGCGCATGCTGGAGGAGGCGCGCGAGTCGATCGCCGCCGATCTGGGGGCGCGGCCGTCGGAGGTCATCTTCACCTCCGGTGGCACCGAGAGCGACAATCTCGCCGTCAAGGGGATCTACTGGGCGCGCCGCGCCGCCGATCCGCGGCGGACCAGGATCCTGGTGAGCGCGGTCGAACACCACGCGGTACTCGACGCCGTGGAGTGGCTGGAGCAGCACGAGGGCGCACAGGTGACGCTGCTCGACGTCGACACGGTGGGCACGGTATCGCCGCGCACGCTGCGCGCGGCGCTGGCCGAGCATGCCGAAGACACCGCGCTGGTGACCGTCATGTGGGCCAACAACGAGGTCGGCACTATCGAGCCGATCGGCGAACTGGCCGCCGTGGCACAGGAATTCGACGTCCCGATGCACAGCGACGCGGTGCAGGCCGGGGCGCAGCTGCCCATCGACTTCGCCGCCTCGGGGCTGTCGGCGGCCAGTTTCGCCGGGCACAAGGTCGGCGGTCCGCACGGCGTCGGCGTGCTGCTGCTGGGGCGGCAGGTGTCGTGCGTCCCGCTGGTGCACGGCGGCGGTCACGAGCGCGACCTGCGGTCGGGCACCTCGGATGTGCCCGCCGCGCTGGGCCTGGCGGCCGCGATACGCGAGACCGTGCGCGGGTTGCCCACGCGCACAGTCGAATTGAACCGACTGCGGGATGACCTGATCGCCGGTGTGCGCGATACGGTCCCGGACGCGGTGTTCAACGGCCCGGCCGATGGGCGACGCCTGCCCGGCAACGCCCACTTCACCTTCCCCGGCTGCGAGGGTGATTCGCTGCTGATGCTGTTGGACGCCGCGGGGATCGAATGCTCCACGGGATCGGCGTGCAACGCCGGGGTCGCCGCGCCCAGCCACGTGCTGCTGGCCATGGGTGTCGAGGCCCGGCAGGCCCGCGGTTCGCTGCGATTCTCGTTGGGGCACACCACAACCGGATACGACATAGACAGACTGCTGGAGGCGCTGCCGCCGGTGGTGGAGCGAGCGAAGGCGGCCGGGCTGGCCGGTGCGAAAGGAGGTACGCGATGAGAGTGCTCGCCGCGATGAGCGGCGGCGTCGATTCCGCCGTGGCGGCCGCCCGCGCGGTGGATGCCGGTCACGAGGTGGTCGGGGTGCATCTGGCGCTGTCGGCGAACCCCGGGACGCTGCGTACCGGTGCGCGGGGCTGCTGCTCCAAGGAGGACGCCGGTGACGCCCGCCGCGCCGCGGACGTGCTCGGAATCCCTTTCTACGTCTGGGATTTCGCCGACCGCTTCAAGGAGGACGTGATCGACGACTTCGTCGCCGCCTACGCGGCGGGGGAGACGCCGAACCCGTGCCTGCGCTGCAACGAGAAGATCAAGTTCTCCGCCCTCGCGGACCGCGCGGTGGCGCTCGGCTTCGACGCCGTGGTCACCGGCCACTACGCGCGGCTGGACGACGGCGTGCTGCGCCGGGCGGTCGACGCCGACAAGGACCAGTCCTACGTGCTGGCCGTGCTGACCGCCGAGCAGCTGACGCGGGCGATGTTCCCGGTGGGCGACACTCCGAAGCCGCAGATCCGCGCCGAGGCCGCCGAGCGCGGCCTGTCGGTGGCGAACAAGCCCGACTCGCACGACATCTGCTTCATTCCCTCCGGCGACACCCGCGCCTTCCTCGGCGCGAAGATCGGTGTCCGGCCGGGCGCCATCGTCGATTCCGACGGGCACAAGCTCGGCGATCACGAAGGCGTGCACGGGTTCACGATCGGTCAGCGCAAGGGGCTGGGCCTGCCGGGTCCCGCGCCCGACGGCCGTCCCCGCTATGTCACCGAGATCGATCCGGATTCCGGCACCGTCCATGTGGGCGCCGCCGAGGACCTGGAGGTGTGGACGGTGCGTGCGGACCGGGCCGTCTGGACGTCCGGCGCCGCGCCGTCCGGGCCGATCGACTGCGTGGCCCAGGTGCGTGCCCACGGCGGCACCGCCCCGGCGGTGGCCGAGGCGGTGGACCGCGGGCTCGAGGTGCGCCTGCGCGCGCCGCTGACCGGCGTCGCTCGTGGTCAGGCGGTGGTGCTGTACCGGCCGGATGCGCAGGGCGACGAGGTGATCGGCAGCGGGACGATCACCGGGACCGGGCGCGAGCGGGCGGTGGAGCGGGCCGGGTCGGTCTCGGACGCGTCTTGGTGAACTGCGGTCTACCCGCTGCCACGCGTCTCGCCGCCGCCGTTCGCGGTGGGTCGTGATCACTCCATGACGCGTCGTAGGCTGTGGATATCGCACCCATGCGTCCGGGACGTCGAGGTCTGTCGTCCGGATGGTGATCCGGACCCGGATTCGCGCGCGGGACTTCCGAAATGGCCGCGCGGTCGCGTGCGAGGAACAGCGTGGCCGAACGAGATGGATGGTGCACGATGACGTCGGGTAAGGACGTAGTGCTGCGCGGCGGGGTCGCCAGCGGCGTCGGCTCTTGGCCGGGGACCGATCCGCGCGAGGCGGCGGCGACCATCGTCGGCGAACTCGGCGAACTGCCGCATCTGGTCGAATTGCCCGGGCGCGGTACGGGTTCGGACATGATCGGCCGGATGTCGGGGCTGCTGGTGGACCTGCAGTTCGACACGACGCCGCGCGGCTATCGGATGGCCCCGCGGCCCGGTGCGGTCTCGCGGCGCGCCTTCGATCTGCTGCGGGTCGACCTCGATGCGCTCGAGGAGGCCTGGGAGACAGCCGGTACGGCCGGACGCGACCACACGGTGAAGGTTCAGGTCGCGGGGCCGCTGACGCTGGCGGCGCAGGTCGAGCTGATGAGCGGGCATCGCGTTCTCACCGATTCCGGTGCGGTGCGCGATCTTTCGGAATCCCTCGCGGAAGGGTTGTCGCAGCATATCGCCGAGGTCGGCAAGCGGCTGGGCGCGAATGTCGTGGTGCAGCTGGACGAACCGTCGCTCACCGCCGTTCTCGACGGGTCCATTCGCGGGCCGAGCACCATGCACACGGTGCGCGCGATGCCGGAGCCCGAGGCGCTGGCGGTGCTCGAATCGGTGGTGACCGCTTCGGCTGCTCCGGTGCTGGTGCACACCTGCGCCGAGCCGCCCGCGCTCGGGTTGCTGCGCGGAAGTTCGGCCGCCGCGGTCGGATTCGATATCACCGCGATCGGCACGCGCGATCTGGACGATATCGGCGAACTCCTGGATTCGGGAAAGCAGCTGGCGCTCGGGCTGGTGCCGACCGTCGCTCCCGGCGGTCGCGTCACCTGGCGCGATGTCGCCGAGCCCGGCGTGCGGCTGCTCGACCGCCTCGGCTTCCCGCGCCGCCTGCTCGCCGACCGGGTGATCGTCACCCCCGCCTGCGGCCTGGCGGGCGCCACCTCCCCCTGGGCCCGCCGCGCCCTCGAACTGGCCGCCGAAACCGCCCACGTCTTCGCCGACGAACCAGACTCGATCACCTTCGAATAAGGCAACCCACCCGCATTTCCGGCACGTCTTGGGCCGGGATCCCCCGACCCAACGCGGCTCCCGGCCACAAACACGCCGGGATGACGGGCGGGAGTGCGCTGGGATGACGGGGTGGGAGTGCGCCGGGATGATGAGCGGGGGAGTTGTCGCGGCGGTCAGCCGAACGGTGGGCGGGCGCCTGGGTGGCCGAGTTGCCAGTGCTGGGGTTTTCCCGGTGGGTAGACGACCGGGATCTGATCGCCGGGGGAGGGCCACTGGTTGACGTCCCAGGCGAAGCGGCCGTAGACGCTCTCCCCGACGACCGACGGCCCGGAGAGGGTGCCGGTGATGGTGACGTACTGGCTGCCCTGCGCGGCCGGGCGCGGGCTCACCCCGGTGACGTGCAGGGTCCCGGTCTCGGGCTCCGGACGGTTCCACCCCGCGCCCGGCGCGGATCCCGCCTTCCCCCGCCCACGCCGAAAGGACATGACCAGCACCCCGAGCACCACGACGACCATGACCAGGAACGCGATCTCCAGCATGCCCACCATGCTATGCGCCGGACATGATGCACCCGCAGGTCGACGGTCCGCGCAGTCATTCGGCCTGCGCCGGCCTTCCTCCCACTCCCGTTCCCCGCGGAGTCTTGCTCGTGTCCCGGTTCTCGTGGGGTCTTGTTCGTGTCCCGGTTCTCGTGGGGTCTTGCTCGTCTCCCGGTTCCCGTGGAGTTTTGCTCGTATCCGGTGCCTGCGGAGCTTCCTCCTACTTCCCGGCGTGTTCTTGGCCGGGAGCCCTCGCCGTGGTCAGTGGGCGGTGAGTTCTGTGGCGCCCTCGGGGGTGCGGCGTAGCTGCCAGACGGTGGTGCGGCGGTGCGGGGAGCGGCCGTTGCCGCGGTCCACGAGAGTGCGGTTGCGGGTGGTGAAGATCAGCTGGGCGCCGCGGGAGTTGGTTTCCGGGTTCTGGAACAGCTGGATCAGCCGGTCGGTCGCGTCGCCGGTGAGGTGGGTGTCGATATCGTCGACGGCCAGCACCCGCCCGGTGTCGAGCGCGTCCAGCATCGGCGGCAGCAACCGCAGCAGCGCCAGCGTCGCGGTGGATTCGTCGGCGATGTCGAAGGCGGCGGTGATGCCCTCGTGCACCAGCCCGAGGCCGACCCCACGGCGGGCCACCATGCGCGAGTACAGGGTGTCGCGGGCGGCGCGCAGGTTGCTCAGCTCGCGTTCCAGTGCTACCGGTGTGAGTCCGCGGGTGCGCTGCAGCTGTTCGGCGCGGACGGGCGAGGCGGTGCAGGCGTCGAGTTCGGTTGCCGCCCCGGCGATATCGTTGTCCAGGTCGCGCAGGTAGTCGGCGTACATGGGATCGTTCTCCGCGATCAGCAGATCCTCGATGCCCAGGTCGGCCGAGCGCAGCAGGGTGAGCAGCCGGGCGGCATTGCCCGCGGACCGGGAGATGTGGCTGCCCAGGCTGTGCGCGATGCGCTGCGGGTCCGGTTGCCCGCGTTGCACCTCCAGTTGCGCGGCGAACCAGCGGTAGGCGGGGACCAGGGCCTCGGCGTACATCTGCCCGGTCAGGCTGAGCAGCAACGCATTCGGGCGCACCAGCGGCACCAGCGCCCCGATGCCGAAGCGGACCGGTTCGAACATCGGGCCGATGCGCACGCGGTCGTCCTCGCGCTCGAACACGATGCGTTTGCGGTTGCGCGGGTGGCTGTGCAGCCACTCGGCGGTGACGTCGGCGTTGTCGAGCCGGAAGCCGTAGGTGTAGGGCACCTCCTCGGCGACGAAGGTGGCGACGAATTCGGAAGGGCGGTCGGCGAATCCGAGGTGCGGGGCGCGCACCGGCCCGGCATAGGGATCCCATCCGGTGACGGAGTTCAGCACCGCGTCGCGCATATGACCCAGCGCGTCGACGAGGCTGGACTTGCCGCTGGCGGCCGTGCCGTGCACCGCGGTCACGGGCGCGGGCAGCGCGCCCGCCCGGCTGCCGACCAGCCGCAGCTCCTGCGTCTCGGCCAGCGATCTGTGGTTCGTCACCTGAAAACTGCGCAACACCCGTGCCATCCTGCCGTCCGCGGCGGCATGCCGCGACAGCGGGCCGGTCGAAGTGGTTCGCCGCCCGTCGTTTCGCGGACGCCGGGACGATGGAGGCGGCGACAGTCAGTCAGTCGTTCGTCGGCTCCGGCAGCGGCAGCCGCCCGGAATCGAAGGAGGGCGGCGCGTCGGATTCGGCTGTGCCGTAGGCGAGATCGCCCGTCGGCCCCAGACCGAAATCGAGCCGCCCGCCGTCGCGCGCGAACGATTCCGGCAACCAGGCCCTGGTGGTGGCCGCGCCATCGACGCGCAGGGAGCGGATGAACCGCAGCGAATCGGACAGTCCGGGCGCGGAGACGGTGATCTGCTGCCCGGACGAGCGGGTCACCTCGATCTCGGGGAAGGCGGGCTGGTTCACCAACAGTTCCGCCCGACCGGGAATGACCGGATAGAAGCCCAGAGCGGACCAAACGTACCAAGCCGACAGCGCGCCGAGGTCGTCGTTACCGGCAAGGCCGTCGGGGGTGGGGCGGTACAGCTCGGTGCGCACCCGGTGGACGACATCCTGCGTGCGGTCGGGCCGCCCGGCCCAGGCGTAGAGCCACGGGGTCTGCAGGGACGGCTCGTTGCCGAGATAGGCGTATGGCCTGTCCGCGCCCGCGTTGAGCTCGGTGAAGAGGTCGTCGAGCCGGGCGGTCGTGCGGTCGCGGCCGCCCATCAGCTCGACCAGCGCGCCGACATCCGAGAAGACCATCCAATGATATTGCGCGCCATTGCCTTCCACGTATCCAGCGGTGGCGGCCGGATCGAACGGCTCGGAGAACGAACCGTCCGCGTCACGCGGTTGGATCCAGCCGGTGCGCGGGTTGAACAGCCGCTGCCAGCCGTGCGCCCGGCGCATGAACCGCCGATGGGTGTCGGCGTCGCCGAGCCGCTCGGCCAGTTGCGCGATGCCGAAGTCGGCGAGACAGTATTCGAGTGTGTCGGACGCCTTGCCGGGCACATAGCCGAGTCGCAGGTACTCCTCGTTGCCGGGCCGTTCGGTGTAGCCGGACTTCTCGCCGATTCGATCGGCACCGGCGATCATCGACGAGAGCGCCCCGGCGGCGTCGAAATCGCACGCGCCGAACGCGTAGGTGCTGGCGATGATCGAGTGGTACGGGTCGCCGTTCATGACGCCGGTGATCGTGTTCTGATGCGACCAGCGATCCCACACGTCGTCTAGCGCCCGCGCGTCGTCGACCATCGACTGGGCGATATCGGCGGCCACGTCGGGGACGAGTAGCGCCAGCAACTGGGCCTCGCCGCGGTAGGTATCCCAGCCGGAGAAGGTCGCGTAGTGGTGGCGGCCCGACCGGACCCGGTGCACCTGTCCGTCGAATCCGGTGTAGGACCCGTCGGCGTCCTCGAAGATATAGGGCTGCAGCAGACAGTGATACAGCGCCGTGTAGAAGGTGCGCAGCCGTTCCGGATCGCCCGCGCCGACGCGGATCCGCTCGAGTTGTTCCCGCCACCGACTCCGAGTCTCCGCCCGGACGGTCTCCAGATCCATTGTGCCGATCTCGGTTTCGAGATTCCTCCGGGCGCCCTCGATGCTCACGAACGACAGTCCCACCCGCATGTGGACCGGCCGATCCGCGTCGAACTGCAGATATACGCCGCAACCCTTGCCGTGCACCGCCAGTTCACCGGAGTCGGTGCGACGGGTCGGCGCCGAGCCGCGCACCGCGGTGTCGTGGCGCACGGTGTTGTCCTGCCACACACCGGATTTGGTGTGTTCGCGGTCGAAGACGATGTGGAAGTACACCCGATAGCGGCTCGGCGCCGCGCAGAATCCGCCGGTGTGCGCCCAGCCCGAGACCGTGTTGCCGCTGATGGTCGCCTCGGCGTCGTCGACTCCGTTCACCGAGCCGGTGACGTCGATGAGCACCGTGCCGGGTTTGCCTGGCGGAAAGGTGAATCGGGCCGAACCGGACCGCGTCGAGGTGGTCAGTTCGGTCGTCACGCCCGCGTTGGTGGTGACCCGGTAGTACCCCGGTTCGGCCTCCTCGTCGCGGTGATCGAAGGTCTGGTGATAGCTGGACTCGGCGGGTGAGGAACCGATGACGCCGGAGATCGGCAGGATCGGAATATCCTGTGCGCCAGTGCATCCCGGGCCGGAGATATGGGTCAGCGAGAATCCGTTCAGGCGATTGTCCTCGTATTTGTAGCCGCCGCCCGCCGTGCGCACGGTATCGGGACTCCATTGCAGCATTCCGAACGGTGCGACGGCGCCGGGGAAGGTCATGCCCGCGCCACCACCGTGACCGTAGTCGGGGCCGCCGTCCTGAGTTCCGACGAAGGGATTCACATACGCGGTGGGATCGGTCATGTTCTCAGATTCGGTGATGAAGGGCGACCGCCACAGCGGAACGGCGAGAACGGCCCGCCTCGGTCCGCCGCGACGACGTTGACATGCAACCAAACGGATGCCTATATTGAATAGGCATCCGAAAGGTTGCCTATGGAGGTGACGATATGGACGAGGTGTTCAAGGCGCTGGCCGATCCGAGCCGGCGCCTGCTGCTCGACAGCCTGAACGCCGACAACGGGCAGACGCTGCGCGAGCTGTGCGCGGGGCTGGACATGTCCCGCCAGGCGGTGAGCAAGCACCTGGCCGTGCTGGAGGCGGCGAATCTGGTGGCCACCCGCCGCCGCGGCCGGGAGAAGCTGCACTACCTGAACGCCGAGCCCATCAACGCCATCGCCGACCGCTGGATCAACCGCTACGACCGCGGGCGGGTGCACGCGCTCGCCGACCTCAAGACCGCATTGGAGACCACGACCATGAGCACTACCGAATTCGTCTACACCACCTACATCAAGACCACCCGGGAGAAGTTGTGGGAGGCGCTGACGCAGCCCGCGTTCACCAAGCGCTACTGGGGCGCCCACTTCGACACCGACTGGCAGCCGGGATCGGTCATGACATGGCACGAAAGGGATTGGAAGAGTACCGATTCGGAACAGAAGGTGCTGGAGGCCGACCCCTACAACCGGCTGTCCTACACTTGGCACACCTTGAGCATCGAACACGCCGACGCGTTCGGCATCGACCACGACACGGCGCGCAAGTGGATGAGCGAGCCGCGCTCCAAGGTCACCTTCGAACTGGAGCCGGTCGGGGATCTGGTGAAGCTCACCGTCGTCCACGACGGTTTCGCACCGGGCAGCGCCCTGCTCGAGGGCGTCAGCGGCGGCTGGCCGAGCATCATCACCAACCTCAAGGCCCTGCTGGAGACCGGGGAGACGCTGCCGGAACTCGCCCCGGAGGCGTGGGAACCCGCGTCGTCGTAACTGTGGTTCAGGTGCCCGGAGAGCATCGCCGTACGGCTTGGTCTCCGGGCGCTCGATCATCAGGCCGTGCGCCGGTTCGTCGGCGACCGGGCGGTGTTCGACCCCCCTCGGGACGACAAAGATCTCGCCGGGATGCAGGGTGATCGCGGTCGCGCATCTCCAGGCGGAAGGCGCCGTCCCAGCACAGGAACAGCTCGTCCTCGTCGTGGTGGTGCCAGGAAAGGCGTCGTGGAAGCGCGCGATGCGGATCACGGCGTCGTTGGCGACCGCGAGATCCCGGGGCTGCCATGGGGCGGTCAGGGTGGAAACGAGTGGGGCTGGCGTGCCGCGGATGTGTGGGACCGTGTGCCGGAAACGAGTGGGTGATCGGGCGGTTGTTCCGGCGGTCTCGATCGACTTCCCGAAACCGGAGACGGGGCCGCAGCAGCCATGCCACACTTCCGTGTGGCGGAAGAGTTGTTCCGTTATCGGAAAGGGAGTGGCCGATGAGGGCGTTGGCATGGCTCGGCGGCCGGACGCGTACGAGCGGTCCGGAGGACACCAAATATCCGGCAGGGCAGCTGGTCGCCTACGGGACCCAGCACATCCTGACCATGTACGGCGGGGTGATCGCGCCGCCGCTGATCGTCGGCGGGGCCGCCGGGCTGTCCGCGGTCGAGATGGGACTGCTGGTCACGGCCGGGCTGTTCATCTCGGGCCTGGCGACGCTGGTGCAGACCCTGGGCATCGGGCCGTTCGGCAGCAGATTGCCCATCGTGCAGGGCATTTCGTTCGTGAGCGTGTCGACGATGGTCTCGATCGCCAGCGAGGACGGGCTGCGTCCGGTGTTCGGCGCCATCATCGTGGCCGGGGTGATCGGACCGGTGCTGTCGTCGTTCTTCGCGCAACTGGTGCGATTGTTCCCGGCGGTGGTGACGGGCTCGCTCATCACCGTGATCGGCCTGTCGCTGATGCCGGTCGCCTTCCAGTGGGCGATGGGCAACGACCCCGGGGACCCCGGGTACGGTTCGATGGCCAATATCGGCTTCGCGGGCCTGACACTGCTGATCATCCTGCTGATCAGCCGGTTGTTCCAGGGCGCGATCTCCCGGCTGTCGATCCTGATCGGCCTGGTGATCGGCACCGTCATCGCCGCGCTGGCCGGGAAGGCGGATTTCGGCGCGGTCGGCGAGGCGCGCCTGATCGCGCCCCCGCAGCTGTTCCATTTCGGCACACCGACTTTCGAGATCGGCGCGATCGTCGCGATGACCATCGTGATGCTGGTGATCATGACCGAGGCCACCGCCGACATCCTGGCGATCGGCGAGGTGGTGGGGACCGAGGTCGATACCCGGCGGGTCGCCGACGGCCTGCGCGCGGATATGGCCTCCTCGGCGGTGGCGCCGCTGTTCGGCACCTTCCCGTGCAGCGCGTTCGCCCAGAACATCGGCCTGGTGGCGCTGACCGGCATCACGAGCCGGTTCGTGGTGGCGACCGGCGGTTTCATCCTGCTGTTGCTGGGGCTGCTGCCGGTCGTCGGTGCGGTGGTGGCCGGGGTGCCGTACCCGGTGCTGGGCGGGGCCGGGCTCGTGCTGTTCGGATCCGTTGCCGCCAGCGGGATCCGGATGCTGTCGCGGGTCGACTACCAGGACAACCTCAACATGGTGATCGTCGCGGTGTCCATCGGTGTCGGCGTGATACCCATTGCGGCGCCGAAGTTTTGGGAAGCGTTCCCGGAGAAGGTCGCGATGGTCCTGGAATCCGGGATCAGCGCCACCGCCCTCGTCGCCGTCGTACTGAACCTGGCGTTCAACGAGCTGAAGTTCGGCAGGCGGTCGGGCCCGTCGGTATTCGCGGCGGCGGAGGACAGTCAGGACAGGTTCGGGGATCGGCTCGACGACGACCTCCGGTCGTGACCCGGCGGCGGGGCTCGGCACGCGCGACGTGCTCGAATGTGCGTCGGAGGTGTCGGGGTGCTGGGCTAATCTGCGTTTTGTGAGTGAATCCGATATCGAGATCACCGCGGCGACGGGTGACGAACGGACACAGTGGCAGGAGCTGGCGGAGCAGGTTCGCGAGCATCAGTTCCGCTACTACGTGCGCGACGCGCCGATCATCTCCGACGGCGAGTTCGACGCGCTGTTCCAGCGGCTGCTGGCGATGGAGGAGGCGCATCCCGACCTGCGCACCCCCGATTCGCCGACGCAGCTGGTCGGCGGCGGATTCGCGACCGACTTCACCGCGGTCGACCACCTCGAGCGAATGCTCTCGCTGGACAACGTCTTCGACGAGGACGAGATGCGCGTGTGGGTGAGCCGCGTGGAGGCCGAGACCGGCCCCGACATCCACTACGTGTGCGAGGTGAAGATCGACGGCGTCGCGCTCAACCTGGTCTACGAGGACGGGCGGCTGACCCGCGCGGCGACCCGCGGCGACGGGCGCACCGGCGAGGACGTCACCCTCAACGCGCGCACCATCGACGACATCCCCCTGCGCCTGTCCCCGAACGACGAGTTCCCGGTGCCGAAGCTGCTGGAGGTGCGCGGCGAGGTGTACTTCCGGCTCGAGGATTTCGA
Source organism: Nocardia thraciensis (assembly GCF_054782435.1). Classification (NCBI taxonomy): domain Bacteria; kingdom Bacillati; phylum Actinomycetota; class Actinomycetes; order Mycobacteriales; family Nocardiaceae; genus Nocardia; species Nocardia thraciensis. The sequence continues at coordinate 103,375 of NZ_BAAGSM010000026.1, forward strand.
GAATCTCAACGCGGCGATCGTCGCCGAGGGCAAGCCGCCCTACGCCAATCCGCGCAACACCGCCGCCGGTTCGCTGCGGCAGAAGGATCCGGCGGTGACCTCGCGGCGCCGGCTGCGGATGATCTGCCACGGGTTCGGCCGCATGGAGGGTTTCACTCCGACGTCGCAGTACGAGGCCTATCGCGCGCTGGCGGCGTGGGGGTTGCCGGTGTCGGCGCACACCGTGCGGGTGCGGGGCGCCGACGCGGTGGTCGAGCGCATCCGCTACTGGGGCGAGCACCGCCACGACATCGAGCACGAGATCGACGGCCAGGTGGTCAAGGTGGACGAGATGGTGCTGCAGCGCCGCCTCGGCGCCACCTCGCGCGCGCCGCGCTGGGCCATCGCCTACAAGTACCCGCCGGAGGAGGTCACCACCAAGCTGCTCGACATCCAGGTGAATGTCGGGCGCACCGGCCGGGTCACGCCCTTCGCGGTGATGGAACCGGTCACCGTCGCGGGGTCGACGGTCTCGATGGCGACGCTGCACAACGCCTCCGAGGTACGGCGCAAGGGCGTGCTTATCGGGGACACCGTGACCATCCGCAAGGCGGGCGATGTCATTCCCGAGGTGCTCGGCCCGGTGGCCGACGTGCGCGACGGGTCCGAGCGCGCATTCGTCATGCCCACCCGCTGTCCGGAGTGCGGCACCGAACTCGCCCCGGAGAAGGAGAGCGACGCCGATATCCGCTGCCCCAACCAGCGACACTGCCCGGCGCAGCTGCGGGAGCGGGTGTTCCACATGGCCGGGCGCGGCGCGTTCGACATCGAGTCGCTCGGGTACGAGGCCGCGGTCGACCTGCTGAAGTCCGGCGTCATCGCCGACGAGGGCGACCTGTTCGACCTCGACGAGGAAAAGCTGCTCACCACAACGCTTTTCGTCAACAAGAACGGCAGTCTGTCGGCCAACGGTAAGCGCCTGCTGCAGAACCTGGACGCGGCCAAGCAGCAGCCGCTGTGGCGGGTGCTGGTCGCGCTGTCGATCCGGCACGTGGGCCCGACCGCGGCCCGCGCGTTGGCCGCGGAGCTGGGGACCATGGAGCGCATCGAGGACGCCTCGGCGGAGGAACTGGCCGCCGTCGACGGCGTGGGCCCCACCATCGCCGCGGCGGTGAAGGAGTGGTTCACCGTCGACTGGCACCGGGCCATCGTGGAGAAGTGGGGCGCGGCCGGGGTGCGCATGGCCGACGAGCGCGACGAATCCATCGAACGCACCCTCGAGGGCCTGTCGATCGTGGTCACCGGGTCGCTGCAGGGCTTCTCCCGCGACGAGGCCAAGGAGTCGATCCTGGTCCGCGGCGGCAAGGCGGCGGGTTCGGTATCGAAGAAGACCGCCTACGTGGTGATCGGCGATTCCCCCGGGACCAAGGCGGCCAAGGCGGAGGAACTCGGCGTGCCCATCCTGGACGAGGACGGGTTCCGGCGCTTGCTCGAGGGCGGGCCGTCCGCGGTCGAGGAAGGCGGTCCGGCGCAGGAGTAGGCGGGACGGCGGGGCGGCTATCCTGCCTGGTGGTTGATCGCGTGATGGAAGGCGGGCTGGTGGGTGTGACGGGGCCGGGATTCGAGATCCGGAAGGCGCGGACCGAGGAGTTCGCGACGGTCGGTGCGCTGACCGTCGAGGTGTACGTCGGCGAAGGGCATGTTGATCCCGAAAGCCCTTACGTGGCAGAGCTTTTCGATACCGCGACGCGATCGGCATCGGCCGATGTGCTGGTGGCCGTGCGCGACGGCGAGGTGCTCGGGTCGCTCACCGTGGCCCGGTTCGGCACGCCCTGGGCCGATATCGCCCGCTCCGGAGAGTTGGAATTCCGGATGCTCGCGGTGGGGAAGCGGGCGCGTGGGTCGGGTGTCGGCACGGCGCTGGTTCGCACGGTTGTCGACACCGGCCGGTCCGAGGGATTCGGAGGGGTGGTGCTGACCACCATGCCGACGATGGGCGATGCCCGCCGGATCTACGAACGCATGGGATGCGTCCATGTGCCGCAACGAGATTGGGAAACCGACACGGGTAAGCCACTGACGGTGCTGAGGTTGGCCCTGTAGGTCAGCCGAGCACCGTGGCGATGATTCCCGTCAGGTACCCCAGCCGCGCCACCTCCGAAGGCCGGAACTCCGGCCCGCCCGGGCGGCCGAGCAGCAGTACCTTGCCGGTGTTGCCGAGCGGCGCCGCGGCCAGCTTGGTGTCCATATCCTTCCAGATCTGCGGGACCCAGTCGGCCTCGGGATCGAGCGCCGCGGGCTTCTCCAGCGGCATCCACGGCGCCGAACCCGCCTGTGTCTCAGGCGCGCTCGTGCTCCCCACCACCCGGTAGGCGCCCTGGGCGCCCATATCGATCACGGTGCTCCACCCCACGCGCAGTACCCGGGGCACGCCGTCGACGAGGACCTGCAGCCGGTCGTCGCGCGCCGCGGCCACCTGATCGATCAGTTCCAGCTCCCGGTGGGTGTCGAGGATTCCGGAGTACGGGCGTAGCGAATCCACCCGCACATCGGCCAGCGACTCGGCCGCGGTGATCAACGTGTCGGGCAGCGCGCCCTGCGGCACCTCCACCACGAGATCGTCGATCGCGTATCCGGCGCCGCGCTCGACCACATCCAGCGAGAGGATGTCGGCGCCGACGGAGCCCAAGGCGACGGCTAGTGAACCAAGACTTCCTGGGCGATCCGGAAGTTGCACGCGGAGCAGAAATGACACGTGCGGCCCTTCCTTTCCTGTGCGACCGAGACTTTCGGACGTATACCCGCGTCTCGCAATACTTACACCCGGAGGTCTCGGGTGAGCGGTCTGTGGCGCGCGTGGTGACGCATGCCACTGGTCATTGTCGGACGGACCGGCTCGTCGTGCAGCGGTATCCCGGCGACTTCACGGTAACGGGTTGCGCACCGCCCCCACTCGCGGCCGTCCGGGCCGACTCGGCGGGTCGTGGCCGATTCACTAGGCTCTAGTCCGGAAACTAAACTCTGCTAGTTCCCTCCCAGCGCGCACCCGCGCGCGGGAGATCTGCTCGAACCTGCCGAAAGGGGTCCCGCGGTGCCCGCCATCTCCCGCGACGAGGTCGCACACCTCGCCCGGTTGTCCCGGCTCGCCCTGACCGATGACGAGCTCGACCTGTATGCCGGTCAGCTGGATTCGATCCTCAGTCACGTGCGGGTCATTTCGGAGGTCGCCGCCGACGTCCCCGCCACCGCGTCGCCGAATCCGACGACGAACGTGACCCGGCCCGACACCATCGTCGAGGGCCTGACGCCGGAGCAGGCGCTGTCCGGCGCCCCGGCGGTCGAGGAGCAGCGGTTCATGGTCCCGCAGATCCTGGGAGAGGGCGAATGAGCGATCTGACCAGGGCCACCGCCGCCGAGCTGGCCGAGAAGATCCACGCCCGGGAGGTGTCCGCCGTGGAGGTCACCGAGGCGCATCTGCGGCGCATCGCGGAGGTCGACGGCGAGCTCAACGCGTTCCTGCACGTCGCCGGGGAGCAGGCCCTGCAGACGGCGGCCGCGGTGGACCGCGCGATCGCCGCGGGCACCGTGGCCTCGCCGCTGGCGGGAGTTCCGTTGGCGCTCAAGGACGTTTTCACCACCACCGATATGCCGACGACCTGTGGGTCGAAGATGCTCGAGGGCTGGGTCCCGCCCTACGACGCGACGGTGACCGCCAAGCTGCGCGAGGCCGGTATCCCGATCCTCGGCAAGACCAACATGGACGAGTTCGCGATGGGCTCGTCGACAGAGAACTCCGCCTACGGCCCGACCCTCAACCCCTGGGATCCGCAGCGGATCCCGGGCGGCTCGGGCGGCGGGTCGGCGACGGCGCTTGCGTCGTATCAGGCGCCGCTGTCGATCGGCACCGACACCGGCGGGTCCATCCGCCAGCCCGCGTCGATGACCGGCACCGTGGGCACCAAGCCGACCTACGGCACCGTATCGCGCTACGGACTGGTCGCCTGCGCCTCATCGCTGGATCAGGGCGGCCCGTGCGGGCGGACCGTGCTGGACACCGCGCTGCTGCACGAGGTCATCGCGGGCTACGACCCACGTGACTCGACCTCGCGCAACGCGCCGGTGGCGCCGGTGGTCGAGGCGGCGCGGCAGGGCGCGCGGGGCGATCTGAGCGGTGTGAAGGTCGGCGTGGTCGAGGAGTTGCACTCCGACAGCTATCAGCCCGGCGTCATCGCCTCCTTCGACGCGGCCGTCGCGGTGCTGAAGGAGCTCGGCGCCGAGGTGGTCGAGGTCTCGTGTCCGCACTTCGAGTACGCGCTGCCCGCCTACTACCTGATCCTGCCCAGCGAGGTGTCGTCGAACCTGGCCCGGTTCGACGCCATGCGCTACGGCCTGCGCGTCGGCGACGACGGGCAGCACAGCGCCGAGCAGGTGATGGCCGCTACCCGCGAGGCCGGATTCGGCCCGGAGGTCAAGCGCCGCATCATGATCGGCACCTACGCCCTGTCGGCCGGGTACTACGACGCCTTCTACGGGCAGGCGCTGAAGGTGCGCACGCTCATCGCCCAGGACTTCGACAAGGCCTACGAGCAGGTCGACGTGCTGGTCTCGCCGACCAGCCCGTTCACCGCCTGGAAGCTCGGGGAGAAGGTCGGCGACCCGCTGTCGATGTACCTGTCGGACCTGTGCACGCTGCCCAGCAACCTGGCGGGCTACTGCGGCATGTCGGTCCCGTCGGGCCTGAGCGGCGACGACGGCATGCCGGTAGGCCTCCAGATCATGGCCCCAGCCCTCGCCGACGACCGCCTCTACCGAGTCGGCGCGGCCTACGAGACAGCCCGCGGCCCCCTCGCCTAGCACCCCGGCCAAAAGCATGCCGGGGAGACGTGGTGGCGCTGCGCGGTGCTGGGGAGAGGTGGTGGCGCTGCGCCATGCTGGGGAGATGTGGTGGTGCTGCGGCATGCTGGGGGGACATGGTGGTGCTGCGCGGTGCTGGGGAGACGTGGGGGGTACTGCGGGGTGGAGGTCTCGTTCAGGGGCGGGGCCAGGGGCGGCCGTCGAGGCGTTCTATGTCGGTGTTGAAGCGTTGGAGGTAGTCGGCAAAGGTGGCGACGTCTTCGGGGGGCCAGCCTTCCATGACGCGGTTCAGGCCCTCGATGTTGGCGCCGCGTTCGGTGACCAGTCGCCGTTCGCCCGCGGCGGTGATCCGGAACTTGCGGGCCATGCCGCCCTCCGGGTCGGGGATGCGTTCGACGAGCCCGGCGCGCAGCAGGGCGGCGGTCTGCCGGTTGAGGGTCGAGGCGTCCAGGCCGAAGGCGTCGCTGAGCTGACCGATCGACATCGGCCCCTCGATGGCCAGGCGACTGAGCAGCAGGTACGCGCTGCGCTCCAGCCGGGTGCCGTCGCGGCGGTAGCGCGGGTTGAGGGTGTAGCGGCCGAGCAGCATGGTCTCGAACTCCACCAGATGCGTGGGCTTGTCCATGCCGTCCTTCCGCCGGTTCGCGCCGCAGCCATATGGGGCCCGGTACCACAGCCACCCGGACCCGTGTGCGCACTACACATTGTATGAGCCGTGCATATCCTGCGGCCCTGCCGGGGAGCGTGCGCGGACGAGCCTCCCGGCTCCCGTCGCCGCGCCCGGAAGACCAGCGATGGCAAGCCCTCGGTCATTCCGGCCCGTTCTCGGCCGGAATCCAGTGGGCTGGGTCAGCAGCTTCCCATGGACGTGCCCTGGTCGGTGCCGTAGCGGTGGCCGTGGCCCGGGGGTGGGGTGAGGGCGGTGAGGAGGTCGGCGGAGGTCTGGACGAAGCTGAGTAGTGGAATCCAGGGCGGGCGGGGGGCGTCCGGGCGGGTTCCGGTGGGATCGGGTGCGCGCCAGAGCAATTCGGGCGACCACTGCACGACCGGATCGGAGGAGTTGGCGAGAATCGTTGCGCCGCCGTGGTGTACGCGTCCGGCGGGCGGTCCCGACCACAGGGCGGCGCATACCCGGCGCTGCTGATCGGCATCGTCGGCGAACAGGGCGCTACCGGCGGCGGCCCCGAGGCTTTGTCCGTAGATGTACAGGCGGGGCGGGTGCGGTAGCGCGGCGATCCGCTGTTCGACGGCGGTGAACAGGGCGCGAGTGGACTCCTCCGCCGCGCCGCGGCCGAAGACGAAGGTGGCCCAGCTGGGCGCCTCCGAGTACTGCATGCCGACCAGCGCGACGTCCCCGTCGAACCGCTCGTCCATTCCGCGGGCGGCATTGGCGTCGATCCACCCCGACCCGGTGGGAATCATCAGGACCAGATTGGCGCGATTCAGCGCACCCGAACGCTCGATCTCGCGAATCGCCAGGGCGACACGGGAATTCAGGTCGGGAGCCGAGTTCAGCCCGATATAGACGCGCGCCGCGCGCGCGGGCGAACCGGCGACGAACTTGCGGCCCTCCGCGCCGAGCGAGGCCCAGCTCACCTCGGAGGCGGCGCTGCCCGAGTGAGTCAGCGAAACCGGTTGCACGAGTGTGGAATCGACGAAGGCGTTAGCGGTCGCGTCGGCCGAGCGGCGCCAGTCCGCGACCGTCGGGAGCAGCACGGCCTGGGTGGCCAGCGCCGCCGCCACCGTCAATCCGACGCTCCGAACTCGGCCCAATCGCCGGACGAGCCACCGTATTCCGCGCACGACACCGACCAGAACCCCCACGATCAGCGCGGCGCCGATCCCGCAGCGCAGCCAGTGGTCGGCGCCGACGGCCGCGACGCCCATCGCACCCCGCAGCCGGTTCTGCCAGTGCTGTGCGAGGACGACCGCGCCGGAGACCAGCAGAGCGCCGGCCAGTGCCGACGGAATCCGGTACGCCGCGAGGCCGCGATCTACGTCGAATCCCAAGCGCCGTCCGATGATTCGCGCGCTCCCCGCGACGGCGAGCGCGATGGTGACGAGCAGTGCGGTGAGGATCGCCTGGGCCGCAGCGGTGCGCGGGAGCAGGCCGGGGGCCAAGGAGGCCGCGGTGCCCAGGGTGAGCGCCAGCGTGGTGCCGATGCGGGGCGGGGTGCGGAGGGCCGCGAAGACGCGTCGTCGCGGCGGGGCCGGTCTGTGGTGCGGCGGCGCGCCGCGGTGGCGCTCCGGTTCGGCGCGGTGGTCCTCTGGTCTGACAAGGGTCATGGTCATGGCAAATCCTCGGTGCGTCAGTCGATTCGGTGACGATCGATGCGAAGTGGTGCGCCGACGCGGGCAGGGCGAGGACGCCGTGCCGCCGGTCGGCGGTCAGGGCCGGGCGACGGGCGTCGCCTGGGTGAGGGGCCCGGTGCGGCAGATGCCGCACGCGGGGTGTGTGCCGCGTGGTGTGCGTCCGGCCGGGCCGCACACGCGCGGGGGGAGAATGATGCGCTACCGGTGTGTCTCGAACGGGGTCATCCGGTTGGCGTTCCGATTCCGTTCGCCGGGGCGGTTCAGTTCGGGAGGGCAATGCGCGGCCTCCTGCGGAAGAGGAAGGTCGGATCGATCCCGCGGCGGCGTGCCCGGCGGATTCCCATGAGCAGGAACGCGAGCGCGAGCACGGCCGAACCCGCCGGGGCGAGCATCCGCAGCGCCTGGTCGCCGATCGCGCTGCCCGACAGCTCGGTGCCGAACACGTACTCCGGCAGCGGGGTGGCGTAGTTCTGGCGGCGCGAATTCAGGTCCACGGCCGTCGTCGCGACGCTGGCGAGCACCTCGCACCGGGTGCGGGTGAGCGGCTCGGCGTGCGCGGCGCAGGCGGTGTACATGCGCTGCTCCAGGGCCGCGTCGACGGCCTGGCGCGCCCAGGACCCCAGCGGCTGGTGGTCCCGTTCGGCGTAGCGGAGCATGTCGTAGCCGAGATCGTGTGCCTTGCAGGCGTTGTCGAACTCCGGCGGCAGCGGGATCGGCGACGAGCAGCCGCCGCGCGGATCCACCAGCAGTCCGTCCGCCACCACCGGGCGATATCCCTGTCGCGCCTGGAAGTCGTCGGGAATCGCGGCGTCCCAGGGCGTGGCGCCGGTCAGCTCCGCGACCGCGGTCCGGGCCTGGGCGCTCTCGACCGGCGGCCTGCCGACACCGACCGCGGCCGCCGCGGGGGCCAGCGCGACCGTCGACCCGGTGACCATCGCGACCACGGCGGCGGCGCCGGCCACGCGCCGTAGGCGTGCGTCCGCGACCCGCCGAGATGACGAGCCGTTGATCGACTCTGCGCGGGGTGGGTGCTCCTGCGTTGCATCGCTCATGCCTCCGCCTCGCTGGCGCTCGGCTCCGGCACGAGCGATGGCTCGGCTGTGTTGATCGTTCGCTCGCTGCGCTCACTCATGGCCACCAAGGTTATGAATCGGTGTCTACCCCCGCGTCACGCCGGGGTGCGATTTATCGCCTGCAGTACCGGGGGAGGGTTCTTGTCGGCTCGTACCGGGGTAGGGGGTGCGATTTCACCCAGGGGTATGACGACGCTGGTCATGCGGATTTCTACTGTCTTATACATGGCTCGGATTGCGCGGACCGCGCGGCAGGTGACTCGGACGGTGCGAAACCCCGGTCGGCGGCGACTGGCCTTCGACGGGTTCACCGCGCTCGTCACGGCGATCTTCTTCGCGGTGGCGTGGCCGACGCTGCACCTGACCCATCAGGTGCCCGCGGCCGCGCAGCCGTTCATCGCCGGACTGGCCGCCTTCCCGTTCGCGCTGATCCGGGTGAACCCGGCGCTCGGCTGGGCCATCTCGGCCAGTTCGGCGCTGCTGATCGCGCTGGCCATCCCGAACCAGCCGAACAACACGCTGCCGTTCCAGGTGGTGCACATCCTGGTCTGCTTCGCGCTTCTGTTCGCGGTGGCCGTGCGCGCCCAGATGCAGATCGTGCTGGTGGCGTGGATCGCCTCGGCGCTGCTGTTCGCGACGGCGATGGCGCAGACCGGCGACTCGTTCGCCGAGGCCGGGCTGGGCTGGCCGATCGCGATGACCGGGCTGGTGGTGTTCGGCCTGCTGGTGCGCTGGCTGGTGCTCTCGCGCAAGGCGCTGGTGCGGCAGGAGGAGCAGAACGAGCTGGAGCGGGCGCGCCGGGCGATCCTGGAGGAGAAGGCCCGCATCGCCCGCGACCTGCACGACGTAGTCGCCCACCACATGTCGATGGTGGTGGTGCAGGCGCAGACCGCGCCCTACCGGGTGAACGACGTCTCCCCGGCCGCGCAGGCGGAGTTCGAGTCGATCGGGGCCTCCGCGCGCGAGGCGCTCAACGAGATCCGCGGCATGCTCGGCGTGCTCCGCAGCGACGGGCAACTGCCCGAGCACGCGCCCCAGCCCGCGGCCGTCGACGTGCTGGCGCTGCTGGACGGCGCCCGACGGGCCGGGGTGTCGATCGCCTGGACGATCGACGGCGAACTGGCGGCCGTTCCCGATACGGCGGGGCTGGCGCTGTACCGGATCGTGCAGGAGTCGCTGTCCAACGCCTCTCGGCACGCGCCCGGCGCCGCGGTGCGTGTCACCCTGACGGTCCACGCGGGCTCGGTCGAGGCCGTGGTCGGCAACGCTCCGGGCGCGAGCGTGGCGGGCGGATCGCCCGGGACCGGCATCTCGGGCATGCAGGCCAGGGCCGAGGCCATCGGCGGCACCGTCACCGCGGGTCCCCGGCCGGAGGGCGGATTCGAGGTGCGGGCGACGCTGCCGTTCGCACTCGGCGGCACCGCGATCACATCGCCCCTGCCCATCGCCGCAATCGAGGCGAACGGCACCGCCGACCCGGCGCACTGACCGGACCTCCCCCGCGGGGGAGGGAGTGGCCTGGGTGCGGTGTTTCGAGGCTGCGCGTGCGAGACTCGTCGGGATGTTCCCGTCGTCGATCGTCCGATTCAGCTGAGGTCAGAGTCTCGTGCCCATTACCGTGTTGATCGCCGATGATCAGGCGATGGTGCGGCAGGGCTTCGGCGCCCTGCTCGCCGCCCAGTCCGATATCAGCGTCATCGGGGACGCGGCCAACGGCAAGATCGCCGTCGAGGAGGCCAAGCGCCTGCGGCCCGATGTGGTGCTGATGGATGTGCGCATGCCGGAGATGAGCGGCCTGGACGCGGCCCGCGCCATCCTGGCCGCTCACCTCGATCCGCCGGTACGGGTGCTGATGCTCACCACCTTCGATATCGACGACTACGTCTACGAGGCATTGAGCCTGGGCGCCAGCGGCTTTTTGCTCAAGGACGCGCCCGCCGACGAGTTGGTGCGCGCGGTGCGGGTGGTCTCCGAGGGCCAGGCCCTGCTGGCCCCGACGGTGACGCGCCGGTTGATCGCCGACGTCACCCGGCGCCGCGCCCGCCCCAAACCGGCGCCCGCGCTGGGCGCGCTGACTCCCCGCGAGCGCGAGGTGCTCGAGCTCATCGCCAAGGGCATGTCCAATACCGAGATCGCCGAAGCGCTGTTCGTCGCCGAGCAGACTGTGAAAACTCACGTGTCCAAGGTGTTCTCGAAGCTCGAATTGCGTGACCGCGCACAGGCTGTGGTACTCGCCTACGAATCGGGACTGGTGACCCCCGGCTGACCGGCGGGAATCGTCGGAGCGCAGCAGGTAGGATCGCCGGACTTGTACGTCGCCGGAAGGGGTCCCGTAGGTGTTGCACAACGGTGACGTGTTCGCCGGGTTCACCATCGAGCGTCTGCTCGGGCAGGGCGGGATGGGTTCGGTCTACCTGGCGCGCCACCCGCGGCTGCCCCGCCTGACGGCGCTCAAGCTGTTGAACCGGGAGCTGTTCGCCGACGCCGAGATTCGCGCGCGGTTCGAGCGCGAGGCGGATCTGGCCGCGCAGCTGGACCATCCGAATATCGTGGCCGTCTACGATCGCGGCGTCGAGGACGAGCAGCTGTGGATCAGCATGCAGTACGTGGACGGCGTGGACGCGGCCACCGTGCACCCGCACACCCTGCCGCCGGAGCGGGCGGTGCAGATCATCGAAGGCGTCGCCGCCGCACTGGATTACGCGCACGGCAACGGCGTCCTGCATCGGGATATCAAACCGGCCAACATCATGCTGGCGCGGGCGGGCGGCGGCAAGGGGGAGCGGGTCTTCCTCACCGACTTCGGGATCGCGCGGCTGCGGGAGGACACCCAGCATCTGACGCAGGCTGGAATGTTCACCGCCACACTGGCCTACGCGTCGCCCGAGCAGATGACCGGCGCCGAACTGGACCACGGCTCGGACCAGTACTCGCTCGCCTGCGCGCTGTACTGGCTGCTGACCGCGACCGGGCCGTTCGACTCGGAACATCCGACGGAGGTGATCCGCGGGCACCTGCAGCTGCCGGTGCCACCGGCCAGCCAGCGGCGGACCGGGCTGTCCCCGGCGATGGACGCGGTGATCGCCAAGGCGATGGCCAAGCGGTCCGTCGAAAGATTCCCCAGCTGTACGGATTTCGCGACCGCTGCCAAACGGGCGCTGACGGCGCCGGTGCCGGTGGCGGTGGCTGCGCCGTATGCCTTCGCGGCGCAGTCGAATCAGCCTGCCGCGCAGGTCTATTCGTCAGGCGGGCCGGGTGGCTTCTCAGGCTCGGCGGGAACCGGGGTGCCGTCGTCTGCCCGAAGTGGCGTGTCGGCGAACATGGCTGCGCCCCCGACCTATCCGGCACCGGGATTTCCGTCGCCGCCGGGTCATCCGCCGCCACGCCCGTCGTCGAATTGGGTCGGCTGGCTGGTCCTCGGCGTGGTGGTGCTGCTGGCGGCGGTGCTCGCCGGGGCCGCGGTCGTCAGTTCCGAGGACGACGACTCGGAGAGCAGCGGGGCCGAAACCACCACGGTGACCACGGATTCCGATCCGGTGCGCGACCTTCGCGAGCTGCACTCGGCCTTCCCCCAGCTGGTCCCGGAGTCGAACGACAGCGGTACCGGCAACGGCATCGGGCTGGGCGGGAAGACCTGCTATGCCACCAAGGCGGGCGGCCCCCTGTTCCAGCACAACGAGGGGCATCCGTCGCTGGGCAACTGGGTCGCGGCCTGGGACTGCTGGGGCGCCGGAGCCGGGCATCAACCGGACTACACCCTGCTCTCGTACCGTTCGCCCGCCGATGTGCACACGGTCCTGGCGCGCTTACCCCCCAATCGTACGAGCATCGAGACCAACAGCGGCACCACCTATACCAACCACCGCTGGAACACCCCGGAGAACCAGTCGCGGACGACGTACTACGTGATGACCTCGTTCGAGAACGATCCGGTGCGAGCGAACTACCTGCTGTACTGCAGTAACGACTTCTGGCCCGCGGTCCAGCGCGGCCTGTCCGGCCCGGCCTTCACCGAATGGTGGAAGACCGTGCCGCTCAAATGACTGGCCTGGCCCCGTGCCCGCCCACCGCACCCCCGAACTGATGCCGAGCGTGGTCGCTGCGCCGCATGGCCGAAATCCTCGGCGCCGCAACCGGGAAGCCGTCGCGCTTCGAGGAGATCACGCACGAGCAGGCCGTCGACCACGCCGCCGAATTCGCGTAGTTGCCGGGCATCACGGGGTGGCGCGCTCGTCGAGCACCATGTGCCCGGCATCGACGAGGATCTGCCTGGCCCGTCTTCGGACCTCGCAGTCGTCGACGGTGCAGCACATATGAATCTGCATTGCCTCGTGCGCGTGTTCGGGAGTCAGCGGACCGGGATCGACGGTGCAGTCGAAGAGGAACATCATGGCGACTACCAGCGTTCTTCGCGGGAAAAGCCGAGCGGGAACCAACCCGAGTAAGCGTATCCAGGTTCATCGCCAGGTGTGAGCGGTATAGGTTACTCGGAGTCGACGAGTGCCCAACGTACCCATTCGGACCCCGTGAACCGGCTCATCCGAAGAATGCGGCCGCCTCCCGATACCGGTCCGCCGGAACCAGTTTGAGCTGCTTGGTCGCCTCCGCCAGCGGCACCAGCTCGATATCGCTGCCCTGCAGTGCGACCATCTGGCCGAAATGCCCGTCGTGCACCGCCTCGGTGGCGTGCACGCCGAACCGAGTTGCCAGCACCCGGTCGAAGGCGGTCGGCTTGCCGCCGCGCTGCACGTGGCCGAGCACTGTGGTGCGTACCTCCTTGCCGATGCGCCGCTCGATCTCGAAGCCCAACTGGTGTGCGACCCCGGTGAACCGCTCGTGCCCGTACTCGTCGATACCGCCCTCGCGCAGATGGAACGAGCCCTCCGCCGGTTTGGCGCCCTCGGCCACCACGCAGATGAAATGCGAATCCCCGCGCTGGAATCGGCGTTTCATCATCGCGCACACCTCATCCACGTCGAAGGGCACCTCGGGGACCAGGGTCAGGTGCGCGCCGGAGGCGATACCGGCGTTCATCGCGATCCAGCCCGCGTGCCTGCCCATGACCTCCACCAGCATCACGCGCTGATGCGATTCGGCGGTGGTGTGCAGCCGGTCGATGGCGTCGGTGGCGATGGTGACCGCGGTGTCGTGGCCGAATGTGGTGTCGGTGCAGTCGATGTCGTTGTCGATGGTCTTCGGCACGCCGACCACCGGGACGCCCTCCTCGGCCAGCCAGCTGGCGGCCGTCAGCGTGCCCTCGCCGCCGATCGGGATGAGCGCCTCGATGCCGTTGTCGTCGAGGGTCTGCTTGATGCGGCCCAGCCCCGCCCGCAGCACGTCCGGATTGGTGCGCGCCGTGCCGAGCATGGTGCCGCCCTTGGTGAGCAGCCGATCGGTGCGGTCGTCGTTGTGGATGCGAATTCTGCGATCCTCGAGTAGCCCGCGCCAGCCGTCCTGGAAACCGACGATCGCGTCCCCGTAGCGACCGTTCGCGGTGCGAACGACTGCTCGGATGACCGCGTTCAAGCCTGGGCAGTCCCCGCCTCCGGTCAAGACTCCGATGCGCATGCCCGCTATCTTGCCGCGCCCACGCAGCCACCGCAGCCCTGCCCCCACGAACCCGCCCACATCAACCATCACACCAGTGGATTCCGGCCAAAAGCACGCCGGAATGACTAGGGCGTGCTGCGGTCGGAAATTACACTCGGCGTGTACTGCTGCGTTCAATTCCGGGCAGTACACGCCCAGTACTGCTGCGTTCAATTCCGGGCAGTACACGCCCACTACTGCTGCGTTCGTTTCCCGCCAGTACACGCCCAGTACTGTCGTCTTCATTTCCCGGCATGTTTTTGGCCGGGATCAGCGGGGGGCCGGGCACTGCCCGGCGGGGAGGTCGCCCAGGTGCTTGCCTACCAGGGTGATCATCTTGTTCAGGATCTGGGTGCCGTCGTCGAATCTGCCCGAATTGGCCTGTGCGGCCAGGGCGACCGCCAGCTGGCCGGTGGGGGTGGTGACCAGGCCGAACTGGCGGACCAGATAGCTGCCGCCCTGGTCCGGGCCCCAGCCGCCCTTGTACTCGGCATTGTCGAGGTTGCCGATGCCCCACTGCTGGCCCCACACCACCTTGCCCATGAGATTGACGACCGTGTCGGCGTCGGGCAGGCAGGGCAGTCGCGAGGCGAACCGCACCTGATCGGCCAGGGACCAGTCGGCCTGGCCGAAGGCGGAGTAGTCGGGCCGGGCGCGGGTGGCGGGCACCCTGGTGGTGGTGTCGCCGCCCTCGCGCAGCACGGCCTCCACGGCGCCCGCGGCCTGGGCGGGCGCGCCCAGCGACTGCCACAGCCCGTCGGCGGCGCTGTTGTCGGATTCGGTGATGGCCGCCGACATCTGATACGTGCCGGAGTTGCCGTTGGCGCGCAGCACCGCCAGCGTGAGCGGCACTTTCATCGTCGACCAGGCTGGGCCGGTGGTCCAATCGCCCAGGGAGGTCGCCCGCTCGCCGCCGACGGGCATGATCGCCATGCCGACGCGCCCGCCCAGGGACGGCTGCACCTCCTTGAAGTCGGCGGCCAGCGTGCCGGGCAGCGCGACCATCTCGCCGATGGTCGGATTGCTGGGCCGCTCCATCGTGGGCAGCGGTTCGCTGTCGATGCCCGAGGAACAGGCCGTACCGGCCAGCACGAGAGTGCTGCACAGCGCGGCCGTCAGCCGCCGCCGGATCACCGCGCCGGACGGCCGCCGTCGCCCGCGCGCCGCCGGTGCGAGACCCGGTGGCGGCGTGGATGTTTCGCCGCCGCCGATTCGGGTCACTCCGTAAATACCCGGCAGTGGGCGCATTTCGGACGGCTCGCACCGGTCGCCCGGCCGCCGGTGTGGTGCGTCCACCCGTTCACCTCCAACATCGCGGGGTGGTTCGAACCACGCCACCCCTCAGTCGAGGCATTCTGTGTCGTCCGGGCTTCGCGGTCAAATGCCGAATCTCACGGTGGCACATATGAGACGCATCCCACTCACCGTCGGCATTCACCGCCGCCCAGCTCACGAGCGTGCTTGGCGAGCAGGGCGGCCATCTTGTCGAGCATCGCGGTGGCGTCCTCGAAACTGCCCGAATCCGGTTGCGCGGCAAAGGCCACCGCCAGCTGTCCGGACCAGGTCGGGATCAGGCCGAACTGGCGAGCCAGGTAGGCGCCGGTCTCGTCGTCGGGCCCCCAGCCGCCCTTGTACTCCGCACCGACGAAGGCGCCCAGCCCCCAGCTCTGGCTGGCGGTGATCTCGCTCATCAGATTCACCACGCGCGCGGCGTACTGCAGACAGGGCAGTCGGCTGGCGAACCGGACCTGATTGAGCAGCGTCCACACGGTGGCGCCGAACGCCATCGGGTCGTCGACGGTCTCCCGGGCCTCCGCATTGTGCCGATCGGCGACATCGGTTGTGGTGTCCCCCGATTCGCGCAGCACCGCCTCGACCGCCTCGGCCGCTCGCTCGCCGCCGCCGAGCGCGTCCCACATCGCCTGCGCCGCCTCGTTGTCGGAGAAGGTGATCGCCGCCGTCGCGAGTTCGGCCTGGCCCGCGGGATCCTGGCGCAGCGCGGCCAATGCCAGCGGCACCTTGATGGTGGACCACGCGATACCGGTGGTCCAGTTGCCCAGGGTGATGGCGCGATCGCCGCCGACGGGCATCACGGCCATGCCCATGCTGCCCGGCATGTCGCGTTGCAGTTCGGCGAATTCGGTGGCCAGCGAGCTGGAGACGCCGAGGGTCTCGGCCGTGGCGTGGATCCCGGGCTGCAGGGCCACCGCGTTCGCGGGCGGTGCGGGGGCGGCCGGGGGCGGAGGGGCATCGACGGGAACCGGGGTACCGGCGTTCACGGTGCACCCGGCGACGGCCACCGCCGACACCAGCAGGGTCCATCGAAAGCTCTTGCGCCGCACCGGCTTCACATCAATAGACATACACCACCGCGTTTTCGCCGCCGGTGCAGGTGACCACCTTGCCCGACGCGGTGCAGTCCATCGGGTACGACCGGCCGGTGACCGGGCTGACCGCCGTCACCGATGCCGGGCCGCCGGAAGTGCCCGCCGCCTGGGCATAGGCCTTGCGGACCGCCTCGGCGAAGGCGCACGAGGTGACCGACGAGCCCGTGGCGGATCTCGAGAACGGACCCTGCGCGGATGAACTGCCCTGGCACGCGGTGGCGCCGGGCGGCGGGCTGGCGGCCGTCGTGGTCGGCGCGGTGCTGGCGGTGGTCGGGGCGGACTGCTGCGGCACCGAGATATTCGACCCCGCCGGGCCGGACGCCACCGACGGGGCGGTGCTGCCCGGTTTGCTCACCACGTGCCACCCGACCGTGCCCGCCACCGCGGCCAGTGCGACGGCGAGGACGCCGAGCACGATCGGCAGCACGATCGAGCGCCGCCGGGAATCCGGATAGGGATCTTCGTAATCCGTTGCGGCGGTGTCATA
Organism: Nocardia thraciensis; assembly: GCF_054782435.1. Taxonomy (NCBI): domain Bacteria; kingdom Bacillati; phylum Actinomycetota; class Actinomycetes; order Mycobacteriales; family Nocardiaceae; genus Nocardia; species Nocardia thraciensis. Next base: position 120,057 of record NZ_BAAGSM010000026.1, read on the forward strand.
TTCGGCCTGCCCGTCGAAGGTGTAATCGTGCTCCTCGCGCTCCGCGTCGTACCCACGTGCCGCCGAACCGTACTCGCCTGCCCCGGATTCATCGTCGTAATCCGTTGCGGCAGAGTCATAGTCATCATACGCGCGCGCCGCAGAGCCGCCCTCGTAAACCTGTGTCGCGGGGTCGTAATCGTCGTACGCCCGTGTGGCGGGGGTGTTCTTGTAAGTCTGTGTGGCGGGGTCGTATTCGTCGTACGCGCCTGCGGCGGGGTCATCGTCGTAGGTTCGGTCCGCAGGGTCGTAGTCGTCATAAGCCCGTGCGGCAGGGGTGCTCTTGTAAGTCTGTGCCGCGAGATCGTAGTCGTCGTAAGTGTGGGCAGTCGGGTCGTCGTATGTGCGTGCGGCGGGGTCGTCCGAATGACTCCTTGTGGTGGAGTCGTCCTCGTAAGCACCCGCGACGGGGTCGTAATCGTCGTAAGGTCGTGGGCCGGATTCGTAATCGTCGTGTGTCCGTGCGGCGGAGTCTGAGTCGTTCTCGTAAGTCCTTGCGGCGGGATCGTTCTCGTAGGCCTGTGTTGCCGGGCCGTCCGGATAGCTTCGGGTGGTGGGTTGGCGCTCGTAAGCGCCCGCGGCCGGGTCGTAGTCGTCGTAAGCCTGGGCGCCGGAGTAATCGGTGTGGGCGCGGGTGGAGGGGTAGTCGGCGTCGGTTCGCTCGTCGCGGTAGGGCGAGTAGTCGCCGCCGGGTGGCGGGGTGGCCTCGTGGCGGTCGCCGGGCGCGCTGGTGGGCGCCGCGGATCCGGTGAGCGACGGCGATTCCCACGTGGGCCGCTCGCTCGGCTCCGGCAGCGGCGCGAAACGGAACTCGTCGGGCCGGACCAGTGTCGGGTCGGTCGGGCGGATCACCGGCAGGTCGCCGGAGGTGTCGCGGTCCTGGTCCGGATCGCGGGGCGCGATGATACGCAGCGTCCCGGAGGTGTCGTGGCTGCGCGGTGGCCGCGTGTCGGTCTCGGAATCGCGCTGCGCGGCCCGCGCATCGGCGCCCTGCTCCGAGGGGCGCGGGACCAGGCTGGTCGGCTCATTCGCGTTGGACGGGCGGCCCGTCCCCGTCCCGGTCCGCATCACCTCGGTGGGCTGGGCGGCATCGTCGGGCTCCGGCGGCGGCGCCGGGGTGCGCGGCGGGAACCGGGCGGGAATGGTGGGGCCCTCCGGGCCGAAGGGCTGGAAGGTGGTCGGCTCCGGCGCCGGTGCGGGAACCCCGCCGGGGGGCTGTCCGAGCAGCGTGCGCTTGTCCCGCTGGGGAAGTCCGGATGCCTTCGCGGTGCGCGTCGCGGCGCCCGAGTCGGCGCCGCTGCCGGGATCGGTGTCCTCCGAGAGATATCCGCGGATGCTCGTCGCCGCGCTGGGGTCCGGCCCGAACGGCACGGCAGAGATCGGCCCGGCCGCCGTATCGGATTCGGTTGCGGTCCCGCCGTATTCGCGCGAGGAGGCGGGCGCCTCGGACTCCACCGGCGTCCGATCGTAGTCGTCGGGATCGTCCTCGGCGACGAACGGGCCGGACTCGCCGACCGTGGCGGTCTCCACCGCCGCGTAGCCGTAACCCACGGACAAGCCGAGGGCGGCGCGGGCGGCCCCGGCGAATTCGCCCGCGGTCCCGTATCGCCCGTCGGGCGTCTTCGCCATCGCGTGCGCGATCACCGCGTCCAGGGCGGGCGGCACGTCCGAGCGTTTCAGGCTGGGCCGCGGCGGCGGGTCCGACAGGTGCGCGCGGATCAGGACGCTCACGCTGTGCACCGGGAACGGGGTTGCCCCCGTGAGGCATTCGTGCAGCACGCAGGCCAGCGAATAGGTGTCCGCGCGCCCGGTGACCGGACCCGCGTCGAACCGCTCCGGCGCCATGTAGGTGTAGGTGCCGGGCGCCGTGCCCACCATGGTCAGGCGGCTGTCGCCCTCGCTGCGGGCGATGCCGAAATCGGCGAGATAGGCGAAATCGGCGGCGGTGACGAGGATGTTGGCCGGCTTGACGTCGCGGTGCACCAGCCCGGCGGTGTGCGCGGCGTCCAACGCCGCCGCCACCTGTTCGATGATGTCGACCGCGCGGTCGGGATCCATCGCGCCGTGCCGCCGCAGCCGCGTGCGCAGATTCTCCCCGCGCACCAACCGCATATCGATATAGAGGACGCCGTCGATCTCGCCCCAGTCGTGGATCGGGATGATGTGGGGGTCCGACAACCCCGCCACCGCACGAGATTCGCGCCGGAACCGCTCCCGATAGGCCGGATCGTCCGCCAGCCCCTCCGCCAGCAGCTTGAGCGCGACCAGGCGGTCCTTGCCGGTGTCGTAGGCCTCGTACACCTCGCCCATGCCGCCTCTGCCCAGCAGCGAGCGCAGCTCGTACGGGCCGAATCTGCCGCCGGCCCGCGACCGCGGTACGTCCACCGGTGCAACCTCCACATCCTGGGCAGGGTGTGCGAGAACCCTTGCCCGGTGGGTCACCGGGGTCTTGCCTGCCCCTCAGACAGCCGATTCTCCGGGTGCGACCACGCCGTGGTCAAACGCGTACACGATCGCCGCGGCCCGATCGCGTAATCCGAGCTTCCCGAAAATGTGCCCTACGTGGCTCTTTACGGTCACCTCCGAGATGCCGAGCTCACTCGCGATCTCGGTGTTGACCCGCCCCCGACCGATCAGGCGCAGCACCTCGAGCTCGCGGGCGGTCAGCTCGTCGAGGCGGTGGCGGGCGCGCGGCGGTTGCGGGCGCACCGATCGGTAGGCCGACAGCACCCGCCCGGTGACCGACGGGTCGAGCCAGGAGCCGCCCGCGGCGACCGTGCGCACCGCGCGGATGAGATCCTCGGCGGGGGAGTCCTTGAGCAGGAATCCGGCCGCGCCTGCCCGCAGCGCCCCCGACAGCAGCTGGTCGTCGTCGAAGGTGGTCAGCACCAGCACCGGCGGCGCGTCCTCGCGGGCGCGCAGCAGCCGGGTGGCGTCGATGCCGCCGACGCGCTTCATCCGCAGGTCCATCAGCACGATGTCGGGGCGGTGCGCCGCCACGGCCGAGGGCACCTCGTCCCCGTCGGCGCATTCGGCGACCTGGAATCCGTCGCGGCGGCGCAGGATTCGGCGCAGCCCGCCGCGCACCAGCTCCTGATCGTCGACGACGAGGACCGCGATGGCATCGGTGTCCGGGCCCGGCCCGATGTCGAATTCGGCCGTGTCGTCTGCCATGTTCGATCCCGAGATCACATGCCCTCCTGCAGTTTCCGAGTCATCGACGAGAAGGCATCGCGCACCGCCCGCAGCGGCACGTCCGCCCCGGTGGCCACGCATCCGCCCGTGGACTTGGCGGAGCCGATCGGGATGCGGGCGCGCACCTGCCAGACGTCGTCCTGCGGTCCGGCCGTCAGGGCGCCGCCGAGCAGCGTGGCGCGCTGCCGCATTCCGGAGATGCCCATGCCGCGCCCGCGGCGCGAGGAGGCGCCGCCGGGCAGGGTATTGGTGACCGCGGCGTTCACCTCCGCCTCGGCCACCTCGATGCGCAGCGTGACCTCGGCGCCGGGTGCGTGCTTGGCGACATTGGCCAGCGACTCCTGGCTGATCCGATACAGCGCCAGGCCCGTCGTCGCCGAGACCGCGGCGGTGTCGCCCGTGAGCCGGTAGTCGACCGGCAGGCCCGCGCGGACGAAATCCTCGGCCAGGTCCGCGATATCGTCGAGCCCCGGTTCCGGGCTGGTGCTCGCGGGCCGCTGGTCGAGCAGGCCCACCGTGCGGCGAATATCCGACATGGCCTGGCGGCCGAGCCGCTCGGCATCGGTGAGCGCGTCCACCGCCTCGTCGACGTCGCGGTCGGTCTGCAGCGAGTGCCGGGCCGCGGTCAGGTGCAGCAGGGTGATGCTGAGCGAATGCGCGATCACGTCGTGCACCTCGCGGGCGATACGGCGGCGCTCCTCGTCGGCGGCCTGCGCGGCGCGGATCTCCTGATTCTCCCGCTCCTGATAGAGGAAGCGGCGCTGGAACTGCAGCATGAGGCCGACCATCCAGCCGAGCACCACGCCGACCAGATACATCGGCAGGCCCGCGTCCGCGTTTCCCAAGGCGGCGAAGCCGAGCAGCTCCAATATCGCCAGCACGGTGACGGCGATACTGATCTTCTTCGGTGCGATGGCGGCGATCTCGCCCGCCATCACCGTCAGCACCAGCGGCGCGCAGTCGGGCGAGACCGGCTGGACCAGGAACAACGCCGCGGCGAGCATCGAAGATCCGGCGAGCAGTACCGGGTGCGGCTCCAGATCGAGCAGAAAGATGAGCGGATAGCTGAGCGCGATGATCGCCACCGCCACGAAGGGCAGCGTGGTCGCGAAGTAATCGCTCCGCAGCGCCGCCGCGGTGATCGCGGTGACGATCATCGCCGCATCGGCGGTGTAGACCACCGACGGCGGATAGTCATAGGACGAATCCTCGATCTTCCGCCGCACCGAGCCCACGGGGTCGCGCACGAACTCCCCGAATCGGGAGCGGACCCGGCCGGGCCACCCGCGTAGCGTCGCGGACTCCCTGATGCCCTGCTCGGTGGCGTCTGCCGCACCCATTCTGCAAGGCTAGCCGCCTGGTACGCGCCGCGGCATCGTGCTCGGAACGCAGGCGCCCTCCTACCATGGTAGGACCGCAAGTCTCGTCCCCGGCACGACGAAACCGGGCTCGGGTGGCCGTAGCGTGAATTCCACAGTGCCCGGCGGTGAGGACCCGGGCGCCCATACGGAAGGGATGGGAGCGATGACGTGGAAGGACCTGCACGCTCGGACCGACATCCTGCACGAGGTACTCGCCCGCGCGGCCGCCGATCCGGCCGGTCCGGGACTGTTCTACGGCCTGCCGGACTGTGACCGGCTCTTCGGCGGACCCGCCGGAGTGCTCGCCGCGCTGCAGTACCAGTGGGACAACCATCTGCGCGCAAAGCTGGACCAGGCCATGGTGGAGGGGAAATCGGCCGCCGAGGCCTATCTGGAACTGGCGGCCGAGCAGCCCGTGCTGCGGGCCGTGCTCGACGCCCAGGACGTCCGCCGCTGGCGTGCCGTCCGGGTGCTGGCCTCCTGAGCGCCGCGGCCGCCACCGACAGCATCGACGAGAGAGGGCGGGGACCGCCGTGTTGGAACTGACCGACGTCATCAAGGAATACCGGGTGGGGGAGCAGCGGGTGCGCGCCCTCGACGGCGTCAGCCTGCGCATCGAGGGTGGCGAATTCACCGCGATCATCGGCCCGTCCGGCTCCGGCAAGAGCACCCTGCTGCACATGCTCGGCGCGCTGGATTCCCCGGACTCCGGATCCATCACCTTCCAGGGTGAGGAGATCGGCTCGCTCGACGACGAGCGCCAGTCCGAATTCCGGCGGCACCGAGTGGGTTTCGTTTTCCAGTTCTTCAACCTGCTGCCGACGCTCTCGGCCTGGGAGAACGTGGCGATCCCGAAGCTGTTGGACGGCACCGGGTTACGCAAGGCCAAGCCGCGGGCGCTGGAGCTGTTGGATCTGGTCGGCCTCGGCGACCGCGCCGAACATCGCCCGGCCGAGCTGTCGGGCGGGCAGATGCAGCGGGTGGCGGTGGCGCGGGCGCTGATCATGGATCCCCCGCTGATCCTCGCCGACGAGCCCACGGGCAACCTGGATTCCAAGACCGGCGCGGCGATCCTGGAGCTGCTGGGTGAGATCTCCGGCTCCGGCAACTCGGTCGTCATGGTCACCCACGACATGGGGGCGGTGCAGTACAGCGACCGGGTGATCACGTTGCGCGACGGGCAGATCGGCTCGAACGACAAGGTGGAGCGCGGGCGCGCGAACGCCGCCGAGATCGCGGACAAGGCGGTGCGCGCGTGATCGGTGCGGGCTGGGACCGGTTGCGGCTGTTCAACATCGGGGAGCTGCTGATCCATCGCGGCCGCACCGCCATGTCGATGGCGGTGATGGCGGTCTCGGCGGCGCTGCTGGTGTCGGTGCTGAGCATCGCGGGTTCGGTGACGGGCTCGGTCGACAAGTTGACACACGCGCTGGGTGGCAAGGCCGCACTGGAGGTATCCGGGGTCACCGAGTCGGGCTTCGATCAGCAACTGCTGCAACAGATTCGCGCGGTACCGGGGGTGGAGGCGGCCGTGCCGATGCTGCGGACCCGGGTGGGCAACCCCGCCGACCGGACGCTGCTCGTCGGCGCGGACTCGAGCGTGACGTCGCTGGGCAGTGACCTGGACGCCCCCATGCGCGGCGAGGCGGCGAAGCTGCTGACGGTGCCCAACGGCGTGCTGGTGGGCGCGGCCATGGGACGGTCGGAGGGGGAGAAGTTCCGTCTGGGCTCGTCCGAGGTGACGGTCGCGGGGGTGATCGACGAGGCCGCCTCGAAGGATCTCAACGGCGGCCACATCGTGGTCGCGACGCTCCCGGTGGCACAGCAGCTGGTGAACCGCACCGGGATGCTGGACTCGATTCAGATCGTGCCCCGCCCGGATACCGATGTGGGCCAGCTACGTTCGGACGTCACCGCGGCCGTGGGCGGGCGCGCGGTGGTCGCCGATCCGAGCCTGCGTTCCGCCCAGGCGGGCGGCGCTATTCAGCTGGTGCGCTTCTCCACCACGATGGCATCGGCCGCCGCACTGATCGTTTCGGCCTTCCTCATCTACAACGCGATGAGTATGGCTGTGGCGCAACGCCGCCCGACGCTCTCACTGCTGCGCGCGATCGGCGGCAAACGCGGGCCCATGGTCCGCGATCTGATCGCGGAGGCCGCGATACTCGGCGTGGTCGGCGGCGCCATCGGGGCGGTGATCGGCATGTTCGCCGGGCGCACCGCGATCGACAAGATACCGTCGGCGATGATGGCGGCGGTGGAGACCCGCACCGAGTACATGGTGCCGTGGTACGCGGTCCCGACCGCGATCGCGGCCTGTGTGCTCGCCAGCGTCGCGGCCGCGGCGATCGCCGCCCGGCAGATCTACAAGGTCGAGCCGATCGAGGCGCTGGTTCCCGTGGGGGTGTCGAAGGCGGATGTGGTGCGGCCGCTGCTGCGCTGGCTCGCCTTGGCCAACGGCATCGCGATGATCGTGGCGGCGGTATTCATCGCCGAGGCGAAACTCGGCCGGTTGTCCCTGGCATCGATCTCGCTGTCGATCGCCGGGGCGGTGTCGCTGTGCTTCGCCGCGACGGGGCCGATCATCAAGTTGGCCGCGGGTATAGCGCGGCTGTTCGGAGCGCCGGGGGCGCTCGGCGCCACGACGATCGAGCGATCCCCGCGCCGGGTGTGGGCCACGGTCATGACCGTGATGATCGGCGTCACCGCGACCGTCGCGATGGGCGGCGCCTCCAGCAATCTGGTCGATTCGGCGACCGCGTCGTTCCAGGACCTCGGCGACCGGGACGCCTATATCAGTCCGTCCGCGCTGGCCGAATTCCCCACGGGGCCACTGCTTCCGGCCGACCTGAAGGATCGCGTCCGCGCGGTGCCGGGGGTGGCCAGCGTGGGCGCCGCGCAGATGGCGTTCGCCACCCTGGGCCGCGACCGGGTGATGCTGCAGGCCTACGAGGACGGGGTGCGAGGTTCCCTGATCGGAGGGCTGAGTCCCGCCACGCAGCAGAAGATGTCGACCGGCGAGGGCGTGGTGCTGTCGCGCGATGTGGCGAGTTCGCTGGGGGTGCGGGACGGTTCGCGGCTGGATATGCCCACTCCCACGGGCATCCACAAGGTCGAAGTGCTGCAGGTGATTCCGTACTTCTCGGCGATCTCCGGCATCGTTCTGATGAATATCGACATCCTGCGGCAGTGGTACGAACGGCCCGGGGAGACGATTCTCGGCCTGGACATCGTGCCCGGCGCGGACAAGGCGGCGGTGCTGGACGCGGTCCGCGCGGTCGCCGGACCGGACCTGGCGGTCGATACCGGGCAGGAGGCGGTGGCCGCGGTGGCCCAGGGCGTGCAACAGGGTACGTCGCTGTCGGCCTCCATCCTCTGGATCGTGGTGCTGGTGTCGACGGCCGCGCTGCTCAACACCCTGATGCTGTCGGTGCTGGAGCGCCGCCGAGAGATGGGGGTGCTGCGCGCCATGGGCACCAGCCGCCGCTTCATGCTCCGCACCGTGCTCACCGAGGCCGCGGGCATCGGATTGACCGGCGCCGCAATCGGTCTGGCCACCGGTGCCGCGGTCCAGTATCTCGCCAGCCTCGCCATGGGCCAGGCCATGACCATCGACGTGGTCTACGAGCCGAGCCCGATCCTGCTGGTGTACGGCGTCGCCGCGCTCTTCCTGGCCCTGCTGGGTTCCATCCCCCCGGCCTTCCGCGCGGCCCGCATGCCGATCGTCGACGCCATCGCCGCCGACTGATCGGGAGTAGGAGGGTCTCCGGCTCCGGGCGACTCGCGTCCTTTACATAGACTGTGGACCATGACTGCACCCACGGTGGACTTGATGGACTACGCCGATGTCGTCGACCGGTACGAGCCGGTGCTGGGCATGGAGGTCCACGTCGAACTGGGTACCGCGACGAAGATGTTCTGCGGGTGCCCCACGACGTTCGGCGCCCAGCCGAACACCCAGGTGTGTCCGGTATGCCTCGGCCTGCCCGGCTCGCTGCCGGTGGTGAACCAGCAGGCCGTCGAGGCCGCGGTCCGCATCGGCCTGGCGCTCAACTGCTCGATCACCCCGTGGGGCCGGTTCGCCCGCAAGAACTACTTCTACCCCGACCAGCCGAAGAACTACCAGATCAGCCAGTACGACGAGCCGATCGCGACCAACGGCCACCTGGAGGTCCCGCTCGACGACGGCACCACCTTCCGGGTCGAGATCGAGCGCGCGCACATGGAGGAGGACACCGGTAAGTCGGTGCACGTGGGCGGCGCCACCGGTCGCATCCACGGCGCCAGCCACTCGCTGCTGGACTACAACCGCGCGGGGGTGCCGCTGATCGAGATCGTCACCAAGCCGATCACCGGCGCCGGGGACCGCGCGCCCGAGGTGGCCCGCGCCTACGTCACCGCGCTGCGCGATCTGCTGAAGTCGCTGCATGTGTCCGATGTGAAGATGGAGCAGGGCTCGCTGCGCTGCGATGCCAACGTCTCGCTGATGCCCAAGGGCGCCAGCGAATTCGGCACCCGCACCGAGACCAAGAACGTGAACTCGCTGCGCAGCGTCGAGGTCGCGGTGCGCTACGAGATGCGTCGCCAGGCCGCGGTGCTCGCCGCGGGCGGCAGCATCGTCATGGAGACCCGCCACTTCCACGAGACCGACGGCACCACCTCGCCCGGCCGCCCCAAGGAGACCGCCGAGGACTACCGCTACTTCCCGGAGCCCGACCTGGAGCCGGTCGCTCCCGACACCGCCTGGGTCGACGAGCTGCGCGGCACGATACCCGAGTACCCGTGGCTGCGCCGCGCCCGCATCCAGTCCGACTGGGGCCTGTCCGACGAGGTCTTCCGCGACCTGATCAACGCCGACGCCCTCGACCTGATCATCGCGACGGTCGACGCGGGCGTCTCGGTCGACGCCGCCCGGTCCTGGTGGGTCAACTACCTGACGGAGAAGGCGAAGGACCGCGAGGTCTCCCTCGACGAGCTGCCGATCAGCCCGAAGCAGGTCGCCGAGGTGGTCGCGCTGGTGGACGCCAAGACCATCAACAGCAAGGTCGCCCGGCAGGTTGTCGACTTCGTGCTCGCGGGCGAGGGCGATCCGGGCCGGATCGTCGAGGCCAAGGGCCTGGGCATGGTCTCCGACGATTCGGCGCTGCAGACCGAGGTCGACAAGGCGCTGGCCGCCAACCCCGATATCGCCGACAAGATCCGCTCCGGCAAGGTGCAGGCCGCGGGCAAGATCGTCGGCGACGTCATGAAGGCCACCCGCGGCCAGGCCGACGCCGCCCGAGTCCGCGAGCTGGTCCTCGCCGCCTGCGGCGCGGCATAGGCCAGATAATTCCGGCCGAACGGCCGCCATCGTTCCCTAGTCGGGTCCGCCTCCGCCGCCGCCGGTCGGCGAGATCACGACCACGCGGTCGTCGGTCGGCGTGGGCTGGCCGCCGAACTTGTTGGAGGTGCTGGCCCAGATCAGGCCGTTCGGCCCCGGGGCGGCGTCGTTCAACCGGCCCCACTTGTCCTGGTACAGCAGGGCGGGCGCGGTGGTGATCGCGCGAGAGTCCTGCTCCACCTTGGCCATTGCCATGCCCTTCGCATCGGACATGGCGACGGCCACGAAGTCCCCGCCCGCGACGCAACCGGCCGCGCCCGGGTGATCGGGCCAGTTCCACGCCGTGGTCACCGTCCCGTCCGGCGTCAGGCGCTGCAGCCGGTCGGCGGCGGGGGTGCGGTCGGTGAACCAGATATCGCCCTGCGCGTCGGGGCAGACACCGCCCGCGGTGCCGATCCCGGAGGCCAGCACGTCCGGCGAGTTGTTGCCGGGGATCGGATTGTTGATCCGCAGCAGCTTGCCCGCCAGCGAACCCTGATCGGCCGCGGCGCCGGGGTTGCCGCCGTCGCCGGTCAGCACGACCATCTTGTCGGCCGCGACGAATTCGACCGAGCCGCGATTCCCGGTGTCGCTCTTGGGAATTCCGGTGACGATCGGCTTCGGGGTGCCGTCGGAGCCGATCCGGACCACGCGATTGTCGCTGCCGGTGGAGATGTAGGCGTAGAGCAGGCGGTCCTGGCTGTAGGTGGGCGACAGTGTGACGTCGAGCAGCCCGCCGTCGCCGGAGGCGTCCACGTCCACCTCCGCGATCTGCTTGAGGTAGTAGGGCCACGGGCCCGGGTCCTGGGTATCGATCAGGAAGATCTTGCCGGTGGCGCGCTCGCCGACCAGCCCGGTGGTGCCGTCGGGCAGGGCGACCACGCCCGTCGCCTCGTTCACGCAGCTGGCCACGACCGTCGGGTCCGGGTCCTCGCAGGGACCGGGCGGCCGCTTCTTCGTGGGCGGCGGCTGCGGTGTGGTCGGGTCGACGCCCTCGGGCCGGACGGTCGGCGCGGGGGTGAACGGGTCGTTCGCGGATTCGTCGAAGCGGGCGCAACCTGCCAACAGACCGGCGGCGAGGGTCAGGCCCAACACGACACGGCCGTATCGGATGCGGCCCGGACGGGACCCCTGACCATCATTCGTGCCGGTGACAACCACACTCATGGCTCAGACGTTACGGAAATACCTCCGCCTGCGCTCGCACCGGGGGTTGGCGCGGAGCGCGGGTGTCGTGGACACGCCGTTGTCGGACAGCGCTCGAGCTGATCACCCGTCATACTCTGAGCCCGTGACGGACAAGCCGAATGAGACCCCGGAGTCGAACGAGCCACCCGCGAAGCCTGCGAACGAGACGACAGAGCACGCGGCCACCAGCCCCTTCGACAATCCCACCGGCGAGTTCCCCCCGGTCCGGCCCGCGACGGGCAAGGATGTGCCGCGCACCGACGACGACCTGGGCCTGGATCCGGACGTCCCGCCCGCCGCAGCGGCCGCCGAGCCCGGCTCTCGCCCCGCCGAGTCGGAGGCGCCCACGTACGCTTTCGCCACCATCCCGCCGTCGACGACCGCCCCGACCGAAACCCTGCGCAAGCGGCGCGAATCCCGCCGAGGGACACAGGATCTGGGTCTGCTGATTCTGCGTCTGATCCTGGGCCTGACCTTCCTCTACCACGGCACGCAGAAGCTGGCGGGCTGGTTCCACGGCCCCGGCTTGGACGGCACCCGGCAGATGCTGGAGCAGGGCGGCTGGAAGCACATCGAGATGTCCACCGCCATGCTCACCGTCGCGGAGGTGGGCGGCGGCGCGCTGCTGGTGCTGGGCCTGGCCACGCCGCTGGCCGCGGGCGCGGTGCTGGCCGCGATCACCGACGCCCTGCTGTGGAAGGAGGGTATGGCGCCCGGCTTCCAGTACAAGATCGTCGAATTGGAAGCCATCCTCGCGGGCCTGGCCGCGGTGGTGATCCTCGTCGGCCCCGGCCGCCTGTCCTTCGACCGCAACCGCGGCTGGTCCTCCCGCCCCGCCTGGGGGTCGTTCCTGGTCCTGATCCTCGCCATCGCCGCGGCCATCGGCGGCTGGCTGGTCCTGCACGGCGGCAACCCCTTCGTCGGCATCATCGACTGAGCGTCGCGCCCCCGCACCCGCGGACGAGTTGCCACGCCAGGCCCCCTGCGTGGCACCACTTCATTCCCGGCATGCTTTTCGCCGGGATCCCTTACGGCACGCGGCGGACGGCGCCCTTGTCGGCGGACGTCGCGAGTGCGGCGTAGGCGCGCAGGGCGGTCGTCACCGGCCGGTCGCGGCCGATCGGCTGCCAAGGGCGTTCGGAGGCTTCCATTTTCGCGCGGCGCTCGGCGAGAACCTCGTCGGGGACCAGCAATTCGAGCGCGCGGGTGTGCACGTCGACGCGGATGCGGTCGCCGTTCTCGATCAGGCCGATGGTGCCGCCACTGGCCGCCTCGGGGGAGATGTGGCCGATCGACAGGCCGGAAGTGCCGCCGGAGAAGCGGCCGTCGGTGATCAGCGCGCACTGCTTGCCCAGCCCCAGACCCTTCAGGAACGAAGTGGGGTGCAGCATCTCCTGCATGCCGGGCCCGCCGGAGGGACCCTCGTAGCGGACCACGACCACATCGCCGGGTTGGATCTTCTTGCCGAGGATGGCCGACACGGCCTCCTCCTGGGATTCGACCACTACGGCCGGGCCCTCGAAGGTGAACAGGTCCTCATCGATGCCCGCGGTCTTGAGGATGGCGCCGTCGGGGGCGATATTGCCCTTGAGCACGCACAGCCCGCCCTCGACGGTATAGGCGTGCGCGAGGTCGCGGATGCAACCGCCCGCGGCGTCGGTATCCAGTGACGACCACCGGTTGCTCGTGGAGAACGGCTCGGTGGTGCGCACCCCGCCCGGCGCGGCGTGGAACAGCTCGATGGCCTCCTGGGAAGCCTTGCCGGAGCGGATGTCCCAGGCATCGAGCCACTCGTCGATGCCGCGCGTGTGGACCGTGGTGACGTCGGTCTCCAGCAGCCCCGCGCGGCGCAACTCGCCCAGGATGGCGGGGATGCCGCCGGCGCGGTGCACGTCCTCCATGTGGTAGTCGGAGTTGGGGGAGACCTTCGACAGACACGGCACGCGGCGGGAGATCTCGTCGATGGTGTCGAGGTCGAAGTCGATGTCGCCCTCCTGCGCGGCGGCGAGGGTGTGCAGCACGGTGTTGGTGGAGCCGCCCATGGCGACATCGAGGGCCATCGCATTGCGGAAGGCCTTCTCGTTCGCCACATTTCGCGGCAGCACCGAATCGTCGTGGTCGCGGTACCAGCGGGTGGCGATGTCGACGATGGTGGTGCCCGCCCGCTCGAACAGCGCGCGCCGGGCCGCGTGGGTGGCGAGGGTGGAGCCGTTGCCGGGCAGGGCCAGGCCCAGTGCCTCGGTGAGACAGTTCATCGAGTTGGCGGTGAACATGCCGGAACAGGAGCCGCAGGTCGGGCACGCGGAGCGTTCGACCTCGGACAGGCCCTCGTCGTCGACGGCGGACGAGGCGCTGGCGGAGATGGCGGTGATCAGGTCGGTCGGTGCCTGCGCGACGCCGCCGACCACCACGGCCTTACCGGCCTCCATCGGGCCGCCGGAGACGAATACGGCCGGGATGTTGAGCCGCATCGCGGCGTTCAGCATGCCGGGGGTGATCTTGTCGCAGTTGGAGATGCACACCAGCGCGTCGGCGGTGTGCGCGTTGGCCATGTACTCCACGGAGTCGGCGATGATCTCGCGGGACGGCAGCGAGTACAGCATGCCGCCGTGCCCCATGGCGATGCCGTCGTCGACCGCGATGGTGTGGAACTCGCGCGGCACCCCGCCCGCGGCCCGTACCGCATCCGCCACGATCTCGCCGACGTCCTTCAGGTGCACGTGTCCCGGCACGAACTGCGTGTAGGAGTTCGCGATGGCGACGATCGGCTTGCCGAAGTCGGAATCGGTGAGGCCGGTCGCGCGCCACAGGGCGCGAGCGCCCGCGGCATTGCGTCCGGCGGTGGTGGTGCGTGAACGAAGCGGTGGCATGGGTACGGGTCCTAGGTCGGTCGGTGAACTCGGGTCGCCCGGGGCTGGTCGGCGACGGTGCCGAGTATCTCGGCGGCTATTCAACGGTACTCCCGCGCGACGGGGGCGGATGCGCCGGTGGGCGCCTCGCCCGCGGATCCCGGGTGGATGTCGTCCGTGATCAGCTGCCGACCGGAGCCGATAGGCCGCGGCGGCGTGCGGTACCTGGGTCAGCGCTGGAACCCGCGACATTGTTCCCGCCGCGAGCCACCCGGTGCGCGCGGTCCTCGCCGACGAGCGGATCAGCAACCGGACCGAACTGGTGCACCACCACAATCCGATGTACGCCGGGATCGAGCTGTCCCCGGGCATCTCCGGGCGACATGGACCATGTCGACGGCCCCGCGCATGCCCGCGTGCGCCAACCGGTGGCCGACCGTGACCGTTCGCGGGCCGCTATGGCCGCCGATGATGGAAGCCCGGTGGCCGGCCGGTGATCACGGACTGGGTTGCGGGAGTTCGCAATCGCCCAGATGTGGGTTGACACCCATGTAGTTGAGCGGGCCCGAGACGATCGTCAGGACGATATTGCCGAAGGAGGCGCACGTGATCGGCCCACTGTCGAAGTAGTGCCGCTGCGCCGCGGCAACGAACCCGATGATCAGCCAGATGAGGACAAGTACGGTTCCTGTTTTGGTCTTCATGGCAGTCCTCGTACCTTCTCCGCCCCCGTCCGACCGGCGGCCACGCACCACGCGCCCACGCCCCTCGTAGCCGATGAGACGCCTCGCACACACCGTGCGCTGAGTCGATTGTCCCATCACACCGCTCCGCCCTCGTGATTTCACCAAATCCCCCGGCGTGGCTCGTTATACGGCGCGCCCTCGCCCCGACCCCCGTACCCCACACCCCCACGCGGACGGCAGACCACGCATTCCCGCACCCCGCGCACACTCCCGCACCCCCTACAAGCGTTGTAGCGGGTGCGAGAATTAACGCGGGGTGCGCGAACCGAGACTCTGCCGACCGGTAGGCGCGTGTTGCTTGTCGTCAGTCGCGTTCGGCGTCGGCCTTCGAATCGGGGCTGTCGACCTCCGGGGACGGGATGGTCTCGGCCGACGGTGTGGGCTGGTCGGCCTCGGTGTCGGCGTTCGAGGCCGGGGCGTCGGCGGCCGGGGACGAGTCTGACTCGTCCGCCAGGGGAGCGGTGTCGTCCTCGGGCTGGGTGAAGGGGTCGGGGATGCGGCCGTTCGATGCCTCGACCAGCGTGCGCAGGCGGTCGTAGCCGACCGCGGGCAGCGCCACCTCGGAGTCGTCGACCAGGTGCACCCGCACATACCCGCGCTTGGGGATGCGCAGGCCCTTGATCTGCGACCAGTCGATATGCCGGGAGCCGAACAGGGTCCGCAGATCCAGCCCGCGTTCGGACACGGTCGTGCGGGTGCGCTCGATCCACACGGCGACCGCGGCCGGGATCACGAACAGCACCCACAGCACCGCGGGCCACCCGAAGAACGGGAAGGCCACGCAGAACGCCAGCATGAGCACCCCGATATGACCGAGCCGGGGGATTCTGATCACACGACCCGTATCCGATCCCGCGTCGGCGGTATGGGACGATCGAGCAGGTGGCACGGATTGCTGCGACGATGACACACCCCCATCCTCGCATCACGGTGGACAGACAGCGGAAACCGCCCCGTCTCACATAATGGGACACCACACGTCAAGCAATTTGACTCATCGACTCTCGCGCGCATACCGTCGTGCACGTGAATCGAATCGAGCTTCTCGTAATCGGCCGGCGCGTCCAGCGCTGAGCCTGACAACGTCAAGCTCGCAGCTGCGACGCGCCACCCTCGATCAGCCATCGGCTGTCGGGGGCTTTTTTATGTTCAGGCATGTTCTGTGACAAGGACAACAAGCAGTAAAGGAAAAGACGGTGAGCGCACCTACCGCACGGCCCGGGCCCTCGGCTCGCAGGCCAGCGCCCTCGGCTGAGCAGCCGACACCCGCGACCGGCGCCCGCCGCCAGGTCCCGCCCGAGAAGGTGACCGGCGCGCAGTCCGTCGTCCGCTCCCTCGAGGAGCTCGGCGTCGACACGGTCTTCGGCATTCCGGGCGGTGCGGTACTCCCGGTCTACGACCCGCTGTTCGATTCCACCAAGGTGCGTCACGTCCTCGTCCGGCACGAGCAGGGCGCGGGCCACGCCGCCACCGGGTACGCGCAGGCCACGGGCAAGGTCGGCGTGTGCATGGCCACATCCGGCCCGGGCGCTACCAACCTGGTCACCCCGATCGCCGACGCGCAGATGGATTCGGTGCCGCTGGTCGCCATCACCGGCCAGGTCGCCCGCTCGCTGATCGGCACGGACGGCTTCCAGGAGGCCGACATCTCCGGCATCACCATGCCGATCACCAAGCACAACTTCCTGGTCAACGAGGCGATCGACATCCCGCGCGTGATCGCCGAGGCCTTCCACCTGGCGTCGACCGGCCGCCCGGGCGCCGTGCTGGTCGACATCCCCAAGGATGTG
The DNA here is from genome assembly GCF_054782435.1 of Nocardia thraciensis. Classification (NCBI taxonomy): domain Bacteria; kingdom Bacillati; phylum Actinomycetota; class Actinomycetes; order Mycobacteriales; family Nocardiaceae; genus Nocardia; species Nocardia thraciensis. The sequence goes on from NZ_BAAGSM010000026.1 coordinate 136,584, forward strand.
CTGCAGGCGCAGACCTCCTTCACCTGGCCGCCGGAGATGCGGCTGCCCGGCTACCGCCCGGTGACCAAGCCGCACGGCAAGCAGGTGCGCGAGGCCGCTCGCATGATCATGGAGTCGAAGTCGCCGGTGCTCTACGTGGGCGGCGGCGTGATCAAGGCCGAGGCGTCCAAGGAACTGCTGGAACTGGCCGAGCTGACCGGCATTCCGGTGGTCACTACCCTGATGGCGCGCGGCGCGTTCCCCGACAGCCATCAGCTGAACATGGGCATGCCCGGCATGCACGGCACCGTGGGAGCCGTTGCGGCACTGCAGCGGTCGGACCTGCTGGTCACCCTCGGCGCGCGCTTCGACGACCGCGTCACCGGCCAGCTGGACTCGTTCGCCCCGAAGGCCAAGGTGATCCACGCCGATATCGACCCGGCCGAGATCGGCAAGAACCGGCACGCCGACGTGCCGATCGTCGGCGACTGCCGCGAGGTCATCGCCGAGCTGATCGAGACCCTGAAGGCCGACCCGGCCGCCAAGGGCGCTCGGCTGCTGGACCTTTCGACTTGGTGGACCTACCTCGAGGGCATCCGCAAGCAATTCCCGCTGGGCTGGACCCCGCCGTCCGACGGCTCGCTGTCGCCGGAGTTCGTGATCGAGAAGCTGGGCGAGCTGGCCGGTCCGGATGCCGTGTACGTCGCGGGCGTCGGCCAGCACCAGATGTGGGCCGCGCAGTTCGTCAAGTACGAGAAGCCGCGCACCTGGCTGAATTCCGGCGGCCTGGGCACCATGGGCTACGCCGTCCCGGCGGCCATGGGCGCCAAGATGGGCGCGCCCGACAAGGAGGTCTGGGCGGTCGACGGCGACGGCTGCTTCCAGATGACCAACCAGGAGTTGGCCACCTGCGCCGTCGAGGGCGTGCCGATCAAGGTCGCGCTGATCAACAACGGCAATCTGGGCATGGTCCGGCAGTGGCAGACCCTGTTCTACGAGCAGCGCTACTCCAACACCGACCTGGGCACCCACACCCTGCGCATCCCCGACTTCGTGAAACTCGCGGAGGCGTTGGGCTGCCACGGAATTCGGGTGGAGTCCGAGGCCGAGGTGGAGGCCGCCATCCGCGAGGCGCAGTCCATCAACGACCGTCCCGTGGTGATCGACTTCATCGTCGGCAAGGACGCCCAGGTGTGGCCGATGGTCGCCGCGGGCACCTCCAACGACGAGATCATGGCCGCCCGCGGCATCCGCCCGCTGTTCGACGACGACGAGGCGGTCGCCGAGCCCGCCGTCATCCACGAGGCGATGTCGCACGAGAAGGCCCAGAAGGGGACCGAGGCATGAGTACGACCCACACCCTGAGCGTGCTGGTGGAGGACAAGCCGGGCGTGCTCGCCCGTGTGGCGAGCCTGTTCTCCCGGCGTGGGTTCAATATCGAATCGCTCGCGGTCGGCGGCACCGAGGTCCCCGAGATCTCGCGCATGACCATCGTCGTGACGGTCGAGGACTTGCCCCTCGAGCAGGTCACCAAGCAGCTGAACAAGCTGGTGAACGTCATCAAGATCGTCGAGCAGGACTCCGACGGCTCGGTGGCCCGCGAGCTGATCCTGGTCAAGGTGCGCGCCGACGCCAGCGTGCGCACCCAGGTGATCGAATCGGTGAACCTGTTCCGGGCTAAGGTCATCGACGTGTCGCCCGACGCGCTCACCATCGAGGCGACCGGCACCCGGTCGAAGCTCGACGCGCTGCTGCGGATGCTGGAACCGTACGGGATCCGAGAGATCGTGCAGTCCGGTGTCGTGGCCGTGGGACGTGGACCCAAGTCCATCACCGCGACTCGCTAACGCTCGCCGCGGTGGGTAGTAGTAACCGCCATCCCGGCGTGAACAACCCAATATCCCCCGGCACGCGGGTAGCAACCAGCATCCCCGGCACGCGGGTTGCAAACCAGCATCCCCGGCACGTGGGCTGCAAACCAGCATCCCCGGCACGTGGGTAGCAACCAACATCCCCGGCACGCTTTTGGCCGGGGGCCCAACGCTTAATACAGAGAAATCCAAGAAGGGATAGCAAAAGTGGCAGTCGAGATGTTCTACGACGACGATGCCGACCTGTCGATCATCCAGGGTCGCAAGGTCGCCGTCATCGGCTACGGCTCCCAGGGCCACGCGCACTCGCTGAGCCTGCGTGACTCGGGCGTCGAGGTGCGCATCGGCCTCAAGAAAGGCTCGAAGTCGCGGGAGAAGGCGCAGGAGGCCGGGCTGACCGTCGGCACTCCCGCCGAGGTGTCGGAGTGGGCCGACGTCATCATGGTGCTCGCCCCCGACACCGCGCAGGCGGCGATCTTCAAGGAGGAGATCGAGCCGAACCTGAAGGACGGCGACGCGCTGTTCTTCGGCCACGGCCTGAACATCCACTTCGGCCTGATCAAGGCCCCGGGCAACGTCACGGTCGGCATGGTCGCGCCGAAGGGCCCGGGCCACCTGGTCCGCCGCCAGTTCATCGACGGCAAGGGCGTTCCGGCCCTGATCGCCATCGACCAGGACCCGAAGGGCGAGGGTCAGGCCTTGGCGCTGTCGTGGGCCAAGGGCATCGGCGGCACCCGCGCGGGCGTCATCAAGACCACCTTCAAGGAGGAGACCGAGACCGACCTGTTCGGCGAGCAGGCCGTGCTCTGCGGCGGCACCGAAGAGCTGGTCAAGACCGGTTTCGAGGTCATGGTCGAGGCCGGGTACGCGCCGGAGATGGCCTACTTCGAGGTCCTGCACGAACTGAAGCTGATCGTCGACCTGATGTACGAGGGCGGCATCGCGCGCATGAACTACTCGGTCTCCGACACCGCCGAGTTCGGCGGCTACCTGTCGGGCCCGCGGGTCATCGACGCCGATACCAAGGAGCGCATGAAGGCGATCCTGAAGGACATCCAGGACGGCACCTTCGTCAAGCGCCTGGTCGCCAACGTCGAGGGCGGCAACAAGGAGTTGGAGTCCCTGCGCAAGGCCAACGCCGAGCACCCCATCGAGGTCACCGGCGCCAAGCTCCGCGGCCTGATGAGCTGGGTCGACCGCCCCATCACCGAGACCGCCTGAGTCGCACCGTAATTCCGGTAGCGGGGCCCCCGTCATTCGACGGAGGCCCCGCCGTCATTCCCGGCCCGCCCTTCACTATTCCCGGGCACGCCCTTCATTATTTCCGGCACGCTTTTGGCCGGAATCCCCTCAGGCGACCTGCTCCACCCTGTGATCGGACAGCGGAAAGTAGTTGTCGGACAACAGAACCGGCCGCAGGTCGCCGGTCAGTGCCGCGGCGAGGAACTGGGTGCAGGTGTGAGGGACGTGCTCCCACCGGGGCCCGCGGCCCTCGTTGATCAGGACGGTCCAGTCGTCGGGCCCCTGCCCTGGGCGGATCAGCCAGTAGAGCATTTCGCCGTTGTCGGTGGTGGCCCAGGGGATGACGCGGGCCCCCTCCTCCGTCAGCTCGGCGGGCTTCGGCTCGAACTCCCAGAGGCCCTCCAGCGCCTCGGCCTGCCAGTCCTTCCACTCGAACAGGTCGTAGCTGTCGTTCGGACAACCGGGCGCCAGCACGTAGAGGTAGTTCTCCCACCGGCTCCCTCCGTAGGTGTCGATGAACTCCTTGTAATCGGCGGGCAACCGAAGGCCGATCGTGCGCTCCACGCTGTTCCAGTCGGTATCCGGTGCGGGCGCGGGTGGCGGGACAAGCTGACGGAGTTGTTCCATGGCCGCAGTCACCCGACGATTGTGCAGCAAACCGGCCGCCGCCGGGGAGAAAGCCTCCGAGACCGCACCGAATCCGGCTCGGAAGGCTCACATTTCGCCCGTAACGCCGATGTGTCGAATACCACCGGTACCGAGAAGTCCGCTACTCGCCCGTAACCCGCGCGGGCGCCTACTGTGCTGCGGGACAACGGAGTCAGGGAAACGAATATCCGAATCTTCTCTGCCCGAACGGAATGCGAACCTTGACCAACTCATCCCGCTCCGTCCCGAACCCGGCCACGGCCGGTCGCCGCCCCGAGGCGATCCACCGATTCCTCGTCAAGCCCGCCGACGCGGGGATCGTCGGCTCGGTGGACGGCGGCAAACTGCTCGAGTGGATCGATAAGGTCGCCTACGCCGCGGCGGCCCAGTGGAGCGGGCACTACTGCGTCACCGCCTATGTCGGCAATATTCACCTCGACCGGCCCATCGCGGCCGGTGAGCTGGTGGAGCTGCACGCGAAGCTCGTGCACACCGGCCGCACCAGCATGCACATCCTCGTGACGGTGTACTCGACCGATCCCACTCGCGTGAAGCCGGTCCAGAGCGCCCAGTGCCTGACCATTTTCGTCGCGGTCGACGATGACAGGCGCACAGTCGAAGTGCCGCAATGGAATCCGTCGACGATCCTGGAGCAGCAGCGGCACCGCCAGGCCCGGGCCCGCGTCGCCGTGCGCAGTCGCATCGAGGCGGCGATGGCCGCCCAGCGCTATACCGCCGCGGGCACCGCCCCGAGCGTCACCCTGCGATTCCTGGCCGCACCCTCGGATATCAACTGGGGCGGCAAGGTGCACGGCGGCCGCATCATGCAGTGGATCGATGAGGCCGCCTACGTCTGTGGCGCGGATTGGGCCGGACAGCATGTGCTGACATCCTATTTCGGCGGGATCCGGTTCTACCGCCCGATCGTCATCGGCCACGCCGTGGAGGTGACCGCGCGGCTGATTCACACGGGCCCGCGCAGCATGCATATCAGCGTGCATGTCACGGCCACGGACGCCCACTCCGACGAAACAGTGCTCGCCGCACATGGTTTGGCCGTCGTGGTCGCGGTCGGCGCGGAAGGGAAGGCCCAGCCCGTTCAGCAGTGGGCGCCGGTGTCCGAGGAAGATCGCGAGCTCGACGCGCACGCCCGCCACCTCATCGAATTGCGCACGCTGGTGGAGCCTTTCACCTCGGCGAGCGCCGTGCCCGACGATGCCGAACCCAACCACTTCCGGGTGCCGGTGTCGCGCTAGGTACGGCGACCGCCTGTCAGCTCACGCGGGTCAGTGGGTTGTGTTCGCCGGTCCGGCTGGCGGACTCACGCGTCCGGGCCGTAGCGGGCGGCGATGGTCTCCGAGTTGCTCCAGCGGCTGTAGGTGGGGGACTGGGGCCAGCCCTCGGGGGAATCCTGCCATTCCTCCTGCCGTCCGTAGGGCAGCAGGTCGATGAGCGGGAACGTGTAGCTGATCTGTTCTGTCCCACGGCCATCGGTGTGCCAGGTGCGGTACACGGTGTCGCCGTCGCGGAGGAATACGTTGAGGGCGAATCCGGCTCCGGGCGGGGCGCCGACGTCGGTACCGAACGGGCTGTTCGCCGTGGAGTACCACGTCATCTTGTTCCCGACCCGCTTCTTGTATTCGAGCGCCTCATCGATCGGCCCCTGGGTGACGACGACGAATCGGGCGTCGTAGTTGTCCAGGAATTCCAACCGCGTGTACTGCGAGGTGAGACCCGTGCAGCCGGGGCACTGCCATGTCTTGCCCGGGAACCACATGTGGTTGTAGACGATCAGCTGCGGCTTGTCGCCGAAGATCTCCGCCAGTCGGATCGGCCCCTCCTCGCCCTCGAGGGTGTAGTCGGGCATCTCGACCATCGGCAGGCGGCGGCGCTGGGCGGCGATCGCGTCGAGTTCCCGGGTCGCCGCCTTCTCGCGAACGCGCAGCGCGTCGAGTTCCTTTCGCCAGGTCTCGGCGTCGACGACGGGCGGCAGTGCGTTGGTGCTCATACGGTCCTCCCTGGAGATGTGCGGGGTTCACAGGTATAGACCGCGCGCACCGGCCGAATTCATCGCCGTGCGATCGGGGTTCCGCGTACGACGGCCCGGCACCCCGTGCGATGCCGGGCCGTCGCAGACCGGGATCAGCTGCTACCGAACAACCCCGGAGGGAATGCCTGGCGCCAGCCATTACCCGGATGGTGGTGGCGGCGGTCCCACGGATCGCAGTCATCGTCCCAGCGGTCGTGGCGATTCCATCGGTTGTCCCAGATGTCGTCGCGGTCCCACGGTTTCCCGTGCCCGTGCCGAACCTCGGTGGTGACCTGATCGCTGACCGTCTCGGCCTGCGCCGGAATCGCAAGAAAAGCAAGCGGAGCGGCCACGACGGCCCCCGCCACGGCCACCCGCGCGATGGTGCGCGCGGCGGCATGTTTATTCATCGAGAACAAGGTGAATCCTTCCAACTGAACTGCACCCACTCTCGCGCATCACAGCCGGAAGGTCACGGGTGTTGGCACCAGTACCGGGAACAAATCCCCCGTGAGGATGAGGCCAACTGGGGGAACACCCTGAGCTTGATCTCGAGCGTGGTTGAGGTCAAGTGGACGCCCAGGGCTGACCTGCACGTCGATCGCCCGTACGTTATCGGCGACCGAGGCTGCTCGCGATCAAATCCGCAAGTGCGGCAACGGCATCGGCGGATGTCGTCCGCCCGCCGTTCAGTTCCGCCGCGATCGCCTCGGCCGCGCCCAGAATCCCGATGCAGCGCAATCGGATCAGGTCCGGGGCGAGGTCGGTGTGGGGCCGCAGAGAGTCGGACATCAGATCGACGTAGGCGTCGGAGATCTCGCGCTGAACCGCCTCCATCTCCGGATCTCCTTTCAGCGCAGCGGAAATGGCGGCGAATTCCGGCATGTCGGTGGCGCAGGCGAAGTAGGCGGTGCTGGCGGCGCGGGCCGTCTCCGCGAGTGTGGGTGCGGCGGCCTGCAATGCCTGCGCCGCGGCCGTGCGGTGGCGTTCCTCGAGCTGCCGGTACAGGGCGATCAGGAGACCGGGGCGGGTGGCGAAATGGTCGTAGACGATCGGCCTGCTCACGCCCGCGGCCTCGGCGAGGGTGACCAGGGTCAATCCATCGGCGCCCTGGGTGCGCACGATCGCCAGGGCGGTATCGAGCAATTGCTCGCGCCGAGCCTGTTTGGACAGGCGGGTCGGACTCATCGAACCTCCCTTGCGGTGTCGCCCCATTCTAGCTACAAAGTGTAGGTTACAAAATGTAGCTTAACTGTATGGGAGTGGAAACCATGGTCGAGCCGAGGAAACCGGTGCTGGTGATGGGTGGATCCGGGCAGGCGGGCGCGGGTACGGCGGCCCTGCTGCGGCGCTGGTACCCGGCGCTACCGCTGACGATCGCGGCCCGCGATCTCGGTCGCGCGCAGCGAGTGGCCGCCGAGTTGGGTGCCGCGACGGCGGTGGTCATCGATCTGGACCGTGGCGATCTCGGCCTCCGGGCCGACGACGATTACTCGGCGGTAGTCGCGGCGCTGTGGGACCGGAAACTGCACGGACTGGGCTACGCGCAGCGGCACGGGGTGCCGTACCTGAGCATCTCGAACGGGCTGGTGGACATCGCGCCCGAGGTCATAGCGGGCGCGCAGAATGGCGATGCCGCGCCGATCCTGTTGGCCAGCCACTACTTCGCCGGTCTCGTCGTCCTCGCCGCACTGGACGCGGCGAAGCGATTCGGGAGCGTCGACTCCCTCCGCATCGGCACCGTGCTGGACGAGACGGATGCCGGTGGGCCCGCGGGGATGGCGGACCTGGATCGCCTGGCCGCCGCCACCACGGCGGGGCTGATTCGCCGTGACGGCGTTTTCACCTGGATCGCGGGCGCCGAGGCGCAGGCGGAGGTGCGCAGCGTCGACGGCACCCTGGTGCCCGGCCAGAGCATCGCCATCCCCGATGTTCCGAGTCTCGGCCTCGCGACCGGCGCGTCGAATGTTCGCGTCGACTTCGCGGTGGGCGAATCGGCGGGCCGCCGGCGCGGCGAATCACCCTCCGCCGAGGTGCGGATCGAGATCGACGGCCTGGACACGGCGGGCGCCTCGCTGCGTGTCTCCCGCCACCTGGTCCACCCGCGCGGGCAGCGCCCGTTGACCGCGCTGGGTGTCGCCATCGGTGTCGAACGGCTGATCGGTCTGCGCGGTGATCCGGTGGCGCCCGGAATTCATACCCCCGAGGCAATACTCGACCCCGCCGATGCGGTCGAGCGGATGCGTGAGATAGGCACTCTCATCGTCGATACCCGAGAAGACGGCGGCTCGTAGCGTCAGACCTGGGACGGTGCTGGCCGTCTTCCCAGCGCGGGTGTTACGCCCTGCGGGCCCGCCCTTGTCGGGGTTACGGTCGCCGTGGTTTGTTCGACACCGAGTGAGGGACCGGGCGTGCGCGATATCGAAACAGGCGAACACGCGGTGGTGCTCGGCGGCGGAATCGCGGGTCTGTTCGCGGCACGGATTCTGGCCGACCACTGTGCGGCGGTTACCGTCGTGGAGCGAGATCGGTTGACGGACGAGGGAATCAAGCGCAGGGGCGTTCCGCAGGGACAGCATTCGCACGGACTGCTGATGCGGGCCGCCGATATCGCCGAGTCGCGCTTTCCCGGGCATAGGTGGAGTGCGAGTGGTGCGCCGGGAGGCGGGCGAGGAACCGATTCGCGCCGATCTGGTGGTCGATGCGATGGGCCGGGGTTCGCGCTCCTGCGCCTGGCTCGAATCGCTGGGCTACCCACGCCGCGCGAGGACCAGGTGCCTGTCGACATCGGTTATGCCACTTGTCATTTCCGGCTGCCGCTGGATGCCGTCGGCGGCGACAGGGTGATCCTGGTCGGCCCGACGCCCACTCGGCCGCGCGGGTTCGGGTTCGCGGCCCAGGAGGGGGACATGTGGGTGCTGTCGGCGTTCGGCGTCGGGAGGCGGAATCACCCCCCGACCACTCCCGGCGAACTGCTGAACTTCGCCGCGGAGTTCGCCCACGACGATGTCGCCGCCGTACTGCGCCGCGCCGCCCCCATCGACGAGGTGGCTACATACCGGTTCAAGACGGCGGTATGGCGCCGGTACGAACTGCTCGATCGCCCGCCCGGCGGAATATTGTCGATCGGCGACGCGGTGTGTTGTTTCAATCCCATCTACGGCAATGGAATGACCGTCGCGGCCATTACCGCGGACCTGCTCGACGAGGTCCTGCGGCGGGGGACCGGGGACCTGCCCCGCCGCTATTACCGACGCGTGGGCCGCATGCTGCGTACCCCGTGGTGGCTGACCAAGTTCAGTGATATCGCACTGCCGTCGGTGCCCGTCGGTTCAGCGAGCGCGAAATCGCTGCTGCATTCCGGCATGGCCAGGGTTTTCCGGGCCGCCGCGCACGACCCGGCGACGGCGGCGACATTTCTGGACGTGCTGAATATGGACAAATCCCCGGTGCACATGATGGCACCGCGCGTCGCCGCCGCGACCATCGGCCTGCGGCGGTCATCCGGCGCGCACGGCTGAATCGGTCGGCCGGATATCGCCGATACCCGTGGGCCGGCATGCCATGATGAAGTCACCGTCGGCGGTATGGGAGGTCACTATCGTGTCAGAGCTGGGCCGCGCCGGTTCCGATCCATTCAATGATCGTCACCCGACGAGTCATGAACGAATGACGGGCCGCCGCTGGGACGCGTCCTACCGGGACGGTCCCGCGCCGTGGGATATCGACGGGCCGCAACCGGCGGTGGCGCGGGTGGCGTCCGAGGGCGGGTTCTCCGGTGCGGTGCTCGACGCTGGTTGTGGCACAGGCGAAAACGCTCTGCACATCGCCGCCCTGGGGTTACCGGTGCTGGGCGTCGATGTTGCCGAGACCGCGCTGGCGATCGCCCGGAAGAAGGGCGGTGGAGCGGGGGATCGGGGCGGAATTCGCCGCGGCCGATGCTCTCGAACTGCAGCGTGTGGGCCGCCGGTTCGGCACGGTGCTGGACTGCGGACTGTTCCACACCTTCGACGAGGCCGAGCGGCCGGTATACGTGGCCAGCCTGGCATCGGCCACCGAACCCGGCGGGACGCTGTATGTACTGTGCTTCAGCGACGCGGGCCCCGATACCGCACCGCACCCCGTCAGCCATGCGGAGCTGACGGCGGCGTTCGCCCCCACCGCTGGATGGAATATCGTCTCCCTTGAACCGGACCGGATTCGGACCAGATTCCACGACGAGCGCGGCGGACCGGCGTGGCTCGCGAGAATCGAACGGACAGCGGGGATATGACCGTGACGGACCTGCCCGCCTTCACCGCAGGCCACGGTCGTCAACGCGGGCGTCCTGCGCCATCCGCTGGGTGATGCCGATGTCGTAGGGTTCGTGGCGCGGGGCGGAACCGCGAAACTTGCTCACCTGCGCCGCGATTCGACTATCGCGGTCACCGTCCGGGGTGGTTGGCAGTGGGCCACGGTCGAGGGCGCGGCCCAGCTGATCGGGCCCGACGACCCGCACCCGGATGTCGACGATGGACGACTCCGCCTCCTGCTCCGCGAGATCTTCACGGCCGCCGGTGGGACGCACGACGACTGGGAGACCTACGACCGGGTGATGCGCGAGAAGCGCCGCACCGCCGTCCTCGTGTCACCCACGCGTGAGCTGGAGCGCGACCGGTGAGGGCGGCGGTGGCCGAACTCGTTACCCATGCCGCCGCTATCCGTCGCTCGGAGCCTCGGGGCACGGCCGCGTGGCGTCGACTGCTTCGGGTGCGGCGGACAGGTCCGCACCTGCCGAGATGTGCAAGGGGGTGCTGTCCGAGGAGTTGGTGACGAGGCAGGCGGCGGCCAGGAGGAGGACGCTGGTTACGGTGAGGCCGAGGCCGATCAGGGCGCCTGTGCGGGAATCTCGCGACGGTTGTCGCGGAATCGGTTGCGGTGGGCGGCGACGTGGTGCGGGACGGCGGACGGCGGGGCGCTCGCAGCAGCGGTTCGTCGCGTCGGCGGGACGAATGCCGGTGCGGGCGGAACCGTCTCGGTGAGAACGGGATCCGAGTGCATGCCGGGTTCGTTGCGGGGCGGGTTCGTTCGGTGCAGTCATTGTCATCGCCCCTTCGGCATCGGCTGCCCGTCCAGACTCCCTTGCAAGGGTAACGACTTTCGTGCACATCTGTCGCGACATGTTCTCAACGGTGGGCAATCCTGGACCGCGTGTGCCACGAATACCCTTCGAACACACCTGCTTTCGAACATGTGAGGGCGGCCTAGCGCCGGAGGCTCGATGATGCTGTCCGGACTCGCTACCGGAAGCAGTCTCCTGCCCGGGCTGATCGGCACCGGCTCCGGCGGTTCGGGTATCGGTAGCGCCGCCGCCCGCTCCGTCCGAGCCAGAGATTTCGCGATACGCGGCATTGCCCGCCACGGCTCCGGGCCTCCCGGCACCACCTCGCCCGCACGAACCCCCGGACGCCGCCGCCCAGCCCGAGCAACATCGCGCCTGGAGCATCACGATCCTGATGGCGGTGCTGATCACCCTGCTGGCCACCGCCCGCGCCCGCGTGGCTCGCCTGCGGTGAAGCCCGGCCGTCTAGGGTTCCTACCGTGGGTGAACGAGAACTCCTGGAGGCCTACGTCGCCGCGGCCGGGCTGATGCAGCTGTCGACACTCTGCGAGGACGGCACGCCGGTGGTGTGCACCGTCTGGTACGTGCCCACCTTCCGCCCCGACCGCCTGCACTTCGTCTCCCGCACCGATCGGGTGCACTCGAACAACATCCGGCGCGATCCGGCCGTCGCCGGCGCGATACTCCACAACCCGCCGTCCGAACTCGGCGGGACGGCCCGCGGCGTCTCGTTCACGGGCCGCGCCACGCAACTGCCCGGCACCGGGGTGGACGCCGAGATCCGCGCATTCGTAGCGCGCTGGCCGAACGCGGCCGGAGTGCTCGACGCCATGCCCGAGGGCGCGTCCCGGATGTATGAGGTCGCCATCGAGAGCTGGGTGCTGTTCGACGAGGAGAATTTCCGGGGCGGGCCGCGCCGCGAGATCGCGGCGCTCTGACCGCTGGTTACCTCGAATACAGCTTGAAGAACTCGCGGGGACGCACCTCGCGCTCATCGAAGTCGGCGTCCACGTCGGGCTTGCCGCCGACCGACGCGAAGGCCGCCGAGTACAGCTCCTCCGATTCCCAATGCGCGGCCGATACGACCGCGGTCCCGTCCTCGGTCGCCCAACAGTCGACCCCGAGGCATCCCTCGGTCTGGATCAGGAAGTCCCGGACCTCGTGGACTCGGCCGACGAACTCCTCGAAGTGCGCCGGGCCGGGGTAATGGAACGCGACGAAACCTACCGACATCTTCTTCTCCTTCTTCTCCATCCGGAAGTCATCTCCCGAATCGCTCGATTGCCGCCCGCAGCGCCCGGACGAGCGGGCTCCACCGGGCCGGTCTGCGCACCGCACCGGTCACCGCCAGTTCCGCCCGGTCGAGGGAGTCCTCGAGGCAGGCGTCGTGCATCCAGCGGAAGGCCAGCGGCCAGGACAACCGGGCCGGTCCCCGTGCGCGCATGGACAGCAGGTGCCGCAGCTCGGCCGTTCCGCCGCCGCCGGGGTGGACGGTGAACTCGTGGAATCCGTCGAAGCCGCGCGGGCCGGTGAACCGGAACCGGATCCAGCGCCCCGGCTGGTAGCCCTCGACGGTGTAGCGGACGGGCCCGTGTCCGCCGACCGCGCCGACGCCGAGCGGGCGGTCGAAACGCATGGGCGGCCAGCGGTCCTGCGGCCAGAGCCGGTCGCCGTCGCCCGCGAGCGCGTCGATCAGCTCGCCGGCCTCGTCCTGGGCCACCGGCAGCTGCCGGGAGTGGATATTGACCACGGCCATCCTCGTCACCCTCCTTCGAGTTTATGAAGCGTTTGCTCTAGAACAAATTAGAGCATATGTTCCATATTCGCCGAAAGGCTCCGGCGGCATGACCCGCGCCACGTCGGCCGCGCGACCTGATGCTGATGTCGCGTGGCTGGGGGGCTGAGCAGGCGGCGGAGACACCGATCCGCTGACAGCACCCCTGCACAGGGCTACTGTCCGAACACATTCCGAGGTGATCGGGCGGCGCGTCGGCGAACCCGGAGCCCGCACCGGATCACTCGTATGCCTCGAGGACAGGAGAGGGCGTTGAGGTATCGACGACTTGGTGCGATCACGGTGGCGGCGGTGCTGGCCACGAGCCTGGCGCTGATCGGATGCTCGTCGGGTGACGGCGACACCGACCTGGTCACCGTGAACGGCGCGGAACCGCAGAATCCGTTGGTGCCGACCAATACCAACGAGAATATGGGCGGCCGGGTGGTGGACCGGTTGTTCGCGGGGCTGAAGTACTACGACGCGAACGGCAAGGCGCACAACGAATTGGCGCAGTCGATCGAGTCGCCCGACCGCCAGCACTACAAGATCACGATAAAGCCGGACGAGAAGTTCACCGACGGCACCGCGGTCACGGCGAAATCCTTTGTGGACGCGTGGAATTACGGCGCGCTCGCCACCAACGGCCAGAACCAGAACTGGGCTTTCTCCTCGATCGCGGGTTATGACGAGGTCTCGGCGGATCCGCCGCGGGCGCAGACGATGTCGGGCCTGAAGGTCGTCGACGACCACACCTTCACCGTCGACCTGAAACAGCCGTCGATCGACTTCGAGCTCTCGATAGGATTCGCCCCCTTCTATCCGATGCCGGAGTCGGCGTACCGGGATATGAAGGCCTACGGCGAGAACCCGATCGGCAACGGCCCGTACAAGTTCGCCGAACCGGGCGCCTGGCAGCACAACGTCAAGATCGACCTGGTCCCGAATCCGGATTATCACGGCGGCCGGGCGCCGAAGAACAAGGGCCTGCGGTTCGTGATGTACCAGTCCTACGACACCGCCTACTCCGATCTGCTGGCGGGCAATCTCGATGCCCTCGACACCATGCCGTCGAGCGCGCTGACCACGTACAAGCGCGACCTCGGCGACCGCGCGATCAGCAAGCCGACGGCGCAGAACGAGCGCATCGGCATCCAGCCGAGCCAGCCGCATTTCGGGGGCGAGGAGGGGCTGCTCCGGCGTAAGGCGCTGTCCATGGCGATCAATCGGCAGCAGATCTGCGACACCATCTGGAGCGGGACCAAGACCCCGGCGCGCGACTACACCGCCACCACGCTGCAGGGCTTCCGCGCCGACCTGCCCGGCGTACAGAACCTCGAATACAACCCGGACGAGGCCGAGAAGCTGTGGGCACAGGCCGATTCGATCGCGCCGTGGTCCGGTCGGTTCGAGATCGCCTACAACAGCGACGGCGGCCATCAGGCATGGCTGGAGGCGGTCGCGAACAGCATCAAGAACACGCTGGGGATCGAGGCGGTCGCGGTGCCGTACCCAACCTTCAAGCAGATCCGGGACCTGGTGCACTCGCGCACACTCGGCAAGGCGTTCCGCTACGGCTGGCAGGGCGACTACCCGTCGATGCTGCAGTTCCTGACCTCAAATTTCCTCTCGGGCTCGGAGACCAACGACATCGACTACGCGGATCCCGAGTTCGATCGCCTTCTCAACGCCGCGCTGGCGGCGCCCACGCCGGAGGAGTCGTACGAGCAGATCGCCCAGGCGCAGACCGTGCTGATTCGCGATATGGCCGACATCCCGATTCTCAATTACATCTCGAATGCCGGTAGGTCGGAGCGGGTCGCGCGGGCGCCGCTGGCATGGAATGGACTGTTCGACTTCGAGAACATCGAGAAATAGAGCGACGCCGCAGGTCGATGGCCTGCGGCGACGTGAATCTGTTCACAATCGAGAGGTCTGCCGCGAAGGAAATCGGCGCGGCCTCCGCTCTTCGCTGTACCGTCGCATGTGACCTCCGAAGTAATCGCGAAGGCGAACCACGCCGATGTGACAGCGGTTACCCGGCGCGCGCCGACGGACCGCGTCCGGGCGTGGTCCGCACTGCTGTTGGCCGCGGGGCCGTCCGCGGCGTTGCTGACGGTGCTGCTCTACGGGCTGGGCATGGCGCTGGGGCTCGGTACCCCCGCCGCCGTTCCGGCGGGATGGTTCCTCGTGTGTGCGGCCTGGAGCGCGGCGTGTTTCCTGGGCGCGGAGCGCGGCTGGCTGTTGCCGCTGTTCGGCCTGCGGGCCCCCACGGATGACGAACGACTCGTCCTGACCAAGGCGTGGCACCGGGTCGCACACGAGTCCGGGGTGTCCGCCTCGTCCTACTCGCTGTGGGTCCGGACCGGCCGCCGCGACGGTGTCCTGCCCGATCGGATGATCGCGGTGGACGCCGGAGCGGTCGAGGGGCTGCTGCGGCGGGAACTCGAGGCGGTGCTCCTCCACGAGCTCGGTCACCGGCGGCAGGGGCGAGCGGCGTTGTGGCAGTTCGTATTCCGCTGTTACAACGCGCCGGTAGTGCTGGGTGAGCGGGCGCTGCTGGCGGGTCCGGTGGCGGTCGGGGACTGGCTCGCCGCGCGCGTGCCGACCCGTGGCTCCCGACCCTTCCTCCTGGTCTGGACCGCGATGAGCAGGGTGCTGGTGGCCTGCCCGGTCGTGGCGATGTCGACGCTGATCGTGGGGCTTCCCGCGGCCCTGCTGCTGCGGCTGGCCCCGGAACTGGCGGCCTTGGCCCTGGTCCCGATCGTTCACCGTGCCGAACACCGCGCCGACGCGGTGGCCGTGGACCTGGGGTACGGTGCCGACCTCTGCGCCGTGCTGCGGTACCGAGACATTCCGGAGGGCGAGCAGGCGGCGCCGAGCCGATTGTCCGTCTCGGCCGTCGCCCTCGGCGTCGCGCCCGACGAACGCGTGGGCCGGATTCGCGACCGGCTGGATGATCAGGCGCGGCGCGAGCGCGGGACGTGGCGTCCGGGGCGATAGTCGGTGCGGCGCACCTCGTCGACGGCGACCGGCCGCCGCTCGCGCCGTGACAGTTCGCAAGCCTCGGCGATACGGAAGGCTTCCAGCGCATCCCACGGTGTGCACGGGTTTTCGGTCCTGCCCCTGGCGACCTCGGTGAACACCGCCAGTTCTTCGGTGTAGGCGCGGCGGAACCGATCCATGAAACCCGGGTAGGCGGGGAACGGGGATGCCGGGTAATCGGGCTCGACCGAGCGCAGCGGAGCGCGATCGTCCAGTCCGACAACGGCATTGCCCTCGCTGCCGAGCACCTCGAGCCGGACGTCGTATCCGGCGCCGTTGTAGCGGCTCAGCGAGACCGTCGCCAGCGCACCGTCGTCCATGCGCAACAGCACCGCGGCGGTGTCGATGTCCCCGGCGTCGGCGAAGAACCGCTCGCCCCGGTTGGCGCCGAGCACGAACACCTCGGTCACCTCCCGCCCGGTGACCCAGCGGATGATGTCGAAATCGTGCACACCGCAGTCGCGGAAGAGGCCGCCGGAACGTGGAATGTACTCCGCGGGCGGCGGAGCCGGATCGAGGGTGGTGGCGCGCAGGGTGTGCAGCCACCCCAACTCCCCGGCGGACACCGCGGCGCGGGCCGCGACATATCCGGCGTCGAAGCGTCGCTGAAAGCCGATCTGCACCGGGACCGCGGAGCTTTCGACGCGATCGATGACCGCGAGCGTGCCCGCGATATCCGCGGCCACCGGCTTCTCACAGAACACCGGGATGCCCCGATCGACCGCCGCGAGAATGAGTTCGGGATGCGAATCGGTGGCGGTGGCGATCACCAGACCCGCGATATCGGCCTCGAGCACGGCCTCGACATCGGGGGCGAACTCCACGCCGAGCTTGGTCGCGGCGGTGCGGGCGCGCTCGGTGTCCACGTCGGTGACGACGACGCCCGAGACGCCCGGGAGGGCCTTCAGTGTCTCGGCATGCGCGGTGCCGATGCGGCCGGTGCCTGCGAGTCCCAATCTGATCGTCATGCGTGGCTCCTGTCGGCGTACGGTGTCAACTTCTGGGTGCCGCCGTCGTCGCGCGGACGACCAGCGACGGCTGCACGCGCCGGCGCACCGGTTCGGTGCGGCCGTCGCGCACCCGCTCGACCAGTGCCTCCACGGCCAACCGGCCGATCTCGATGCGCGGCTGATCGATGGTGGTCAGCGCCACGTGCCGCAGTGCGGCCAGCGACGAGTTGTCGTAGCCGACGAGGGAGACGTCCTGCGGGACCCGCAGTCCCGCCTCCTCCAGCGCAGACATCGCGCCGACCGCGTTGAAGTCGTTACCGCAGACCAGCGCGGTGGGAAAATGATTGGGCGAGAACACCTTCAGGAGTTTGCGCACCGCGGCCATACCGGCCGCGTCGGTGTGCTCGCTCGGAATGACCATGGGTTCCAGGCCGTGTCGGTCCATCGCCGCCAGGTACCCCTTGCGCCGCGGTGTCGCCGAGAAGGCCGCGCCGCCGTCGAAGTGCACGATCCTCCGATGTCCCAGTGCCGCCAGGTGATCGACGGCCAAGGCGACACCGACCTCGCCGTCGTCGTTGACGGTGTCGATATCGGCGACCGTGGAACTCCGCGACACCAGGACCACCGGGCACTGAGAGGCGGCCTCCCGGATCGCCGCCGCGGGCAGTACCGGCGACAACAGGATGATCCCGCCCGGTCGGAACGCCTGCAGGCTGTCCAGCGCGGTGCGCTCGCGGACGGCGCTGCGGCGGCCGGTGTTCAGGATGAGTTCCAGCCCGGCCCGCCGCGCCGCGGTGTCCATCCCCTCGACCACATCGGCGAAGAACGCGTTGCGCAGGTCGGAGACCATCACGCCGACGATGTTGGAGGTGCGGCTGGCCAGCGATCGCGCCATCGCGTGCGGTTGGTAACCGAGGTCTTTCGCCGCCTGCAGCACCGCGCGGCGTCGATGCTCGCTCACCTTCGGCGACCCGCGCATGACGAGCGAGACCAGCGCGCGGGAGACGCCCGCCTGCGCGGCAACGTCTTCCATCGTCGGTCGCGTCATCGCGGGTGGCCTCCTGGGGTGTGTCGAACGCGGCGAGCGGGGCGCGTGGGTTGCACGTTACAGCGTCGACGCGGGTGGATCAATAGAGCGCTCTAATTGCGGAACCTCGGTATCGAGCGGACGGCTGACTCGCCTGTAATGCAGATATTTATCGAGGTAGAACCATTCTTCCGACACGGAGCCCGGCCCTTGACAGCACCGTGATCCAGGTTACATAGTTGGAGCGCTCCAATACTTCGGAGCCCTCTCTTCGCACACCGACCCGCCGGAGAAGTCCCGATGACCGAACCGCTGCACCCGCTCCGCGTCGCCGCCGCGCCGATCTCCTGGGGAGTCTGCGAGGTCCCGGGCTGGGGCCACGTGCTCGACGCCGCCAGCGTCCTGTCCGAGATGGCCGCATTGGGTGTGGCCGCAACCGAATTCGGCCCGCCCGGATATCTGCCGCGCGAGCCCGCGGCGGTGCGCGCCCTGCTCGGCCCCTTCGGCATCGAGGTCATCGGCGGCTTCCTGGCGCTGCCGCTGCATCGCGAACCCGGCCGCGCCATGGCCGCCGCCCGCACCGCCGCCGCGCTGCTCGCGGCCGCCGGCGCCGAGGTGCTGGTGCTGGCCGCGGCCACCGGCGAGCGGGGCTACGACACACGCTCGCGGCTCAGCGACCACGAATGGCGCACCCTCGTCGACACCGCCGCCACCCTGGGCGATATCGCCGCCGAACACAGCCTGCGCGCGGTGCTGCACCCGCATGTCGGCACGCATGTGGAGACCGAGTCCGAGGTGGAGCGCTTCCTCGCCGATTCCGATCTCGACCTCTGCCTGGACACCGGACACCTCCTGGTGGGAGGCGTCGATCCGGTTCGGTTGGCGCACCGCCACGCCGACCGGATCGGCCACATTCACCTCAAAGATGTGCGAAATGCCCTCGCCGACGAGATCCGCAGCGGAACAATGGAATACAGCCAGGCCGTGCGGCGGGGGCTGTACGCCCCGCTGGGGGAGGGGGATGTCGATATCGAGACCCTGGTCCGCTGTGTCCAGGCGGCGGGCTACCGGGGTTGGTATGTGATCGAGCAGGATACGGCGCTGGACCCGGGGGATACCGCCGACGGACCCAGCCGCGACACCGCCCGCAGCCTGCGCTACCTGGCGGGCCTCGGGGCCGCGCGCACGTCCGCTGGATATAGGTAGGAGCCCATGACAACGAGGTCGCGACCCACTCCGAACGGCCCGGACGCAAGCGAGCCAGCGGTCCGCAGCGGATCCCGCCGCCGGTGGCGGCGCGCGCTGCCCTGGCTGGCCGCTGGCCTGATGCTGGCCGCCTGCAGCGGTCCGGGCGCGGATGCGCCCGTTTCCCAGGCGCCGGTCGCCGCGGGCACCCTGGAATCCGTCGCGGTCGTGACGCACGGCACGCCCGGCGACGCGTTCTGGAATGTGGTGAAGAACGGCGCCCAAGCCGCGGGCGAGAAGCTGGGCGTCCGCGTCGAATACAACTCCGACGGCGATCCCGGCCAGCAGGCCAAGCTGGTCGACAACGCGGTGGCGCAGGGCTTCGGCGGCCTGGTGGTGTCGATGGCGAATCCGGAGGCGTTGCGCCCGTCGGTGGAACGCGCTGTCGCGGCGGGCATCCCGGTGGTGACCATCAACTCCGGCGAGGCCGACAGCGCGGCGTTCGGGGCGATCGGGCACGTGGGCCAGAGCGAACGGTCCGCGGGCGAGGCCGCGGGCAGGCGGCTGCGGGACGCGGGAAAGACGAAGACGCTCTGCGTGATTCACGAGGCGGGCAATGTCAGCGCCGCCGAGCGCTGCGGTGGCGCCATCCAGGGTTTCGGCAACGCGACGACCCTGCAGGTGGACATCAACGACCCGACCGACGCGCAGGCCCGGGTCAGGGGCGCTCTGGAGGCCGATCGCTCGATCGACGCGGTGCTGACGCTGAACTCGCAGATCGCGGCGCGCGCGGTCGCCGCGGCCGGGGAGGTGCGGTCGAAGGCGACGGTGGCCACCTTCGACCTGAATCCCGATGTGGTGGAGGCGATCCGGGCCGGAAAGCTGTTGTTCGCGGTCGACCAGCAGCAGTACGAGCAGGGCTATCTCCCGGTGGCGATGCTGCAGCTGCACCGGACCAACCTGAACACCGTGGGTGGCGGACGGCCGGTGCAGACCGGTCCGGCCTTCGTCGACTCCGGCAACGTCGACGCCATCGCCCAGCTCGTGGCGCAGGGCACCCGGTGAGACAGGAGCGGATGATATGAGCGTTGCCACAACCGTTTCCACGGAGGGCACGGCCGGACCGGAGGTGCGCGCCTCGCTGCTCAACCGGATGATCGTGCGGCCGGAGATCGGCGCCGCGCTCGGCGCGGCACTGGTGTTCGTGTTCTTCTCGGTGATCACCGAGAAATTCCTCAGCCCGCTGGGCGTCGCGACCTGGCTCGACGACGCGTCCACCCTCGGCATCATGGCGATCGCGGTGGCGCTGTTGATGATCGGCGGGGAATTCGATCTGTCGGCCGGTGTGATGACGGCGTCCACCGCGCTGGTGACCGCGTTGCTGGCGGTGAACGCCGGATGGAACGTGTGGCCCGCGCTGCTGGTGTCGCTGCTGTTCGCGCTGGCTGTGGGTGCGCTCAACGGCTGGCTGGTGATGCGGACGGGGCTGCCGAGCTTCATCGTCACGCTCGGCACCTTCCTGGCGCTGCAGGGGATCAATCTCGGTGTCACCCGGCTGGTCACGGGCACCGTGCAGGTATCGGGGATGCGGTCGGTGGACGGATACGCCTCGGCCGGTTGGGTGTTCGCGTCCACGACCGACCTCGGTGGTGCGCACATCCAGGCCTCGGTGGTGTGGTGGATCGTGCTCACCGTCATCGCGGGACTGGTGCTGGTGCGCACCAGGTTCGGCAACTGGATCTTCGCGGTCGGAGGTTCACCCGCCAGCGCCCGCGCGGTCGGTGTCCCCGCGGTGCGGACGAAGATCATCCTCTTCATGACGACGGCGTTCGCCGGGTGGGTCGTCGGATCCTGCAACATTCTGCGCTTCGCGAGCGTGCAAGCGAATCAGGGTGTGGGGCTGGAGTTCAAGTACATCATCGCGGCCGTGGTCGGGGGCTGCCTGCTGACCGGCGGGTTCGGATCGGTGGTGGGCGCGGCGATCGGCGCGCTGATCTTCGGGATGGCGCGGCAGGGCATCGTCTTCGCGCGCTGGAACGACGACTGGTTCATGTTGTTCCTCGGCGTGCTGCTGCTGGCGGCGGTGCTGGTCAACAACGCATTCAAGAGGCGCGCGGAAAGGGTACGGCGATGACGGTTCCGCTGATCGAAACCCTCGGCATCGGAAAGAGCTACGGCGGTGTGGTGGCGCTGCGGGAGGTGTCCACCGTCGTCAACGCGGGCGAGGTCACCTGCGTGCTCGGCGACAACGGCGCGGGCAAGTCCACGTTGATCAAGATCCTGGCCGGGGTGCATCAGCACGACGCGGGCGTGCTGAAGGTCGAGGGTGAGCCGACCCGGTTCGATTCTCCGCGTGCGGCTTTGGATCGTGGCATCGCCACGGTGTACCAGGATCTGGCGGTGGTGCCGCTGATGAGTGTGTGGCGCAACTTCGTGCTCGGCTCGGAACCTACCTTCAGTTTCGGGCCGTTCCGGCTGCTGGACCGTCGCATGGGTAAGGACATCACCCGGAAGGCGCTGTCGGACATGGGGATCGAGCTGCGCGATATGGAGCAGCCGGTCGGCACGCTGTCCGGTGGGCAGCGCCAGTGCGTCGCCATCGCCCGCGCGGTGCACTACGGGGCGAAGGTGCTGATCCTCGACGAGCCGACCGCGGCACTGGGCGTGAAGCAGGCCGGGGTGGTGCTGCGCTATGTCGTGCAGGCGCGCGACCGGGGGCTCGGCGTCATCCTGATCACCCACAATCCACATCACGCCTTCCCGGTCGGGGACCGGTTCCTGCTGCTCAAGAGGGGCAGCATGCTCGGCGCCTACGAGAAATCCGAGATCGATCTGCCGGAGCTGACCCGTTAGATGGCGGGCGGCGCGGAACTCGAAGCGCTGCAACACGAATTGGAGCGGGTGCAGCCGTGAGCGAGCTGGAGATGCTGACCGTGGGCAGGGTCGGGGTGGACCTGTATCCGCAGCAGAGCGGCGTGTCCCTGGCGCAGGTGCAGACGTTCGCGAAGTTCCTGGGCGGCACCGCCACCAATGTGGCCGTGGCGGCGGCCCGGCTGGGGCGGCGCGGCGCGGTGCTGACCAAGGTCGGGCCGGACGGTTTCGGCGACTTCGTGCGAACGGCCCTGGCGGACTTCGGCGTTTCGTCGCGCTACGTATCGACCGCGCCGGATCTGCGGACCCCCGTGGTGTTCTGCGAGCTGAACCCGCCCGCCGATCCGCCGCTGCTGTTCTACCGTGCGCCGATCGCGCCCGACCTCACCCTCACCGCCGACGAAGTACCCTGGGACGTGGTCGAATCCGTGCCGCTGCTGTGGGTGACGGGCACCGGCGTGAGCGCCGAGCCCGGGCGGACGACCCAGCGCACACTGCTCGAGCGACGCGGGCGGGCCGGGCATACCGTGCTCGATCTGGACTACCGGCCGATGTTCTGGCCGGATATCGAGACCGCGGGCCGGGAGATCGGCTGGATGCTCGAGCACGTGAACGTCGTGGTGGGCAACCGGACCGAGGCCCAAGTGGCGGTGGGCAGCGCCGACCCGGACGAGGCCGCCGACCGGCTGCTGGCGCGGGGCGTGCGGCTGGCGGTGATCAAGCGCGGGGCCGACGGTGTGCTGGTGGCCACCGAATCCGAGCGGTGGACCGTGCCGCCCTGCCCGGTGGACGTGGTGTGCGGGCTCGGCGCGGGCGACGGTTTCGGCGGCGCCCTCGTCCACGGCCTGCTGTCCGGCTGGGGCCCGCATCGCCTCGCCACCTACGCGAATGCGGCAGGGGCACTGGTGGCTTCGCGGCTGGCCTGCGCCGATGCGATGCCCACGAACGCCGAGATCGAGGAGATGCTGTGCGCGTAGCAAGCTGTATTCGACGGAGGCACCGTGCATCTGACCGATGAACGCTGGCACGGGCTGCTGCGCACACGTGTCGCCCAGCCCGACGCGATCGCGCGGGCCTATGCCGCGCGGCGCCGTCGGCCGACGCTGTTGTCCGAGCGCGGCACGTTGTTCCTGGTGGCAGCCGATCACCCCGCTCGGGGCGCGCTCGGCGTCGGCTCGGACCGCAACGCGATGGCCGACCGCCGAATGCTGCTGGAGCGCTTGCTCATCGCATTGGACAATCCGTCGGTCGACGGCGTGCTGGGCTCGCCGGACATCGTCGAGGAGCTGCTGCTCCTGGACGCGCTGCACGACAAGGTCGTCATCGGGTCGATGAACCGCGGCGGGCTGGCCGGCGCCGACTGGGAGATCGACGACCGCTTCACCGGCTACGACGCGCAGTCGCTGGTCGAATCGGGTCTCGACGGCGGCAAAATGCTGCTGCGGCTGGTGGATTCGGACCGCGGCACCATCCCGACCCTGCACGCCTGCGCCCGCGCGGTCTCGGAGCTGTCCGAGCACGGGCTCATGGCGATGGTGGAACCGCTGCCGTTCCACCGCGACGAGTCCGGATCGCTGACCATGCAGAAGGATTCGTTCTCGCTGCAGCGGGCGGTGACCATTGCCTCCGGCCTGGGCGTCACCTCTGCCCACACCTGGCTGAAGATGCCCGCGCCGGAAGACGTTTCGGTTCTCGACGCGACCACGCTGCCGGTGCTGCTGCTCGGTGGCGTCCCGTCGGGCGATATCGCCGCGGATATCGCGTCCTGGGGCAAGGCGCTCGACCACGACGTCGCCCGCGGGCTGGTGGTCGGGCGCAGCCTGCTGTATCCGCCGGACGGTGATGTCGCGGGCGCGGTCGACGTCGCGGCCGAGGTGCTGCGGGAGATGCGATGACACCGTCGAAGCTGCACCACCCTGCCGGATCACTGAGCGATGCAAGCGATCCCGTGCTGCTCAGCGCCACGGGCGCCGGGTGGGCATACACGGGACTGCGCGTCCTGCGCCTGGCGGCAGGAGTCTCCCGCACCGTACACACCGGTGAATACGAGGCGTTCGTGCTGCCGTTGTCCGGCGGCTGCACCGTCCGCGTGGACGGGGCGGCCTTCGAATTGTCCGGGCGGGATTCGGTTTTCACCCGGGTTACCGACTTCGCCTACGTACCCCGCGATGCGGCGGTCGAACTGTCGGCCGAGCGGGATGCCGAGATCGCACTGCCGATGGCCCGCTGCACGCGGCGGCTCGACCCGAAATACGGTCCCGCCGAAGACGTTCCGGTGGAGGTTCGCGGGGCCGGGCAGGCGACCAGGCAGGTTGTCAATTTCGGCACGCCCGGCGTCTGGGACCACGCCGACAAGCTCAATGCCTGCGAGCTGATCACCCCCGCGGGCAACTGGTCGTCGTACCCGCCCCACAAACACGACCAGGCGACCGAGTGTGAGGTCGTCAACGAGGAGATCTACTACTTCCGCATCGCCGGGCGCGACGGCATCGCCCCGTCCCCGGAGGGTTTCGGCCTGCACCGGACCTACACTCCGGACGGCTCGCTGGACGAGAACGTCGCGGTGCGCGACGGCGACGTCTTCCTCGTTCCGCGCGGATACCACGGGCCGTGCGTCGCCGCGCCCGGATACCCCATGTACTACCTGAATGTCCTGGCCGGACCCGCCGCCGAACGGTCCATGGCGTTCTGCGACGACCCGGCGCACGGCTGGATCCGTGGCAGCTGGGACGGCATGCCCACCGACCCGCGCTGTCCGGTCACCAGCCACACGGGGCGATTGCCCGGCGCGCCGGGATGAACGATCGAGATCCAGAGGAAGTAAGGGGCCGTCGACATGAGACTGACAACCGCGCAGGCGCTGGTGGCATGGATGATCGCCCAGCACTCCGAGACGCTCGACGGCCGTGAGGTCCCGCTCTTCCCGGCGGTTTTCGCGATCTTCGGGCACGGTAATGTGCTCGGGCTCGGCACGGCCCTGGAGGAGCGCCGCGACGTGATCCCGGTGTGGCGCGGGCATACCGAGCAGGGGATGGCCCTGGCGGCGGTCGGGCTCGCGAAGGCGACCCATCGCCGCCAAGTGGGCGTGGCGACCTCCTCCATCGGTCCCGGCGCGCTGAACATGGTGACCGCGGCGGGCGTCGCCCACGCGAATCGCCTTCCGCTGCTCCTGCTTCCGGGTGACAACTTCGTCACCCGCGCACCCGATCCGGTGCTGCAGCAGGTGGAGCACTTCGGTGACGCGACCGTCACCTCGAACGACGCGTTCCGGGCGGTCAGCCGCTACTTCGATCGCATCACCCGGCCGGAGCAACTGCTCGCCACGCTACCGCAGGTCGCCCGGGTGCTCACCGACGCCGCGGAGGCGGGCCCGGTGACGCTGGCCCTGCCGCAGGACGTGCAGGCCGAGACCTCCGATTTCCCCACGGCCCTGTTCCAACCGGTGGTCCACCGCGTCGAGCGGTCGCGCCCGGATCGCGAGAGCCTGGCCGAGGCGGCGCGTGCGCTGCGGTCGGCGCACCGGCCGCTGCTGGTGCTGGGTGGCGGAGTGCGCTATTCGGGCGCGGGCCGACGCGCCGTGGAACTGGCCGAGCGCCACGGCATTCCGATCGCCGAGACCACCGCCGGACGCACCCTGGTGCCGCACGACCACCCGCTGTACGCGGGCCCGCTGGGTGTCACCGGATCGGGGTCGGCGAATACCGTTGCGGCCGAGTCGGATCTGGTACTGGCGGTGGGAACCCGCCTGCAGGACTTCACGACCGCGTCCTGGACGGTGTTCGACCCCTCCGTCCGGCTGGTCAGCATCAACGCCGCGCGGTACGACGCCGTCAAACACGGCGCGCTCAGCGTGGTCGCGGATGCCGGTGCGGCACTGGAGGATCTGGCCCCGCACCTGTCGGACTGGCGAGTGGACGCGGCCTGGAGTGCGCGGGCAGGCGCGGTGCGCGGCGACTGGGACGCCTACATCGACAAGCTGCGCGCACCAGCGGCGGGTATCCCCAGCTACGCCCAGGTCGTCGGCGCGGTCAACGATCTCAGCGAACCGGCCGACTATGTCATGACCTCCTCCGGCGGCATGCCCGGCGAACTGGTCGGGGGCTGGCGGGCCGTCGGCGGGGAACCGACCATGGACGTCGAGTACGGCTTCTCCTGCATGGGTTACGAACTCGCCGGCGCCTGGGGCGCGGCGATGGCGCACCGACGCGGCCTGGTGACCACGATGCTCGGCGACGGCTCCTACCTGATGCTCAATTCCGAGCTGTTCTCCGCGGCCTTCGCCGGACATCCCCTGGTCGCCGTCGTGTGCGACAACGACGGGTACGCCGTCATCGCGCGCTTGCAGGAAGGCCAGGGCGGCAACGCATTCAACAACTTCTACCGGCAGTGTCGCACCAACCACACCCACCTGCCGCGGGTCGACTTCGCCGCCCACGCGCGCTCGCTCGGCTGTGCGGTGTTCGTCGCGACCGACCTGGCCGAATTCCGGGCGGCCTACGCGGGCGCGCGGGCGGCCGCCATGGCCGAGTCGCGCCCGGCGGTGGTGGTCGTGCCCACCCAGCGCGCCGCCTGGACCGAATCCGGCGCCTGGTGGGAGGTCGGCGTGCCCGCGCACCTGCCCGGCCGGGCCGCCTACGACGACGCGAAGCCCCGGCAGGTGCGCTACACGCGCTGACCGCGACCTGCGGCCCACGCGAACCGCCGACGGCGCGCCGTACCCGCCTGGACTGTCGCGGATCGTCTCGTTATCGTCTGCCTGGCTCGCAGGGGAGAAGGTAAAAGAGAGATGGCGTACGGCAGGGTCAAGTGGTTCGACAGCAAGAAGGGGTTCGGTTTCATCACCGCCGACAGCGGCGGACCGGACGTCTTCGTCGACTACACCGAGGTCGAGGGTATCGGCTTCCGTTCTCTCCGGGAAGGGCAGCGGGTGGAGTTCGAGGTACGCCGGGCGAAGGCGGGCCCCGAGGCCAGGAACGTGCGGGTGGTGCGCGGCTGAGTGGGTGTGTTCTGCATCACCCCCTCATAAGCGTGTCGTCCACGTCACTTTTCAGCAAATCTGGCTAACGGCCATTTCTGACGTGTCGATATGCGTGTAGTCAGCCAGTCCGGCTGGGATTGAACAAAGGAGAGGTATTCCATGATCCCCGTTATCATCGACACCGGTAGCGCCGCCCTGAACGGCATCCTGAGCACCGGCGGCGCCGCGCTCCACGGTCTGCTGGAGACGCTGTGGACCGGTTCCTTCGGCGGCTGAGCTCGCTAGATGGTCGTGTTGATCGACCCTGGGTCGGCCTCGGGTAGCAACTACCCGGGGCTGACCTATTTTTGTCGGCAGGCATTCATCGACGATGCGCGAATCATGATGGGGCGCCGCATCCGACCCGGTCGGCTCGCTATCACGAAACAATTACAGTCACGTAATTTACCGCTTCGAATGATATCGAGCTGACTCTCCGCAAATTTCGTCCACGTCAACCCCGGTGGCGGCCCCCGCACGGGGCATGGCAATGTGGACGATCGAGACCGGTGCTGCCGTTGGTTGGCGGACCCGGCTCGTCTACAGAAGGTATGAAATGGCGCAAGGCGTAGTGAAGTGGTTCAACAGCGAGAAGGGCTTCGGGTTCATCGCACAGGACAACGGCGGTCCCGACGTGTTCGTGCATTACTCGGCCGTGTCGGGGTCGGGCTTCCGCTCCCTCGATGAAGGTCAGCGCGTGGAGTTCGAGGTGGGCCAGGGCCAGAAGGGTCCGCAGGCTCAGGACGTACGCGTGCTCTGACCCCAGACTTGCCGAGAGCCCCGCACCGGATGGTGCGGGGCTCTCGTGCGTTCGGGGTGTGGCGGTGCTAATCGCCGGGCCGGGCCGCCCCCACCTTGCATCTCGCATCGGCCGGAAAGGGCAGGGCGGCAAGGCGAGTCGTCGCCGGGTCGGCAGGACGGCCGAGCACGGGGGTCGACGGTGGCGGGGTGCTCGGATTCCCGGATCCGCCGGTGCGCAACGATTTTCCGTCCAGGTCGGGCACCGGCGCCAGCCCGAGCAGATCGAGCACGGTCGGGGTGACGTCGACCAGCGAGTAGCCGTTGTACGCCCGGCCCGCCGCGAAGTCCGGGCCGCGGGCGATCACGAAACTGGCCACCTCGTAAGGGCTTTGGCCGCCGTGGCCGCCCTCGGGCTTATGCCCGTGATCCGTGGTCACCAGGATCGTCCACTGTTCCTCGGGATGGTCCGCGGTACGTCGGCCCACCGCGTCGACGATCCGCCCGACCAGCACGTCGACCCGGCTGATCGCGTCGCGGTAGGCCTGCGGGTTGCTGGCGCGCAGCCGGTGCCCGGCGATGTCGACCTGGTCGAAATGGGTGAACACGAAGTCGGTGCCCGCCGCGATGGCGGTGACGGTGGCCGCCGCGGTCGCGGTGTCGATATCGGCCTCGCAGCCGTAGGTGCCGAGCGGATTCGCGCCCGCGGTGACGATCGTGTCGGCGTGCGGGTCGCCGGTGCGGGCGATGGCGGAGATCGTGTCCCAGGTGGCGATCGACGCCGTCTTCCGCTGCGGCGCAGCACGTTTGATGCGGTTGAAGACCGTGGGGAAGCGACCCAGATGGACGGGGTCGCAGGTGTCGCCGTTGTCGCAGATGCCCGTGCGGGTGTCCCATACCCCGGTCAGCACCGCCGACCAGGACGGGCAGGACACGGTCGTGTGCGGTGCGATCGAATAGCGGCTGAGGGTGCCCTCGGCCGCCAGGCGCTGGAGATTCGGTGTCACCGCCGCCAGCAGCTCGCTGTAGAGGCAGCCGTCGATCCCGATGACCGCGACCTTGCCGAGTCCGGGCGCCGCGGCGGCCCGGGGGAGTGCGGTGCCGGTGACGAGCGCGGCGAATGAGGTCGCCAGCAGTGCCGAACACGTGCGCCGGGTGATGGCCATGATCACACGGTGACCTCGAAAATAGCGGTTGGCCAGCGAAAACGCCCGACTTCGCCAAGCTTTCGCGCAAACCTCACGCGGGTGATGTGTCCGGTTCACCGTGTTCACGAATCCGATGCGCGACGGCAACGGTGCGGTGGGCCCGCTTCGGCCACCTCGCGAACGGCCGGTCCGCCGTGGCCTGGACCGCGCGATGAAAGTCCTGGTCAGGGCCGCACTTACGATCGGGCGGCCTACTGACGGCAGCCGCCTACCGGGCGGTACCCCGGCACCGAACCCCGCCCATTAAGCTGGTCGGCGGTAAATGCCGACCCCCTTCCCCAGGAGTTCCCCACAGTGAGCGAGCTTGCGAGCGAACCATTGGTACAGCGCGCCGGGCGCACGACGGAGCCGAGCGCTAGCGAGGTGCAGTCGTGAGCCCTGATGGCCGTCCTGTTGTTCTGATCGCCGACAAGCTCGCCCAGTCGACCGTCGAGGCGCTCGGTGACGGTGTCGAGGTTCGCTGGGTCGACGGCCCGAACAAACCCGAACTGCTCGCCGCCGTCCCGGAGGCGGACGCGCTGTTGGTGCGCTCCGCGACTACGGTCGACGCCGATGTCCTCGACGCCGGTAAGAACCTGAAGATCGTCGCTCGCGCCGGCGTCGGCCTCGACAATGTCGACGTGCCCGCGGCCACCGAGCGCGGCGTCATGGTCGTCAACGCGCCGACCTCCAACATCCACACCGCCGCCGAGCACGCCGTCACGCTGCTGCTGTCGGCGGCCCGCCAGATCCCGGCCGCCGACGCCACCCTGCGCGAACACACCTGGAAGCGCAGCAAGTTCAACGGCGTCGAGATCTTCGGCAAGACCGTCGGCGTGATCGGCCTGGGCCGCATCGGCCAGCTGTTCGCCCAGCGCCTGGCGGCGTTCGAGACCAAGATCGTGGCGTACGACCCCTACACCTCCCCGGCCCGCGCCGCCCAGCTGGGCATCGAGCTGCTGAGCCTGGACGAGGTGCTCGAGCGCGCCGACTTCATCTCCATCCACCTGCCGAAGACGCCCGAGACCAAGGGCATGCTGAACGCGGAGACGATCGCCAAGACCAAGAAGGGCGTCGTCATCGTCAACGCCGCCCGCGGCGGGCTGATCGACGAGCAGGCGCTCGCCGACGCCATCACCTCGGGCCACGTGCGCGCCGCGGGCATCGACGTCTTCGAGACCGAGCCGTGCACCGACAGCCCGCTGTTCGAGCTGCCGCAGGTCGTCGTCACGCCGCACCTGGGCGCCTCCACCGCCGAGGCGCAGGACCGCGCGGGCACCGATGTCGCCAAGTCCGTGCAGCTGGCCCTCGCCGGTGAGTTCGTGCCCGGTGCGGTCAATGTGACCGGCGGCGCGGTGAACGAGATCGTCTCCCCGTGGCTGGAGATCGTGCGCAAGCAGGGCGTCCTGCTCGGGGCGCTCGCCAGCGAGCTGCCGGTCAGCCTGGAGGTGCAGGTGCGCGGTGAGCTGTCCTCGGAAGACGTTGCGGTGCTGGAGCTTTCGGCGCTGCGCGGGGTCTTCTCCGCGCTGATCGAGGATGCGGTCACCTTCGTCAACGCCCCCTCGCTGGCCAAGGACCGCGGCCTCGAGTCGTCGGTCACCACCGTCTCGGAGAGCCCCTCGCACCGCAGCCTGGTCGACCTGCGCGCGGTGTTCGGCGACGGCCGCACGCTCAATGTCGCGGGCACCCTGACCGAACCGCAGCAGGTGCAGAAGATCGTCAATATCAACGGCCGCAACTACGACATGCGCGCCGAGGGCCTGAACCTGGCCGTGCTCAACTACGGCGACAAGCCGGGCGCGCTGGGCAGGATCGGCACCAAGCTCGGCGAGGCCGGGGTCGACATCCAGGCCGCCCAGCTGAGCCAGGACGTCGACAAGGAGGGCGCCACGGTCGTCCTGCGCATCAACAAGGAGGTCCCGGCCGACGTGCAGTCCGCGATCGCCGAGGCCGTCGGCGCCGCCAAGGTAGCCCAGGTCGATTTGAGTTGATTCCGGCCGAAAGCACGCCGGAATGACAGTGGGCACACCGCACGCCGGAAATGACAGTGGACACACTGTACGCCGGGAATGACAGTGGGCATATCGTGCGTCGGGAATGACGGTGGGCACTGTACGCCGGGAATGACGGTGGGCACACCGTGCGCCGGGAATGACGGTGGGCACGCTGCGTGCCGGGAATGACGGTGGGCACACCGTGCCGGGAGTGGACGATTCCAGTATGCGGGATGGAGTTGCCCTGGTCGCGGGGGGTTTCGGGGGACCGGATAGGGTGGCCGACGTCTTGGCCGTGGCCCGAAGAACGGAGCGTTGTCATATGAAGCTGGCTGTCATCCCCGGTGACGGAATCGGGCCCGAGGTCATCGCCGAGGCGCTGAAGGTGCTCGACGTGGTCGTGCCCGGGGTCGAGAAGACCCAGTACGACCTCGGCGCCAAGCGATACCACGCGACCGGGGAGGTGCTGCCGGATTCGGTGCTGCCCGAATTGAAGCAGCACGACGCCATCCTGCTGGGCGCGATCGGCGATCCGTCGGTGCCGAGCGGCCTGCTCGAGCGAGGCCTGTTGCTGCACACGCGATTCGCGCTCGACCACCACGTGAACCTGCGGCCGTCCAAACTGTTCCCGGGCGTGACCAGCCCGCTGTCGCACGATCCCGACATCGACTTCGTGGTGGTGCGTGAGGGCACCGAGGGCCCCTACACCGGTACCGGCGGCGCCATCCGCGTGGAGACGCCCCACGAGGTCGCGACCGAGGTCAGCACCAACACCCGCTTCGGCATCGAGCGCGTGGTGCGTTACGCCTTCGACAGGGCGCGGCAGCGGCGCAAGCACCTCACCCTGGTGCACAAGACGAACGTGCTCAGCTTCGCGGGCTCGCTGTGGCAGCGCACCGTGAACGAGGTCGGCGCCGAATTCCCCGACGTCGAGATCGCCTACCAGCACATCGATGCCGCGACCATCCACATGGTCACCGATCCGGCCCGCTTCGACGTGATCGTCACCGACAACCTGTTCGGCGACATCATCACGGATTTGGCGGCCGCGGTCTCCGGCGGCATCGGCCTCGCCGCCTCCGGCAACATCGACGCCTCGGGCGCCAACCCGAGCATGTTCGAGCCCGTGCACGGCAGCGCCCCCGACATCGCGGGCCAGTCCAAGGCCGACCCCACCGCCGCCATTCTCTCGGTCTCCCTGCTGCTCGACCACCTCGGCCGCACCGACGAGGCCACCCGCATCGAATCCGCCGTAGCCAAGGACCTTGCCTCCCGCACCGCTCCCGCCTCCACGGTGGAGATCGGCACCCGCATCGCCGCCGCCCTCTGAGATTCACCCCGAAGCCCCGCACCCGAAGACATCGGATGCGGGGCTTCGCTTTGCCGGACCACCCACCGGAACGCCGGTGCGGGAACGCGCAGGGGGTGCGTGAGAGTTGGTGTGGCGCTGCGGGTATGGGTGTGTCAAAGGGTTGAGGGCTCAACCTTGGGGGAAGCGAGGGGGACCAAGGGGATTGCGGCGGTGGCGATTACGGCGGCTGCCAGATAGATCGAGGGGAAGCCGGAGGCGGTGATCAGGGCGCCGAAGGCCGGAGCGACGGCGGCGGAGGCCAGGTTCTGGCCGGTGTTCTGGATGCCCAGACCTCGTCCGCTCCAATAGGGTCCGGCGATCTCCGCGACGGCGGTGAAGGCCAGGCCGTTGTCGGCGACGGTGATGACCGAGGCGGCGATCAGGATGAGTATCGCGGCCCACCACCAGTGCAGCCAGGAGGCAATGGCCAAGGCGCACATCGAGATCGCGGCCGCGACGGCCACCGTGCGCAGTGGCCGCAAGCGGCTGCCGACCCGGTCCGACCAGAAGCCCGCGCCGATACGGCCCGCGGCGCCCAGTATCTGGGTGCCGGTAACCAGCGCCCCGGCCACCGCCGGGGACAGCCCGACATCGCGGTGCAGCCACAGCAGCGCGAAGGTCCATACCGTGGCCTGCGGGATCACCAGCAGCACCGAGACCCCGTGGATTCGCCACAGTGTGCGGTCCCCGCGATACGGATTGGCCGGGCGGGAGTCGGCCGATACCGCGGGACGCGGTGGATCGATGATTCCGATGCCGCACCCGACGGCGGCCAGTCCCGCCATCACCGCGGGAACGAGAATCGCGGTGGAAAACCCGTGCGTCGCAGCGATGATCGGGATCGTCAGCGCGGCGATCCCCACCCCGAGCGGCTGTGCGGACTGCCGGATGCCCATGGCCAGCCCGCGCTGATCCGGCGGGAACCACCCGACGATCACCCGGCCGCTGGCGCCGTTGGTGGAGCCCGCGCCCAATCCCGCCAGGAACAACAGCACGCCCAGCAGAACGTAGTCGGTGACGAACGCGGCGGCCGCACCCGCCGCGACCATCACCAGCGGGCCCGCCACCAGGACGGCGCGCTCGCCGATCCGGTCCACCGCGTAGCCCCACGCGATCAGCGTGCACACCAGGCCGACCGTCGGCATCGCGACCAGCAGACCCGCTGTCGCCAAAGGCATTCCGTGGTCGGTCAGGGCGGGCAGCAGGAACGGCGTGCCGTGCACGATGACCGCGCTCGAGCTCTGCGCGAAGACTCCGAGGGCGAGCATGACCCACCGGCGGGTGGCGTGCACGGGAGTCACGGTGGACACATCCTCACCTCGATCTCATATATTGGGAACTAGGTCTTACTCTGTGAACTACCGTCACGGTACACCCAGCGCTCCGGCCCTCGGCGCAGACCACCCGGTCGGGCGTATACCACCAGGTGGATAGACTGTCGAGCCATGCGCCTAGGTCGAGTTGCCAGTCCCGATGGAGTCGCGTTCGTCAGCATCGAGGAATCGAGCTCCGGCGAAGTGGCCCGGGAAATCGCCGAACACCCGTTCGGCACCCCCACGTTCACCGGCCGCGGCTGGCCGCTGCCCGATGTGCGGCTGCTGGCCCCGATCCTCGCCAGCAAGGTGGTGTGCGTCGGCAAGAACTACGCCGCGCACGCGCAGGAGATGGGCGGCGAGGCGCCGGAGGATCCGGTGATCTTCCTCAAGCCGAATACCGCCATCGTCGGGCCCAATGTGCCAATTGTGCTGCCACCCAATTCGTCTCAGGTCGACTACGAGGGCGAGCTGGCCGTCGTGATCGGCCGCCCCTGCAAGGACGTGCCCGCCGCCCGGGCCCGGGACGTGATCCTGGGCTACACCGCGGCCAACGACGTGACCGCCCGCGATCAACAGCGTCACGACGGCCAGTGGACCCGCGGCAAGGGCTACGACACCTTCTGCCCGCTGGGGCCCTGGATCGAGACCGCGCTGGACCCGGCCGATCTGGAGATCACCACCGAGCTGGACGGCGAGGTCCGCCAGCGCAGCCGGACTTCGCTTCTGCTGCACGATATTCCGAAGCTGATCGAATGGGTCACCACGGTGATGACGCTGCTGCCGGGTGACGTAATCCTCACCGGCACACCGGAAGGTGTGGGACCGATGCGGGATGGGCAATCCGTCTCCGTGACGGTCGAGGGCATCGGCACCCTCACCAATCCCGTTGCCGCCAAACGCTGATCGAGAGAAGGAACATGTCTGACGTACGGGTCCGTTTCTGCCCGTCACCGACCGGCACGCCGCATGTCGGCCTGATCCGGACCGCGCTGTTCAACTGGGCCTACGCCCGCCACCACGGGGGCGCCTTCGTGTTCCGCGTCGAAGACACCGATGCCGCACGCGATTCCGAGGAATCCTACGGCGCGCTGCTGGACGCGCTGCGGTGGCTGGGGCTCACCTGGGACGAGGGGCCGGAGGTCGGCGGGCCCTACGAACCGTACCGGCAGTCGCAGCGGCGAGATCTTCATCTCGACGTGGTGCGGCGTTTGCTGGAGGCGGGGGAGGCCTACGAATCCTTCTCCACCCCAGATGAAGTCGAGGCGCGACATCGCGCGGCCGGACGCGATCCGAAGCTGGGCTACGACAACTTCGACCGCGACCTGACGGCGGAGCGGATCGCCGCCTACAAGGCCGAGGGCCGCCCGGCGGTGGTCCGGCTGCGCATGCCCGCCCACGACATCACATGGCACGATCTGGTACGCGGCGAGACCACCTTCAAGGCGGGGTCGGTGCCCGATTTCGCGCTCACCCGGGGGACCGGTGATCCGCTGTACACGCTGGTGAATCCGCTCGACGACGCGCTGATGAAGATCACCCATGTGTTGCGTGGAGAAGATCTCCTGTCGTCCACTCCGCGGCAGATTGCGTTGTATGAGGCATTGCGGCGGATCGGTGTGGCGGAGTTCACCCCGCAGTTCGGACATCTGCCCTTCGTGATGGGGCAGGGCAACAAGAAGTTGTCCAAGCGCGATCCGGAGTCGAATCTGTTCGTCCATCGCGACCGCGGATTCATCCCGGAGGGTTTGCTGAATTACCTGGCTTTGCTCGGTTGGAGTCTCACCGACGACCGCGACGTCTTCTCGATGACCGAGATGGTCGAGGCGTTCGACATATCGAAAGTAAATTCGAATCCGGCCCGCTTCGATCAGAAGAAGGCGGACGCGATCAACGCCGAGCACATTCGTTTGCTGGAGCCGGGTGATTTCGCTCGCCGGCTGCGCGAGTACCTGACGGCCCACAACCACATCGGCGCTGAAGTGGACGAGACCCTTTTCGCAACGGCGGCCGAGTTGGTGCAGACTCGGATCGTCGTGCTCGGCGACGCCTGGGATCTGCTGAAGTTCCTGTTCGTGCCGTCGCAGGAGTTCGCTGTCGATCCCGCCGCGGCGCAAAAGAACCTCGGGGCCGATGCCGCACCGGTGGTGCGGGCCGCCATAGCCGCGCTCGAGAATGTTTCCGAGTGGACGGCGGCCACGCTGGAGAATGCGCTCAAAACGGCGCTGGTGGACGATCTGGGCCTCAAACCGCGCAAGGCCTTCGCACCGGTGCGGGTCGCGGTGACCGGCTCGCACATCAGCCCGCCGCTGTACGAGTCGCTGGAGTTGCTGGGGCGGGAGACGACCATGCGGCGCCTGCGGGCCGCCGAAGACTCCTGAGCCCTGTCCCCACAGCCGGATCCGACCGCCGAACCCCGCCCTGAACAGCCGATTTGTAGTTTTCAGGGCAGGGTTTGGTAATCTTTCTCTCGGCCCGGAACGAGGCCTCGGCCCGACGGGGCAGAGGCTGAACGCCCAGGTCATTGGGGTATGGTGTAATTGGCAACACAGCTGATTCTGGTTCAGCCATTCTAGGTTCGAGTCCTGGTACCCCAGCGGAGAGTGTTGGTCCTCGGTTCGCGGTCGAGCGGTCAGCCTCCTGGCGATTTGATCGCCGGGGTTCCGGCCGGTTAAGCTGGCCGAGCCTCCTCTAGCGGAGACCTCCTTTCGGAGAACTTCCTCTGGCCCCGTCGTCTAGCGGCCTAGGACGCCGCCCTCTCAAGGCGGTAGCGCGGGTTCAAATCCCGTCGGGGCTACTGAAACCCTCCAGCTCACCAGCTGGAGGGTTTTTTCATGCCTAGTTCCGCGGGGGCCAGGTGCTGCCGCCCAGGGGCATTTCGGGGAGGCCGAGTTTGCGGTGGTCCCAGCTGCGGGTGCGGTCGGGGGCCACGCGGATCGCCACGCGCTTGTTGAGCATCGCTTCCACCATCGGGCGGAGGTCCTCGCTGTACGGGCCCGTGTAGCGCTCCCAGATGCTGATTCCGACCTTGAAGAGGGCCTCGGGGTCCTCGACGATCTCCGCGCGGCCCTCGATCGAGAGCCCGCGCAGCTGGTCGTAGGTGTCCCCGGCCTCCACCAGCACCGTCACCCGTGGATCGCGGCGGATGTTCACCGCCTTCTGCGACTTGAGCTTGGTCTCGAACCAGATCTCGCCGTCCACCAGGCCGTACCACATGGCGGTCAGGTGCGGCAGGCCCGTCTTGCCGAGCGTGGCCAGCGTGGCGACGCGGCTGTGCTCGAGGAATCCGGTGATCTCCGCGTCGGACATCACGATCTGCGCGCGTTGATTAACTCCCATGCGCCGACTGTACTTTACGGCGTATGGCGAGGGTCACAGTGTGTTCCGGCCAAAAGCACGCCGGAATGACGGGGTGAAGAGAGGGCTAGAGGCGTTTGTGCAGGGCATCGGCTGCCGCGACCAGGTCCGCTGCCCACCGTGCGCCCGGTCGTCGCCCCATGCGGTCGATGGGCCCCGATACCGATACCGCGGCGACCACGGCACCGCCCGAATCCCGGACCGGCGCGGATACGCTGGCCACCCCGGCCGCGCGCTCGGCGGCGCTCTGTGCCCAGCCGCGGCGGCGCACCTCGGCGAGCGCGCGGTCGCCGAAGACCGCGTCGGTCAGCACGCCGCGCTGCAGTTCGAGATCCGACCAGGCCAGCAGCACCTTGGCCGCCGAACCCGCGGTGAGCGGGAGCCGAGCGCCGACGGGCACGGTGTCGCGCAGGCCCTGCGCGGGCTCGAGTGCGGCGACGCAGATGCGGGAATGGCCGTCGAGGCGGTAGAGCTGCACGCTCTCGCCGGTGATCTCGCGCAGCCGCGGCAGGATCGTGGCGGCCGCGTCCAGCAGCGGATCCTCCGCCGTGGTGGCCAGCTCGGACAGGGCCGGGCCCGGGCGCCACAGCCCGGTGGCATCGCGTGCGAGCATGCGATGCACCTCCAGCCCCACGGCCAGCCGGTGCGCGGTCGCGCGGGGCAGGCCGGTACGGGTGCACAGGTCGTTGAGGCCGCAGGGCTGCTCGGCCGCGGCGTAGAGCACCGCCATGGCTTTGTCGAGCACCCCGATACCGCTATGCTGTCTCATAGAACGATATTAGCGTCTCGAATACTGAGATATGCAAATGCTGCCCCGTGTCGACAGCCCACTACGGCGCGGGATCCGAGTGAAAGCGAGAGGAAGATGGCCGAGCGGCCACGCACCCTGGCGGAGAAGGTCTGGGACCAGCACGTCGTCGTCCACGGCGCCGGCGAGGGCGACGCGCGCGAACCCGATCTCATCTACATCGACCTGCACCTGGTGCACGAGGTGACCAGCCCGCAGGCCTTCGACGGCCTGCGCGCGGCGGGCCGCCCGGTACGCAGGCCCGATCTCACCATCGCCACCGAGGACCACAACGTCCCGACCGTCGACATCGACAAGCCGATCGCGGACCCCGTTTCCCGCACCCAGGTGGACACGCTGCGGCGCAATTGCGAGGAGTTCGGTGTCCGGCTGTACCCGATGGGCGATATCGAGCAGGGCATCGTGCACGTGGTCGGCCCGCAACTGGGCCTGACCCAGCCGGGCACCACCGTGGTGTGCGGCGATTCGCACACCTCCACGCACGGCGCGTTCGGCGCGATCGCGATGGGCATCGGGACCAGCGAGGTGGAGCATGTGCTGGCCACGCAGACGCTGTCGCTGCGGCCGTTCAAGACCATGGCGATCAATATCGACGGACAACTGCCGGACGGCGTGACGAGCAAGGACGTGATCCTGGCCGTGATCGCGCAGATCGGCACCGGCGGCGGCCAGGGCTATGTGCTCGAATACCGCGGCGAGGCCGTGCGCGCCATGTCCATGGAGGCGCGGATGACGATGTGCAACATGTCCATCGAGGCCGGCGCCCGCGCGGGAATGGTAGCCCCCGACGAGGTCACCTACGCTTTCCTGAAGGGGCGCCCGCACGCGCCGCAGGGTGCGGACTGGGATGCGGCCGTCGCGGCGTGGGAGGCGCTGAAGACCGACGACGACGCCGAATTCGATGCCGAGGTGCACATCGACGCGTCCACACTGACCCCGTTCGTCACCTGGGGCACCAATCCGGGACAGGGACTGCCGCTGGGCGAATCGGTGCCTGATCCGGCCGATATCTCCGACGAATCGGCGCGCGAATCGGCCGAGAAGGCACTGCGATACATGGATTTGGAGCCCGGAACTCCGCTTCGGCAGGTCAAGGTCGACACGGTATTCGTGGGCTCGTGCACCAACGGCCGCATCGAGGATCTGCGCGCCGTGGCCGGGGTTTTGGACGGTCGCAAGGTGGCCGACGGCGTGCGGATGTTGATCGTGCCGGGGTCGATGCGGGTGCGCGCACAGGCCGAATCCGAGGGCCTGGGCGAGATTTTCACCGCCGCCGGCGCGGAATGGCGTCAGGCGGGCTGCTCGATGTGTCTGGGGATGAATCCCGATCAGCTTTCGCCCGGTCAGCGCTGTGCTTCGACATCCAATCGCAACTTCGAGGGGCGGCAGGGCAAAGGTGGCCGCACACATCTGGTTTCGCCGCTCGTCGCCGCCGCCACCGCGGTGCGCGGAACGCTGGCTTCACCTGCGGATTTGTCCTGATCCCGGAGTCCGCCGGGTCGATGTCATCCCGGCGAGAGCCGGAACTCATTCCTAGAAATCAGGAGAACCGATGGAACCGTTCAAGGTACACAAGGGGATCGGCGTTCCGCTGCGCCGGTCCAACGTCGATACCGACCAGATCATCCCCGCCGTCTATCTGAAGCGCGTCACACGAACGGGATTCGAGGACGGGCTGTTCTCGGCCTGGCGCTCGGATCCGACGTTCATTCTGAACACCGAGCCCTTCAACCGGGGGTCTGTCCTGGTGGCCGGTCCGGATTTCGGCACGGGTTCCTCACGAGAGCACGCGGTTTGGGCGCTCATGGACTACGGCTTCCGAGTCGTGATCTCGCCGCGCTTCGCCGACATCTTCCGGGGCAACTCCGGCAAGGGCGGCCTGGTCGCGGCCCAGATGTCACAACATGATGTCGAATTGCTCTGGAAGTTGCTCGAGGAACGGCCCGGTCTGGAATTGATCGTGGATCTCGAGGCGCGCACGGTGACCGCTGGAACCACCGTGTTGCCCTTCGATATTGACGACTACACCAGGTGGCGCCTGCTCGAAGGTCTGGACGACATCGGGCTGACACTGCGCCAGGAAGACGCCATCGACGCCTTCGAAAAGGCAAGGCCAGCTTGGAAACCCATCACCATTCCGGACGCTATTTCGCAGGCGTAAACAGTCCTGGGTGTTAGCTGGGAGCTACCAATCGCAGTTGCTGCGCGTGTGCCACGCCACATGAAATTTGGCGTGGCACATAGACTCTTGCCCATTGAGGGTTTACCGTGGTACCTAGTCGGTCCGACGACGGGCCATTAGTCTGCGGAGGATTCAATGAACAAGGCGGAACTGATCGACGTTCTGACCGAAAAGTTGGGTACTGACAGGCGCACGGCCACTGCGGCAGTCGAGCAGATTGTCGACACGATCGTGCGCGCTGTGAACAAGGGTCAGAGTGTCACCATCACCGGATTCGGTGTGTTCGAACAGCGTAAGCGTGCGGCGCGGGTGGCGCGTAACCCCCGCACCGGCGAAACCGTCAAGGTGCGGCCCACCTCGGTGCCGGCCTTCCGTCCGGGTGCGCAGTTCAAGGCGATCATCGCGGGCAAGCAGAAGATCGCCGCGGCCGGTCCGGCCGTGAAACGCGGTGTGGCAGCGCCGGTATCGGGCGCCGCCAAGAAGACGGCCAAGAAGGCCGCCGCCAAGAAGACGACGGCCAAGAAGACCGCCGCCAAGAAGACGACGGCCAAGAAGACCGCCGCCAAGAAGGCTCCGGCCAAGAAGGCAACGGCGAAGAAGACCACGGCCAAGAAGACGACCGCGAAGAAGACGGCCGCCAAGAAGACCACGGTCAAGAAGGCTCCGGCCAAGAAGGTCACGGCCAAGAAGACCGCGGCCAAGGCCACCGCCAAGAAGACCGCGGCGAAGAAGGCGCCCGCCAAGAAGACAGCGGCGAAGCGTACCGCCGCCAAGCGGACCACGCGTCGCTGACGGCATCGCGAAAGCGGCCCCGGCCCTCGGCCGGGGCCGCTTCGTGTTCGTACCACCCGTCATTCCGGCATGCCTGGACGTGTCGCGGTTCGCTTGTGCGGTAAGGGCTATCGGCGTCCGTCGGTGGAGAGCGCGCCCTGCGGAGCCGCATCGGGGGAGCGGGCGTCCACCCGCAGAGCGCGATCGAGATGGTCGGCGGCCAGCAGCCGACCGTCGGCCACCGACAGCACCCAGACGGTGCCCTTGCGGTTACGGGCGGGTGGCAGTGCGACACCATCGATTTCGGCCCAGCGCTCCAGCAGCGGCGGAATTACCTTGCCCTGACTGCAGATCACGCGCACGACCGGGGCGGAAGCGAGCTCGCGCACACGGTCCAGCGCCGCGTCCGGTGCTGCG
Source organism: Nocardia thraciensis (assembly GCF_054782435.1). NCBI lineage: Bacteria > Bacillati > Actinomycetota > Actinomycetes > Mycobacteriales > Nocardiaceae > Nocardia > Nocardia thraciensis. Next base: position 177,441 of record NZ_BAAGSM010000026.1, read on the forward strand.
GCATAACCGGATTCGGACAGCAGCGGCTCGCGGCCGATCTCGACGCCGAGCGCGTCCGCAAGCGGAGCCACTGTCTCCACACAGCGCACCGGAGGCGCGGAATTGATCTCGGTGGCGCCGAACGCCAGCAGATTCGGAGTCAGGGTCTCCGCCTGGTGCCGTCCGGCCTTCTCCAGTGGACGGTCCTCGTCCGGGCCCTTGAACCGGCCACGGCGCCCGGCCTTGGCGTGCCGCACCACGAGCAGCGTGCCCGTATCCGGCGGCAGCCGCAGAAAATTGCGGATCATGGTGCGATCCATCGGATACGACAGCTGATCCATCACGCGGTCGACGCGATGCCAGCGCAGTTGGTCCACTTCCGAATTGGGCTCGAACTCGCCCGCGGTGACGGCGGCCGCCCAGTAGTCCACGCGCTTGAGTTTGCGATGTCCGGTCACCGGATAGGTCACATGTCCGAGATAGCGCCCCAGGCGGCACCGCAGGCCCGTTTCCTCGGCCACCTCGCGCACGGCGGCGACTATCGGGGTCTCGCCCGGGTCGAGCTTGCCCTTCGGCAGCGACCAGTCGTCGTATTTCGGGCGGTGCACCACGGCGACCTCGAGAACGCCGGTGCCGGGGGCGTGGCGCCACACCACCGCGCCGGCGGCGAGAATATTGGCGGTCACGCGGGGGTCGGAGAACGAGGTCTCCTCGAAATCCTGTGCCGTCGCGTGATTCACTGCTGATCCGGTCGTCGCAGCCGCATGAGGAACTCCTGGTGGTCGCGGACCTGTTCGTCGTGGTCGATATCCGGGTCGGGCTGGGCCTGCCAGCCGCCGTCGGGCTCGAGTACCCAGCAGCGCGTCGAAGGATGCAGCGCCGAGTCGAACACCGCCTCTAATTGCTTGCACGACTTGGTGTCCTTCACCTGCGCCATGACCTCCACCCGCCGGTCCAGATTGCGGTGCATCATGTCGGCGCTGCCGATCCAGTACTCGTCCTGTGCCTGGAAGTGCAGGACGCGCGAATGTTCCAGGAAGCGGCCGAGAATCGAGCGCACCTCGATGTTCTCGCTCATGCCTCGCACGCCCGGGCGCAGCCCGCAGATGCCGCGCACCACGATCTGCACCGGCACCCCGGCCTGCGACGCCCGATACAGCGCGTCGATGATCTGCTCGTCGACGATCGCGTTGGCCTTCAAGCGGATCCGGGCGGGCAGGCCCTGCTGCGCGAGCTCGGTCTCGCGGCGGATCCGCTCGACGATGCCCGACCGCACGCTGGACGGGGCCACCAGCAGATTGCGGTAGTTCGCCTTGCGCGAGTAGCCGGTCAGCGAGTTGAACAGGTCTGTCAGGTCGGCGCCGATTTCCGGTGCGGCGGTGAGCAATCCGACATCCTCGTAGAGCCGCGCGGTCTTCGGGTTGTAGTTGCCGGTGCCGATGTGGCAGTAGCGGCGGATGGTGGCGCCCTCGCGGCGCACCACCAGACACGTCTTGCAGTGCGTCTTGAGCCCGATCAGGCCGTAGACCACGTGCACGCCCGCCTGTTCCAGCTGGCGCGCCCATTTGATGTTGGCCTGCTCGTCGAAGCGGGCCTTGATCTCCACCAGCGCCACCACCTGCTTACCGGCCTCGGCGGCGTCGATGAGCGCGTTGACGATGGGGGAGTCGCCGGAGGTGCGGTACAGGGTCTGCTTGATCGCCAGCACCTGCGGGTCGGCGGCGGCCTGCTCGATGAAGCGCTGCACGCTGGTGGAGAACGAGTCGTACGGGTGGTGCACCAGCACGTCGCCCTCGCGCAGGGCCGCGAAAACGTTTCTGGGCGTCTCCCTTTCGCCGAACGCCGACGGCGTGGCCGGGACGTAGGGCGCGTCCTTGAGCTGCGGCCGGTCCACGCCGTACGCCTGCCACAGGCACGACAGATCCAGCAGGCCCGGCACCTGGATCACGTCACCGGGGTCGACGTCGAGCTCGCGCAGCAGCAGATCGAGCATGTGCTCGGTCATATCGTCGGACACTTCCAGGCGGACGGGCGAACCGAAGCGCCGCCGCGCCAGCTCCCGTTCCAGTGCCTGCAGCAGATCCTCGTCGCGGTCCTCGTCGACCTCGAAGTCGGCATTGCGGGTGATGCGGAACGAATGTTGTTCCACCACATCCATTCCGGGGAAGAGCTGATCCAGGTGCGCGGCGATCAGGTCTTCCATCGGCAGGAACGCCGCGAGCCGGGTGGGGGCGGCGGCGTCGGGGACGGAGCGGCGCACCCGCACGAAGCGGTCGACATTGTCGGGCACCTTGACACGGGCGAAGTGCTCACCGCCGGTCTCGGAATCCTTCACCGTCACAGCGAGATTGAGGCTCAGGCCGCTGATGTAGGGGAACGGGTGCGCCGGATCCACGGCCAGCGGGGTGAGCACCGGGAAAACCTGATCCTGGAAGTAGCCCGAAAGCCGCTGTCGCTCTTCGTCGTCCAGATCCGACCAGCCGATGATGGCGATGCCCTGCTCCACCAGCGCGGGCTGCACCTGGTCCAGGAACACGCGGGCGTGGCGGGCCGCCAGATCCTGCGTGCGCTTGGCGATCATCTCCAACTGCTCGCTGGGCGTCAGGCCGTCCGCCGAGCGCACCGAGAGACCGGCCTCGGCGCGGCGCTTCAGGCCCGCGACGCGGACCATGTAGAACTCGTCGAGATTGGACGCGAAGATGGCGAGGAACTTGGCCCGCTCCAGCAGCGGCTCGGAGGTGTCCTCGGCCAGGGCCAGCACTCGGGCGTTGAAGTCCAGCCAGCTCAGCTCTCGGTTAAGGTAGCGATCTGCTGGCAACTGCGGCGTCGCGGAGGCGGAGGGCGGCGGTGTCGCTGCCGGGGGCGCCGCGGGCAGGCGTGGCTGCTGCCCTGTATCCGTATCGCTCACGGTGACACCTCGCTAGCGTTCGGCGTCACCGTGCGCGATGCGCGCTGTGCCGATGGTTCACTCGCAAGCTCGCTCACGATGACGATCATTCCTTACCGGTCGGGCGGCGCGGTGTCCGGCACCGCCGATTTCGACAATGTACGACGCCGTTCCGGCGATCATCTGGCACACATGTGATTCGCCGCATACCTCCGTGTGAGATTTCGGTGAACAGGTTCGGGCCACCCGATGGTGCGCAGCACCGTGGCGGTCGCCGGGCCGACCCCCAGCGCCGACGCCCGGTGCAGGTCGTCCTCGGTGTCCACATCCAGCCGCAGGCCCGGCCAGTCGCCCTCCAGATCTTTTGCCCCCGAAGCGATGTGGCGGCGGGCCGAGTCGGGGCCGAACAGCGGGTCCAGCGGGGCCAGGCCGTCGCGCACCAGCAGGGCGGCGGTGCCGTGACCGGCGTGATCGGCGACGATCGCGCGGCCGGGCGGGGCGGAGGCCAGCATGTCGGACAGCTCACCGGGACACAGCGCGGGCAGGTCGGCCTGCAGCGCAAGCAACTCGACCGGCCCGTGGTGCTCACGCACGGCCGCGGCGGCGGCGGTCAGGGCGACATTGAGCCCGTCGGTGGGTCGGCGGGCGGCGTCGTCGGGCCGGGCGAGGTCACCGTTCGCGCTCCCGGCGAGATCCGTCGGATCCGGGTGGACCGCCGCGCCCAGCTCCCGCACGGCGGCCGCCACCTCGTCGTCCGGGGTCACCACCGTCACCGAGCCCAGGCCCGCCGCCACCGCGGCGGTGACCGTGTCCGACAGCATCGCCAGCACCAACCGCGACCGCTGGCCGGTCGGCAACCGGTCGGCGAGTCGGCTCTTGGCGCGATCGAGGTGTTTCACCGCGATCACGGCATGCACTGCTTCCGGACGCATGTGCCAATCGTCCCACGAGGCGTTTGATGCTGCCGCCTTCGGCGGTGCGGGGGTGTTCGACGCCTCGAGGTCTCGCTCGGCTATCTCCTCCCGGCGGGTTCCGCTTCGTTCCGTAGTCGGGGCGGCGGGGTGTGGCGGATGGCATATTGGCTGTCATGACTAGGGCGGCAGTGATGGGCGCGGGGTCGTGGGGCACCGCGTTCGCGAAGGTGTTGAACGATGCGGGCACCGAGGTCACGGTGTGGGCGCGGCGGACCGAGGTGGCCAAGGTCCTGGCCGCCGAGCATCGCAATCCGTCCTATCTGCCCGATGTGGAGCTGCCCGGGATCTCGGCCACCGACGACTTCCGGGTGGCGCTCGACGGCGCGGACACGGTCGTGCTGGCGGTCCCCTCGCAATCGCTGCGCGCCAACCTCGAGGTGTGGAAGGACGCGATCGGCGCCGACGCCACGCTGCTCAGCCTGGCGAAGGGGATCGAGACCGGCACGCTGCTGCGGATGAGCGAGGTGATCGCGGCGGTGACCGGCGCCGGGACCGGCCGCATCGCGGTGCTGTCGGGTCCGAATCTGGCGCGCGAGATCGCCGCGCAGCAGCCCGCCGCCTCCGTCGTGGCGTGCACCGATGCCGCGCGCGCCGAGGCGGTGCAGCACGCGTGCGCCACCGGCTACTTCCGCCCGTATACGAACACCGACGTCGTGGGCTGTGAGATCGGCGGCGCCAGCAAGAACGTCATCGCCCTGGCCTGCGGTATCGCCGCCGGCTTGGGGCTGGGCGACAACTCGATCGCGAGTCTCATCACCCGCGGCCTGGCGGAGATCATCCGGCTGGGGGTGGCGCTGGGCGCGAATCCGGTCACGCTGGCCGGGCTGGCCGGTATCGGCGACCTGGTGGCGACCTGCACCTCGCCGCTGTCGCGCAATCGGTCGTTCGGGTATGTGCTGGGCGAGGGCGGGTCCATGCAGGCGGCGCAGGAGGCCACGCACGGGCAGGTTGCCGAGGGCGTCAAGTCGTGCACCTCGATTCGCGCGCTGGCCGAGCGTCAAGGGGTGGAGATGCCGCTGACCACCGCGGTGCACCGGGTCTGCCACGAGGGACTGTCGGTGGCCGAGGCAGTCGGCCAGTTGCTCGGGCGGCGGATGAAGCCGGAATGATTGATCGCCGCCCGTCCCGGGTACGGTTCGCTCTATGAGCAACCGGATCAGGGTCGCGGTGGTCTTCGGCGGACGCAGCAACGAACACGCCGTGTCGTGCGTGTCGGCGGGCTTCGTCCTGCGCAGCCTGGACCCCGAGCGGTTCGAGGCGGTGCCGATCGGCATCACCCGCGAGGGCACCTGGGTGCTGGCCGATTCCGACGCCCGCGCGCTCGCGATCGCCGACCGTTCGCTCCCCGCGGTGGACTCGTCCGGGACCGAACTGGTGCTGGCGGCGGATCCGACCCGCTCCGGCAAGCTGCTGGCGCTGGGCGGCACCGGGTCCGGCCTCGGCGCGGTCGACGTCGTGTTCCCGGTGCTGCACGGTCCGTTCGGCGAGGACGGCACGATCCAGGGTCTGCTGGAGCTGGCGGGCCTGCCCTACGTCGGGCCGGGGGTGCTGGCCAGCGCCACCGGCATGGACAAGGAGTACATGAAGAAACTCCTTGTGGCCGAGGGGCTTCCGGTCGGCGACCACGTGGTGCTGCGGCCGGGCGTCGCGACCGTGTCCGAGGCGGACCGGCGGCGGCTCGGGCTGCCCGTCTTCGTCAAACCGGCGCGGGGCGGTTCGTCCATCGGCATCACCAAGGTCGACGACTGGGATAGGCTCGACGCGGCCGTCGCGGTTGCGCGGCAACATGATCCGAAGGTGATCGTGGAGGCGGCCGTCGTCGGTCGCGAAGTCGAGTGCGGCGTACTGGAATTCCCGGACGGCCGGGTGGAAGGCAGTGTCCCGGCGGAGATTCGGATGCCTGACGCCGATCCCGGCGCGGCGGCGCCCGAGTTCTACGACTTCGACACGAAGTACCTCGACGACGTGTGCGAGTTCGATATCCCGGCCAAGCTGAACGACGATGTGACCCAACAGGTCCGGGAGCTGGCGGTGCGGGCGTTCCGGGCGCTGGACTGCCAGGGCCTGGCCCGGGTCGACTTCTTCGTCACCGCTGACGGCCCGGTGCTCAACGAGATCAACACCATGCCCGGCATGACCTCGATCTCGATGTATCCGCGCATGTGGGAGTCGACCGGCATCGATAATCGGGAGTTGATCACGACACTGGTGGAGACGGCTGTGTCGCGGGGTACCGGGCTGCGCTGATCTCCGTCGCGCCCGGGCCGCCCGGGTACCCTCGATGGGGTGCTCGTCGCGATGACCATCCCGGGCTTGGCCCTGCTGATAATTGCGGTCGCCTTCGCCGAGGTGGCATATCGGAAGGTGACCGGCCGCGCCGCGCTGCCGTGGATGCGCGGCGAGGAGGGCGAGCGCGCCTCGGCGATCGGATTCGAACAGTTCGACGCCCTGTTCACCGCGGCCAAGCGCCACGAGTTCGAGCAGCGCCAGTCGGTGCTCATGCACCGCGAGAACCCGGGCGACGGCGCCCCGGGCGGATTCGACCTGGACCTGACCTCCGGCAAGGCACGCCTCCGCCCCTCCTGACCTCTCCTGTTCCGGCATGGCCTGCCCCTCGTATTTCCGGCATGCTTTTGGCCGGAATCGCTAGTTCGGAACCGGCCCCGGGTCGATCGGCCGGGCGGGCATCGTCTCGATGATGGTGTCCGAGATATCTTGCAGCGGTGTCGGTCCCGCGCTGTTGGGCATGGTGACGGCGATGTAGGTGCCGCGGTCGACGGCGAACCAGGTGCCGGAGGTGACGCCCGAGGTCTGGTCGCGCAGCTCGAACCAGCTCACCCCGTTCACCACCTGCAGCGACGACGCCTTGTCGAATTCCATCGGGCGGTCCAGGCCGCAGCGCAGCACGATCGGCTCGCCCCCGTCGGGCAGCTGCCAGGCGGTGGTGGCGATCGGAGCCGGTTGCGCCAGTTCGGCCTCGGTGTAGTCGCCCAGTTCGTCCGGCAGCGCGGGCAGCAGCGCCGTACAGGCCTCGCCGGTGGCTCCGGGAGCCGGAATGGAACCGAGGGCCAGCGGCTCCCGCACCGGGTTCTGCCGGGACATCACGGCGATCACCAGCACGGCGACGATCAGCGCGACCGGCAGCGCCACGGCCGTCGCGATGAGCGCGGGGGAAAACCGGGGAGCGTCCCCGTCGGAAGCGTCGCTGTAGCGGTCACCGGAGTTGTCCGCCGCTGCGGTGGGGGACGTGGAGCCGGTTCCGGCGGTGGCATCACCCGATGTCGCGCCGGATACTCGATCCGGGTGTTCGGGCTGGGTGCCTTCGGACCGCTCCGTCTCGCTGCTCATCCGGGGGTTCGTCTCCGCTCGTCCTGATTCGCGCCGCGGGTCCGGCGTGCCGCTGCTGGGATGGATTCCGGTCCCGAGCGTAGCGAACCGGATTACGCGGCTCGAGGAGGAGGTCGGAGGGTACGAAATGCCGCGTCGCCCCGACCTGGGTCCTATCGGAATGCGGAGGTCGTGGGTGTCGGCGCGTAGACGCCGCGGTCGGGAGTGTGCCGGAGGTGCGATGGCCCTGGGTGTCGGTGCGCGGAGCTCGCGGGGAGTGTGCCGGAGCCTGCGATGGTCGGGGGGTCGGCGTGCGGAGGTCGCGGGGGGTGTGCCGGAGGTGCGGCGGCCGTGGATGGGGGTAGTCGGACCGTAGGTGCGCCGAGTGTGTCTCGCGGCGGTGCGTCGCGGGCGCGGCCGGGCGCGCCAGTACTGTCGATCCGGCCGACGGCGGTCGGCTCATCGGAAGGAGAGCGTCATCACCGACAGCACCCCGCGCACGGTCCGCGAACTGGGAGAGTTCGCGCTCATCGCGCGCATGAACGGCGGCCGCAGCCAGAGCGCCGGTGTGCTGCTCGGCCCCGGCGACGACGCGGCGATCGTGGCCGCGCCCGCCGGGCGGTACATGGTCAGTACCGACATGCTGGTGCAGGACCGGCATTTCCGGCTCGACTGGTCGTCGCCCGGGGACATCGGGCGCAAGGCCGTCGCGCAGAACGCGGCCGACGTGGTCGCGATGGGCGCGGCGCCGAGCGCGTTCGTGGTGTCGCTGGGTTGCCCCGCCGACACGCCCGTCGAATTCGTCGACCGGTTCGTCGAGGGCCTGTGGCGCGAGGCGCACCGTGCGGGTGGTTCCATCGCCGGGGGCGATGTGGTCCGCAGCCCGTTGCTGGTGATCTCGGTGACCGCCTTCGGCGATCCGCCCGCCCGTCCGGTCCTGCGCTCGGGGGCCCGCCCCGGCGATATCGTCGCGGTGGCGGGGCGGCTGGGCTGGTCGGCGGCCGGGCTCGCGGTGCTGGCCGCGGGCATCGACCCCGCGAGGTTTCCGGAAGTCGTTGCCGCGCACCGAGTCCCGCAGCCGCCGTACGGGACCGTGCTCGGCATGCCCGCCGACGCCGCGATCACGGCCATGGCCGACGTGTCCGACGGCCTGCTCGCCGATCTCGGTCATATCGCCGAATCCTCCGGCGTGGCCGTCGATGTGGACTCGGGCGCCCTGACCGATCCGGCCCTGCGGCCCGCGGCCGAACTGCTCGGCGCCGACCCGGCCGCCTGGATCCTCACCGGCGGCGAGGACCATGCCTTCGCCGCGACTTTCCGCGCCGGGCAAGCACTTCCCGACGGGTGGGCGCCGGTGGGACGGGTCGGGACCGGCTCCGGCGTGACCGTCGACGGCGAGCCCTGGACCGGACCGGTCGGCTGGGAATCGTTCATGGAAGGTGGGTGAGCTACCGTCGTGAAACTCGCCAGGCTATGTTGTCCCGACATGGGCGCAAAACCACTGTCGGAGATCATCGATACGGGCTGGGCCGAAGCACTGGAACCGGTTGCCGACCGGATCGCGGCGATGGGCGAATTCCTCCGTGCGGAGAACGCCGCGGGTCGTGGCTACTTCCCGAAGGGCGAGAACGTGCTACGCGCGTTCCAGCGGCCCTTCGACAAGGTGCGCGTGCTGATCGTGGGCCAGGACCCCTACCCGACCCCCGGGCATGCCATGGGGCTGAGTTTCTCGGTGGCGCCGGATGTTTCGCCGGTCCCGCGCAGCCTCGCCAACATCTTCTCGGAGTACTCCAAGGACCTCGGCCACCCCACGCCGGGCTGTGGTGACCTGTCACCGTGGTCGGACCAGGGCGTGCTGATGCTGAACAGGGTGCTGACCGTGCAGCCCGGCCAGCCCGCCTCGCACCGCGGGAAGGGCTGGGAAGCGGTGACGGAGCAGGCGATTCGCGCGCTGGTCGCGCGTAACCAGCCGATGGTCGCGATCCTGTGGGGTCGCGACGCGTCGACGCTCAAGCCGATGCTGGGCGACGTTCCGTACATCGAATCCGCCCATCCCTCACCGTTGTCCGCTTCGCGCGGATTCTTCGGATCGAGGCCGTTCACGCGAACAAACGAATTGCTGGGTACATTGGGTGCCGCTCCGGTCGACTGGCGTCTGCCCTGACCGGGGCTATGACGCTGGATCGAAACAGGAGAAGTTGCATGCAGATCAAGTCCGTGCGTGGCGCCGTCGTCACCGTTGCCGCGGGAGCGGCCATTCTGGGCGCGCCCGCGGCCGCCCAGGCCGCGCCGCTGCCCCTGGAGCAGGCGGCCCCGCAGGAAACGACGACCACCGAGGCCGCGCCGGTGCTGGCGCTGTGGGACCCGCAGACCGGCTCGGCCTCACTGTCGTCGAATGTGAACGCCTTCGGACTGTGCGCGCTGCAGAGCATCAGTGCCGAGGTGCAGTGCCTCGGCGGAGCCAACTGACCCGGCGAATCATGCGAACCTCGATGGTGGGAGTGAACGCCTCCGTGCGGAAGGTGCCATCGAGTTCGAAACCGTATTTCCGATAGAAGGCTTGGGCGCGCGGGTTCTCCTCGAACACCCACAGCGAGGTGTCTGCGTCGGGGCGCAGCACCGCGCGCATCAGGTCGTGGGCGACGCCGGTGCCGTACCAGGCGGCCCGCACGTACAGCGCGTTCACCTCGCGGGCGGCCACCGGCGGCCGGTCCCGGGACGGGCCGCCACTGGCGAATCCGATGACGGTGTCCCCGGTGAGGGCGACCGTCGTGGAGTCGGGGTACCGCAGGCGTACGCGCTCCCACTGCTCGGCGCGGCGGTCGACGTCGAACGCGGCGAGCACGTGCCGCGACACCAGGTCCCGATAGGCCTCACGCCAGCAGGCGATATGGCATTCGGCCAGGCTGCGGGTGTGCTCGGCCGCCAGCGGCGCGATCCGCCAGGTCGGTTCGGTCATGATCCCCTGCCCATGCAACGACGACGGCGCCCCGGTCACCCTCGCGGGTGCGCCGGGGCGCCGTTCGACGGTTTCGCGCAGCTCAGCCGCGGACCACCTTGCCCGCCTTCAGGCAGGAGGTGCACACGTTCATCCGGCGGGTGTTGCCCGGGGCAACCTGCGCGCGGACGGTCTGGATGTTCGGGTTCCAGCGACGGTTGGTGCGCCGGTGCGAGTGCGAAACCGACTTACCGAAGCCGGGGCCCTTGGCGCAGACGTCGCAGACGGCAGCCATAGTCGCGAGCTCCTTCATGTCATGTGGGGACCGCTGTCTTCGCGGGACAGCCTGTCCGGAAACTTTGTCGTCATGCCTGCCCACGGAGACCCGCTGGCGAACGCGGCCGATCCACGGCTGCGTGAGGCAACCCTGCAAGACTAGCCGGGGCCGGTGATCGATGTCCAATCAGGGTCGTCGGCGGATCCGGGAGGATATGACGTACCGCACGGCGAGTGACGGCCGACTGCGCTCCCGCACGTGTCGGTGCGGGAGACTAGGCTGGCGGTCGGGGTTTGGCTGATCGCAGCTGCGGCGAAAGGACGGTGGCGTGCCCGGGTTCCGGGAGGAGCTGGATGGTGCTGCACTCGCGCGGTGGGCTCGGCTCTGCCTGGACGGACTCGAGCGGCGCCGCGACGAGATCAATGCGCTGAACGTCTTCCCGGTCGCCGATGCCGACACCGGCACCAACCTCCTCGTCACTATGCGCGCGGCGCTCCGGGCGGTCGATGCCGGGGAATCGGAGACCGGGCCCGCCGTGTACTCCGGCCGCTCTGCCATGACGCGGAGTGGCGGCGACGGCAGCAGGAGCGGCACGTTGGCGGTGGCCGTTGACGCTGGCACACACAACGGTGCGCTGCCGGAAACCGGCGACGCCGCGCGTGTGGCGGGGGCGATGGCGCGGGCGGCGACCGTTGGGGCGCGCGGCAATTCGGGCATCATTCTGTCGCAGGTGCTGCGGGGTATCGCCGAAGCCGTTGCGGGCGGCCCCCTTACGGCCGCTACGTTGCGAACGGCGTTGCGGCGGTCCGCCGTTCTGGTGCGGGAGTCGTTGAGCGAACCCGTCGAGGGCACCATGCTGACCGTGCTGGAGGCGGCGGCGGACCGGGGGGAGGACTGCGCGGAAGACTCGCTCGCCGCGGTGGCCGAGACCGCGGCGGACGGTGCGGCGAAGGCGCTGGGCGATACGCCCTCGCAGCTGGACGTGCTGCGTGCCGCCGGGGTGGTGGACGCGGGGGCGCGGGGGCTTCTGATCCTGCTGGACAGCCTGGTCACGGTGATCACCGGGCAGATTCCGTTCCGGCCGGAATACACGGAGGTCGAGCCGGTGCCCGCGCCCCCCGCCACGGCGGCGCGCCCCGGGCCACGCGGTCGCGCCGGAGTGGAGGGATCGTCTGCCCCTGGCGGCCGCTCGGCCCCAGGTGCTGCTCCCCGCGGGTCGCCCCCCGTTGTGGGCCGGGACTTGGCTGCCTTGCTCGGATCCGGCGGTTCGTCGTGTGCCGGAACGGTGGGGAGTTCATACCGTGCGGCGGAAACCGCGGCGGGCGCGGACGGTACGAGCGACGATGACGGTGTGGCGCGACCGCAGTACGAGGTGATGTACCTGCTGTCGGACACCGACGAGAACCGCATCGCGGACCTGCGCGACTCCCTTGCGCGCCTGGGCGATTCGGTCGTCGTCGTCGGTGACGGCGGCGGCGCCTGGTCGGCGCACGTGCACTGCGCCGATGCGGGCGCGGCCGTGGAGGCGGGCCTGCGCGCGGGGGCCGTGAGCCGCATCCGGATCGAGGGGCTCGCGGTGGACGAACACCGGGGGTCCGACCGCGGGATCCTCGCGGTCGCCGCCGGGCCGGGAGCTGCCCGGCTGTTCGAGGACGCCGGAGCGGTCGTGCTGGACGGCGAGGTGACCGCCGAGGCGCTGCTGACCGCCATCCGGGACATGCCGCACCGCGAGGTGCTGGTGCTGCCCAACGGCGCGCTGCCCGCCCACGAACTGGTCGCGGTGAGCGTCGCCGCGCGCGACGGGCAGCGCGAGGTGCTGATGCTGCCGAGCGGGTCGATGGTGCAGGGCCTGGCGGCGCTGGCCCTGCACGACGGCGGCCGCACCGCCGCCGACGACGTGTTCGCCATGTCCGAGGCGGCCGCCGCGGCCCGGTGGGGCGCGCTGCGGGTGGCCGCCGAGCGGGCGCTGACCATCGTCGGCACCTGTGAGCCGGGCGACGGCCTCGGGCTGGTCGGACACGACGTGGTCGTGATCGACCCGGTCGTCGGCGTGGCCGCCCGCACGCTGCTGGACCGGATGCTCGGCCTCGGCGGTGAACTGGTCACGCTGCTGCTGGGCGCCGCGGCCCCGGCCGGGCTGAGCGAGGCGCTGACCGAGCACATCATCGCCAACTTCCCGGGCGTCGAGGTCGTCACCTACGACGGCGGGCAATCCGCAGACCTGGTGCAGATCGGGGTGGAATAGATGACGACGCTGCGCGACCGGCTCGATCACGTGCTGGGCGTGAAGGCGGCCGAACCGCTGGCCGACGCCTTCGATATGCACACCGTGGAGGACCTGCTGCGGCACTACCCGCTGCGCTACGCGACGCAGGGGCAGCCGCTCACGGAGGAGGCGCCGGAGGAGGGCGCGCACCTCACGGTGGTCGGCCGGGTGACCAAGACCGAGAAGCGCCCGATGCGCCAGCGGCGGGGGAATCTGCTGAAGGTGGAACTCGACGCCGGCTCCAGCCGCCCCGTGGAGATCACGTTCTTCAACGGCGACAAGGTGAATTACCTTGTCAAGCAGGGCGTTCGGGCGATGATGTCGGGCACCGTGCACTACTGGCGCCCCGATCGGTGGAACCTGTCGCACCCGTCGTATCTGATCCTGCCCGAGGCGGGGGAGTCGGTGGAGAACCTCACCTCGGTGCGCGGCAGCGGCAACCTGCGGGGGCTGGCGCAGAGCGCGAAGGGCGCGGGGGGAGTGGACGTCTCGTTCTTCGAGCGCGAGTACATTCCGGTGTACGCCGCCACCGCGAAGGTGCAGAGCTGGGACCTGCTGGCCTGCGTCCGGCAGGTGCTCGACCAGCTGGATCCGATCGACGACCCGCTGCCCCGGGATATTCGGGAGGACCGCGGCCTGATGGCCGTGACCGACGCGCTGCGGCTGATCCATCTGCCGGAGCGCAAGTCCGATATCGAACAGGCCAGGGAGCGTTTGCGTTTCGACGAGGCGCTGGCCCTGCAGTTGGTGCTGGCGGAGCGCCGCCACGATGCCGAAGGCCGCGCCGCGAAGCCGTGCCCGCCCCGCGCCGACGGCATCGCAACGGCTTTCGAGCAGCGCCTGCCGTTCGAGCTGACCGCCGGGCAGCAGAAGGTGATCGCCGAGATCTCCGACGACCTGTCCCGCGATCACCCCATGCACCGGCTGCTGCAGGGGGAGGTCGGCTCGGGCAAGACGATCGTGGCCCTGCACGCGATGCTGCAGGTGGTCGACTCCGGGCTGCAGTGTGCCCTGCTGGCGCCGACGGAAGTGCTTGCCGCCCAGCACTATCGGTCGCTGCGTGCGATGCTCGGCGACCTCGGTGCCGCGGGTGAGCTGGGCGCCGCGGAGTACGCCACGAAGGTGACGCTGGTGACGGGCTCGATGCCGGCGGCCGCGAAGAAGGCGGCGCTGCTGGACGCCATGACCGGCGAGGCGGGCATCGTCATCGGCACCCACGCGCTGATCCAGGACGCGGTCGAGTTCCACGATCTCGGCATGGTGATCGTGGACGAGCAACACCGCTTCGGTGTTGAACAGCGGGATGCGCTGCGCGCCAAGGCCAAGAACGGGATCAGCCCGCACCTGCTGGTGATGACCGCGACCCCGATCCCGCGCACCATCGCCATGACGACGCTGGGGGATCTGGAAACCTCCACGCTCACCGAGCTGCCGCGTGGGCGCTCGCCCATCACCACCAAAGTCGTTCCCGCCAAGGCGCATCCGGCCTGGGTGGAGCGGGCCTGGGAGCGTATCCGCGAGGAGGTGGCCGCGGGTCGCCAGGCGTACGTGGTGTGCTCGCGCATCGGCGACGAGGACGAGAACGGACACGGCAAGGGGCGCAAGAAGAAATCGGAGGAGGGGAAGGAGGCTTCCACCACGCACGCCGCGACCGACGTCTTCGAGACGCTGCGCGGCGGTCCGCTCGCGGACCTGCGGGTGGGCCTGCTGCACGGCCGCCTGCCCAACGACGAGAAGGACCGCGTGATGCGGTCGTTCAACGACGGCGACGTGGACGTGCTGGTGTGCACGACCGTCGTCGAGGTCGGCGTGGACGTGCCCAACGCGACGGTGATGGTGATCGTCGACGCCGACCGGTTCGGGGTCAGCCAGCTGCATCAGTTGCGCGGGCGCGTCGGGCGCGGCAAGCACCCGGGCCTGTGCCTGCTGATCACCGAGACCTCGCCGATGGGCGGCGCCATGGTCCGGCTCGAAGCGGTCGCGGGCACCCTCGACGGCTTCGAGCTGTCGGTGCTCGACCTGCGCCAGCGCCGCGAGGGCGACGTGCTCGGCTCCGCCCAATCCGGCACCGCCCGCAGCCTCCGCCTGCTCTCGCTGCTGGACGACCTCGAGATCATCACCACGGCACAGCAGTTGGCACGGGAACTCGTCGAGGCCGACCCGGGCCTGAAAAAACACCCTGGCCTGGCAAGCATGATGCGCGCGGCGGTAGACGCCGAACGCCTGGAATACCTGGCCAAGTCGTAGCCGCCGCGTCGCACGCGGCGTGACTACTCCCGTTCCGGTGGCGTCTCGTCCGGTTCCGTGGCGTCCCTTCCCGCTCCGTTGTGGTGTCCCTTCCCGGTCCGGTGTGGTGTCCCTTCCGCTCCGGCGCATGGCACCACCATTATTGCCGGCATGCTTTTGGCCGGAATCTACCGGGTGGAAACGTGTCGGTGGTCGGTGGGATGCTGCCAAGGTCGGATTTCTGGAGGCTGCGAGGCAGGAGGGAGCGCCGGTGGTAGCGATCGATCTCGAATGGGGCCGCAAACCCACTATGCCGCAGGTGCTCTCCCGGCTGCGGCCGCGCCAGGGCATCGGCGGCGTCCCGCCGACCGTGCTCGTGCTGCTCGGCATCGTGAGCGTCCAGATCGGTGCCGCGCTGGCCAATCGGCTGTTCGCGGCCACCGGACCGGGCGGTGCGGTCAGCCTGCGGCTGTTCTTCGCGGGCATCGTGCTGCTCGTCTTCTGGCGCTCCGCGCTGCGCATCGAGCGCCGCGCCCTGCCGGTGGTCCTCGCGTACGGCACCGTGCTCGCGGCGATGAACCTGTTCTTCTACGAGGCGATCGACCGCATCCCGCTCGGCATGGCGGTCACCATCGAATTCCTGGGCCCGCTCGCGGTGGCCCTGGCCGGGTCGCGCCGCTGGACCGATCCGGTGTGGGCGGTCCTGGCCGGTGGCGGCGTCCTGCTGCTCACCCACGCCGATGGTCCGGTGGGGTGGGCGGGCGTCGCGTTCGCCCTGGCGGCCGCCGCGTGCTGGGCGGGCTACATCCTGCTCAGCGCCAAGCTAGGCGAGAAGACCAGCGGCGGTGGGGGTTTGGCGCTGGCCATGGCCTTCGGCGGTGTGTTGATGGCGCCGGTCGGCATCGCCGAGGCCGGGTCCGCGCTCCTCCAGCCGTCCGTGCTCGCCGCCGGATTCGGCGTCGCCATTCTGTCCTCGGTGCTGCCGTACTCGGTGGAACTCGAGGCCCTGCGCCGCATCCCGCCCCGCGTCTTCGGCGTCCTGATGAGCTTGGAACCCGCCGTCGCCGCCTTCGCCGGGCTGGCGGTCCTCGGCCAACTGATGAACATTCAGCAGTGGGGCGGCATCGCCTGCGTCGTCGCCGCCTCCATCGGCGCCACGCGTTCGGCACGGGTGTGATCCGCCTGATGTCTGTCGGCGCCGCTACGGACCGGCATCCCGCGCTCGGGCGGTATGGTGGATGTCGTGCGGGACCGGGGGATCGAGTTCAAGCCGGATGCGGATGACCCCAAGCGGGTGACGGTGGCCAGGGGCCTGCCGAACGGAGTTTCGCGCGCGGAGATCACCTTCCGGATCGAGGGCGGGATTCGGGGCACCCGGGTGGTGCGGCGCTCCGAGGCCGGGTTCGCGCATCTGCGGACAATCGTCAACGGCGGATATGAAGGTTCGTGGGGTGCGGCGACCCACCTGTCCCTCCCAGAGGCCGCGCATTACCTGGCTCAGGCGCAACAACGTATAACGCTGCAGGAGAACGAGATCCGCCGTCGTCGCGAGGCTGTTGACCTCACCTGCCCGTGGTGCGAGCGACAGCGGACATACATCGGCGTGCTGGGGTTCGTCACGGGGCACAGCGGGCTGCTGACCGATCATCCGAGCGACTGGGGTCAGGAGGTCGTGAAACAGCACGCCTATCGATGCGACCGGTGCGGTTCCATGCAGTTCTTCGCCGAGGGCTTTCTGGCTCACCCGCTCCCCGGCCGCCCGGCCGAGGAGCAGACCTTGGAGTAGGCGAGGGTCAGCAGTTCGGGTTGCAGTGGAATCAGGGGTGCCGATCAATGGCCCTCGGAAGCTCAGGGACGGAGCGGTTCGGCCAGTGCCGCCATCGCCTGATCGATGCCGCCCGGGGTGATGTTGCCGTAGCCGAGCACCAGGTCGCGCGCCGGACGTGCCGGTGCGGACCGGAATGTCGTGAGCGATTCGAGGTGGACTCCCGCCCGGGCTGCTTGTTCGCGCACCACGTCCGCGTCGTGATCATCGGTCAGGGTCGCCGAAGTCTGTACCCCGGCGGGGATTCCGCCGCCCTACCCCTCAGGGCACCGCGCGGGGGTAGGGCAGGTCGATCGAGGTCGTCTCCGTGACGGCCAGCGGGCGTCCGATCTGCGGGAACGCCCGCTGTGGGCAGGCCGAGCGCTCGCACACCTTGCAGCCCGCGCCGATGGGGATCGCCGCGGACGGGTCGTCGAGCTGTAGGCCCTTGGAATAGGCCAGCCGGTCGGCGTATTCGATATCGCAGCCCAGGCCGATGGCGAATTCCTTTGCCGCCGTGCCGAATCCGCGCGGAGCGGAATGGGCGGTGCGGGCCACCCACAGGTAGCGCCGCCCGTCGGGCATCGAGGCCACCTGGGTGAGCACGCGGCCCGGATGCGCGAAGGCCTCGTGCACCACCCACAGCGGGCAGCTGCCGCCGACCCGGGAGAAGTGAAACGCGGTGGCGGACTGGCGCTTCGAGATATTTCCGGCGCGATCGGTGCGCACGAAGAAGAAGGGCACCCCGCGCTGCCCCTGCCGCTGCAGTGTGCTCAGCCGGTGGCAGACCGTCTCGAAACCCACCTCGAACCGCAGGCCCAGCAGATCGATGTCGTAGTGCAATTCCTCGGCCGAGCGCAGGAACTTCCCGTACGGCAGCACCAGCGCACCGGCGAAGTAGTTGGCCAGCCCCACCCGAGCCAGCGCCCGGGACTCCCCGGTGAGCGAGGGCGTATCGCTGAGCACCTCGTCCAGCAGTGGCCCGTAGAGCAGGAACGCGAGGGTGGTGGCGATCTGGAAGGCGCGCTGACCAGGGCGCAGCCGCCGGGCCAGGGTCAGGGTGCGGCTCTCGGAATCGAAGTGGCGCTTGGGAATGGCCGGGTCGGCGCCGTCGCCGCGCACCAGCACCGTCACCCCGGCCTTCTCCTCGGCGACGCGGGCCAGCTGCCGGTCCAGCGAGCCGACGGACAGCCCGCACTCGTCGAACAGCCGCTCGGCGGCCAGGTCCAACTGGGCGATGTGATTGTGGTGGTCGTAGAAGAAGTCGCGGACGTCCTCGTAGGGCATCGGGACGCCGGGCGCTCCGGTCGGGGTGGCGACCTTGGAGGACAGCAGGTCCAGCTGGTCGGTGGCCGCGCGCAGTCGCCGGTGCATGGCGACGATGGTCTTGGCGACCTCGGGCAGACGGGTGGCCAGGTCCTCGACCTCGGCGGCGGGCGGGGCCGTGCCGCCGGCGGCCTCGACCAGCACCTCGTGCAGGTCCGAGACCAGCCGCGCATCGGAGTCGGCGGCGAAGAACTGCACATCCAGGTCGAAGGTCGAGTTCAGTTTCAGCAGTACCGGAATGGTGAGCGGTCGCTGATCGCGCTCGAGCTGGTTGAGGTAGCTGGGGGATAGTTCCAGGGACTTGGCCAGCGCGGCCTGGGTCATCCGCCTTTCCTCGCGCAACCGCCGTAGTCGGGCACCCGCATACATCTTGCGCACGCCGCCGATGCTACCCACTGGCTTCGCAAACATTGCAATATTGGCTGTACTCGCCGACAAAAATCTACTGTTGCAAGGTGTTTTGTCGCGATGCGTCGCTGCGTAGCGTGCGAAGTATGAAGCGTCATATCGCACGTTCCCATGCCTCGGCGGATGACTTTCCCCGCTCGGACCATCTGGCGACCCGGATCGCGGAGGTGGCCGCCGACCCCGTCCCGGTGCCGACGGAGGTAGCGGAGATGATCGTCAACCGGATCATCGACAATGCCGGGGTGGCCGCGGCCGCGCTGCGCAGGCGCCCGCCGACGACCGCTCGACGTCAGGCGCAGGCGCACCCCTACGCGCCGGGTGCCACCGTCTGCGGCTTGCCCGCCACGCACCGGTTCTCACCCGAGTGGGCGGCGTGGGCCAATGGAGTCGCGGTGCGGGAGCTGGACTTCCACGACACCTTCCTGGCCGCGGAGTACTCGCATCCGGGAGACAACATCCCGCCGATCCTCGCCGTCGCGCAGCATGCCGGGCGCGGCGGCGCGGACCTGATCCGCGGTCTCGCAACGGGTTACGAGGTTCAGATCGACCTGGTGCGCGGAATCTGCCTGCACGAGCACAAGATCGACCACATCGCTCACCTCGGGCCGTCCGCCGCGGCCGGTATCGGCACCCTGCTGGGCCTGGACGCCGAGACGATCTCTCAGGCCATCGGCCAGGCCCTGCACACCACGACCGCCACCCGGCAGTCGCGCAAGGGGGAGATCTCCAGCTGGAAGGCCTTCGCGCCCGCCTTCGCGGGGAAGATGGCCGTGGAAGCGGTGGACCGGGCCATGCGCGGCGAGGGCGCCCCCGCGCCGATCTGGGAGGGTGAGGACGGCGTGATCGCCCGGCTGCTGGGCGGCAGGGACGCGGAATACGCCGTGCCGCTACCGGTTCCGGGGGAGCCGAAGCGGGCGATCCTGGACAGCTACACCAAGGAGCATTCGGCCGAGTATCAGAGCCAGGCGCCGATCGACCTGGCGCGCCGGATGCGCTCGCGCATCGGCGATCTCGGCAAGATCGCCTCGATCGTGCTGCACACCAGCCACCACACGCACGTGGTGATCGGCAGCGGGTCCGGCGATCCGCAGAAGTACGACCCGCACGCCAGCCGGGAGACGCTCGACCATTCGGTGCCCTACATCTTCGCCGTGGCCCTGCAGGACGGAACCTGGCACCACGAGCGTTCGTACGCGCCGGAGCGGGCGCGGCGGCCCGACACCGTGGCGCTGTGGCAGAAGATCCGCACGGTCGAGGACCCGGAGTGGACCCGGCGCTACCACTCCGCCGATCCGAGCGAGAAGGCGTTCGGCGCACGGGCGGTAGTGACGCTGGCCGACGGCGAGACGATCGTGGACGAGCTGGCCGTGGCCGACGCGCATCCGCTGGGGGAGCGGCCCTTCGGGCGCGAGCAGTACATCGCGAAGTTCCGCACCCTCGCCGAGGGCGTACTCGAGCCCGCCGAGCAGGACCGCTTTCTCGATGCGGCGCAACGAACTCCGCGGCTGCGGCCGGACGAGCTGGACCAGCTGACGTTCACGGTCTCTCCCGACGTGCTCGCGGCGGCGCCGTCGACCGGAAAGGGAATCTTCTGATGCCGCCGGAACGTATCT
Organism: Nocardia thraciensis; assembly: GCF_054782435.1. Lineage (NCBI taxonomy): Bacteria > Bacillati > Actinomycetota > Actinomycetes > Mycobacteriales > Nocardiaceae > Nocardia > Nocardia thraciensis. The sequence goes on from NZ_BAAGSM010000026.1 coordinate 197,466, forward strand.
CAGTCGCCTTCCCACACCACGGCCTGCGCCGCGATCACGTGGATGCCGTTGAACGTGACCGAGGGCGAGCCGTGCAGACGGTAGCCGTCCTCCAGGAGCTTGCTGATCCGCTCACAGAAGATGGCGTCGTCGGGGCCGGTGATCAGGCGGTAGCGCAGCGGTTCGGTCATAAGACGAGCCTAGGGCCATCTCACTCCACCGCAGCCACAGCTCCTGCACCCTCCTCTTTCCGGCCCGCTTCACCCCCATCTGTCCGGCGCGTTGCACCCCCACCTGTCCGGTGCGTTTCGCTCTTGTCTGTCTGGTGCGTTTCGCCCTGGTCTGGCTGGCGCGCTTTGCCCTTGTCTGTCCGGCACGCTCCACCGTTGTCTTTCCGGCGCGCCTGGCCCTCGTCTTTCGGGTCTGCTTCACCCTTGTCTTTCCGGCGTGTTTTTGGCCGGAATCTCCTGGTGGCGGGGATGGATCCCGGCCAAGAGCACGCCGGGACGACAATGGGGCAGGGCATTCGGGCCGGGACGACAATGGGGCAGGACATTCGGGCCGGGACGACAATCGGGCAGGACGTTCGGGCAACGCGGCGGCGGTCGCTGTGACCGGGCTGATGGCGGCGGCGAGGTCCGCGAGCGACAAGCGGAAGGCGCTGCGGGCCGGGCTGGCCAGCGGGCGGATCCAGCGGCTGCCCGGGGCGTTCAACCCCCTGGTGGCGAAGCTGGTTCAGGAACTCGGGTTCGAGGGCGTGTACGTGTCCGGGGCGGTGGTCTCCGCCGAACTCGCGCTGCCCGATATCGGGCTGACTACGCTGAGCGAGGTGACCGAGCGAGGCCGCGCGATCGCACGGGTCACCGATCTGCCGACACTGATCGACGCCGATACCGGATTCGGCGAGCCGATGAGCGCGGCCCGCACGATCACGCTGCTCGAGGACGCGGGCCTGGCGGGCTGCCACATCGAGGACCAGGTGAACCCCAAGCGGTGCGGGCATCTCGACGGAAAGGCCGTCGTACCGGTCGAGGAGATGGTGCGGCGCGTCCGGGCGGCGGTCTCGGCCCGGCGCGATCCGGACTTCGTGATCTGCGCCCGCACCGACGCCCGCGGCATCGAGGGGCCGGCCGCGGCGATCGACAGGGCCAAGGCCTATGCCGACGTGGGTGCCGATCTGATCTTCACCGAGGCCTTGGCCGATGCCAGCGAGTTCGCGAAGTTCCGTGCCGCCGTGCCGGTTCCGCTGCTGGCCAATATGACCGAATTCGGCAAGTCGGACCTGCTGTCGGCGGAGAGACTCGAGGGTCTCGGGTACAACGCCGTCATCTACCCGGTCACCACCCTGCGCCTGGCGATGTTCGCCGTCGAGGCCGGGCTGCGCGAAATCGCCGCCACCGGAACCCAATCCGGCCTGCTCGACACTATGCAGCATCGAGCACGGCTGTACGAGCTGCTCGGCTACCAGCACTACAACGAATTCGATTCCGGCATCTTCAATTTCACCGTGAGCGAGTGACTCCATGACCGAGATCAAGAAGGGACTGGCCGGGGTCGTGGTGGACACCACCGCCATCTCGAAGGTCGTTCCCGAAACCAACTCCCTGACCTACCGCGGTTACGCGGTCCAGGATCTGGCGCGGCACTGCGGCTTCGAGGAGGTCGCCCACCTGCTGTGGTACGGCGAGCTGCCCGACGCGAACCAGCTGCGGGCGCTGCGCCACCGCGAACGCGCGCAGCGGCGCCTCGATCGCTCGCTGCTGGCGCTGATCGACAAGCTGCCCGAGACCTGCCACCCGATGGATGTCGTGCGCACCGTGGTCAGCTATCTCGGCGCCGAGGATCCACTCGAGGACCGGGGCACGAGCCCGCAAGCGCTGCTGGCCAAGGCATTACGGATGACCGCGATCCTGCCCACGGTGATCGCGGCCGATATGCGCCGTCGCCGCGGGCTGGATCCGATCGCCCCGGACGAGCAGCGGGGTTTCGCCGAGAACTTCCTCTACATGTGTTTCGGCGAACCGTCGACCGCCGACCGCCGCCTGGACCCGCGGATCGTGGCGGCGTTCGAGACATCGCTGATCCTCTACGCCGAGCATGGTTTCAACGCCTCGACCTTCGCCGCGCGCGTGGTCACCTCGACGCAGTCCGACATGTACAGCGCGGTCACGGCCGCCATCGGCACGCTGAAGGGCCCGCTGCACGGCGGCGCCAACGAGGCCGTCATGCACGCGATGCTGGAGATCAGTAAGCCGGAGCGGGCGCGGGAGTGGTTGCGGGACAGGCTGTCCCGCAAGGAGAAGGTGATGGGTTTCGGACACCGCGTCTACAAGAACGGCGATTCCCGGGTGCCGACCATGAGGGCGGCCCTGAAGCAGGTCGCGGAGGTGACCGGCGGCCACGAATGGCTGCGCATGTACGCCGAACTCGAGGCGGCCATGGCGGAATCGACCGGCATCGAACCGAATCTGGACTTCCCCGCCGGACCCGCGTACTACCTGATGGGCTTCGACATCGACATGTTCACGCCGATCTTCGTGATGAGCCGCATCACCGGCTGGACCGCCCACATCATCGAACAGTCACAGTCCAATGCGCTCATCCGCCCGCTGTCGGAGTATGTGGGTGTGCCGCAACGGGTCGTGGGAGTGGCCTGACGCACGCCGCGACCGTGACACCAGTGGCCCCGGCTGTCGTCAGACGGCCGGGGCCACAGTGCATCAGCGTACGGCTTGTGCCGCGGTCACCAGGTTCCGCAGCGACGCCTCGACCTCAGCGGGTCCGCGGGTCTTGAGCCCGCAGTCCGGATTGACCCAGAGCCGTTCGGCCGGTACGGCTTTCAGTGCGGCCTGGAGCGAGGTGGTGATCTCCTCCACACTCGGCACCCGGGGCGAGTGGATGTCGTAGACGCCCGGCCCGACGCCGAGGTGGAATCCGGCCGCGTTGAGGTCGTCGAGCACCTCCATGTGCGAGCGGGCCGCTTCGATCGAGGTGACGTCGGCATCCAGATCGGCGATAGCTCCGATGATCTCACCGAATTCCGAGTAGCACAGGTGGGTGTGGATCTGGGTGGCGTCGGACACGCCGCTGGTCGCCAGCCGGAACGCCGTCACCGCCCAGTCCAGGTACGCCTGCTTGGCCTGCGCGCGCAGCGGCAGCAGCTCTCGCAGCGCCGGTTCGTCGACCTGGACGATGCGGATCCCGGAGGACTGCAGGTCCACCGTCTCGTCGCGGATCGCGAGCGCGACCTGCCGGGCCGTTTCCGCCAGCGGCTGGTCGTCGCGCACGAACGACCAGGCCAGGATCGTCACCGGGCCGGTGAGCATGCCCTTGACCGGCTTGCTGGTGAGCGACTGCGCGTACCCGATCCACTCGACGGTCATGGGCGCGCGCCGCACCACGTCCCCGTACAGGATCGGCGGCCGCACGCAGCGGGTGCCGTAGGACTGCACCCAGCCGTTGCCGGTGGCGAAGAAGCCGTCGAGCTGCTCGGCGAAGTACTGCACCATATCGTTGCGCTCGGGCTCGCCGTGCACCAGTACATCGAGACCCAGCTTCTCCTGCAGCGCAACGACATCGGCGATCTCGGCGCGCATCCGCTCGTGGTACTGCGCGCCGGTGATCTCGCCCTTGCGCAGTTCGGCTCGCGCCTTGCGGATCGCGGTCGTCTGCGGGTACGAGCCGATCGTGGTGGTGGGCAGCAGCGGCAGTCCCAGCCGTTCCCGTTGCAGCGCACGGCGTTCCGTCGCGGGGGCGCGGCGGGTGGCGTCCGCGCCGAGCGCGGACAGACGGGCGCGCACGGCATCGTTGCGCAGGCGCGGATCGGCGGCACGGCTCGCCCGCGCCGCCCGCGCCGCGGACAGTTCGTCGGCGATGGTGCCGGTGCCCTCGCCCAGGGCGGTGGCGAGCAGCCGTACCTCGCCGACCTTCTCCGCGCCGAATGCCAGCCACGACCGCAGCGCCGGATCCAGCTCCGTCTCGTCGTCCAGCGAATACGGCACGTGCAGAAGCGAACTGGAGCTCGACACCGCCAGCGCGCCGGTACTGCCCAGCAACGTGCCCAGCGAGGCCAAGGCCCCGTCGAGGTCGGTCCGCCAGATATTGCGCCCGTCGACGACACCGGCCACCACCAGCTTGTCCGCCAGGGCCGGTACCGCGGCCACGTCGTCGACCGTTGTGCCGGAGGCGAAATCGAGCGCGACACCCTCGATTCCCATGTCCGCCAAGGCGGGCAGCGCCGCACCCGGGCGGCCGAAGTAGGTCGCCACCAGGATCGCCGGTCGCTGCCGCAGTCCGGACAGCTCCGCGTAGGTGCGCCGCATCAGCGACAGCTCGGCATCGGTGAGGTCGGTGACCAGCACCGGCTCGTCGATCTGCACCCAGTCGGCGCCCTCGGCGGCCAGCAGGCCGAGCAGTTCGCGGTAGTGGGGGAGCAGATCGTTCAGCCGATCCACCGGCGAGATGCCGTCGAGGCCCTTGGACAGCTTCAGGAAGGTCAGTGGCCCGATGACGACCGGACGTGCGGGTACGCCCAGTTCACGAGCCTCGCGGAACTCACCGAGGAGCTTGTCCGGACGCAGCGCGAAGGAGGTGCCCGGGCCGATCTCGGGGACCAGGTAGTGGTAGTTGGTATCGAACCACTTGGTCATCTCCAGCGGCTCGACGTCCTCGGTGCCCCGGGCCGCGGCGAAGTAGCGTTCCACCGGGTCGGTGATTCCGGCGACCCGCAGGGGCAGCGCGCCGAACATCTCCGCGGTGTCGAGCATCTGATCGTAATAGGAAAAGGTCCCAACGGGAACCGAATCCAGTCCGGCCGCCGTCAGCGCGGCCAGCTGCGTGCGCCGCAGCTCGCGCCCGACGGCGTGCAGGTCGGCGGCGTCGATGCGCCCGGCCCAGTAACTCTCGGTCGCGCGTTTGAGCTCGCGCCGCGGCCCGATCCGCGGAATGCCGAGAACCGTTGCGGTGAAAGGGGTGTGATCAGTCACGGTCTCTCCAGTGCTGGAAGCCACAGGTCACCGCCATACAGAGCAGACGGAGCCCGAGATGCCTGTGCACTGGTGTCCGCCCGCCCGATTCCACGAGGCGGTGGCCGCCGGATACGGCGTACCCGGCACAACTGGCAGGTCTTCGGACTCGCAGGCATCTCCCCGTCGGGGGTGTCCCTACTGGCCGTCGCTTCCCAGGTGCGCGCACCCAGTGCTGGTGACGGCGGTCGTTCCTGCATACCGCTGCGGGACAGTCCCGGATTCCCACCGGGTTCCCTCTGGCCGATCCCTCCGGACCGGTTTCGACGCTGCCGCCCTGGCGCTCGGGGCTCCAACTCGCCAGGCGCAGCGAACCAGCTGCGTAGTAGAGGATAAGGCACGGGGCAAAGCGGTTATTCCGGGTATGAGCCCGCCGCTGTCATTCCACCCCGCATCGCTTTTGGCCGGAAACCACGCGTACTGGCTCGGTTACCGGCAGGTCACACAGATTTGCAGATCGGCAAGGTTCGGTTGTGAGGTTGGCTGCGAAGGCGTATTCGATGTCCGGACTCGCCGACGAGCCAGGTACCTTAAGCCAATGTTCTCCAAAGTGCTGGTCGCCAACCGCGGGGAAATCGCCATTCGAGCGTTCCGCGCCGCTTACGAACTCGGGATCGGCACCGTCGCGGTATTTCCCTACGAGGACCGCAATTCGGTGCACCGGCTGAAGGCGGACGAGTCGTACCAGATCGGGGTGCCCGGCCACCCTGTGCGGGCCTACCTGTCGATCGAGGAGATCATCAAGGCGGCCAAGACCGCCGGCGCCGACGCCGTCTACCCCGGTTACGGATTTCTGTCGGAGAACCCGGACCTGGCCGCGGCGTGCGCGCGGGAGGGCATCACCTTCATCGGCCCCTCGGCCGAGGTGCTGGAACTGACCGGTAACAAGGCCCGCGCGATCGCCGCCGCGGAGGCCGCGGGGCTGCCGGTGCTCGCCTCCACCGCGCCGTCGGCCGACGTGGAGGAGCTGCTGTCGGCCGCGGATTCCCTGCGGTTCCCGGTATTCGTCAAGGCCGTCGCCGGTGGCGGCGGCCGCGGTATGCGCCGGGTCGCCGACCGGGCGCAGCTGCGCGAGTCCGTGGAGGCGGCTATGCGGGAGGCCGAATCGGCCTTCGGCGACCAGACGGTATTCCTCGAACAGGCGGTGATCAATCCCCGCCATATCGAGGTCCAGATCCTCGCCGACGGGCGGGGCAATGTCATCCACCTGTTCGAGCGGGACTGTTCGCTGCAGCGGCGGCATCAGAAGGTGATCGAGCTGGCCCCCGCGCCGAACCTGGATCCCGCACTGCGCGAACGCATCTGCGCCGATGCCGTGGCCTTCGCGCGGCAGATCGGCTACAGCTGCGCGGGCACCGTGGAGTTCCTGCTCGACGAGCGCGGCAATCACGTGTTCATCGAGATGAACCCCCGTATCCAGGTCGAGCACACCGTCACCGAAGAGATCACCGACGTCGATCTGGTGGCGTCGCAGTTGCGGATCGCCGCCGGGGAAACCCTGGACGACCTGGGGTTGAGCCAGGACTCGATCGGTATCCGCGGCGCCGCGCTGCAGTGCCGGATCACCACCGAGGATCCCGCCAACGGCTTCCGGCCGGACACCGGCCGCATCACCGCCTACCGCAGTCCGGGCGGCGGCGGCATTCGCCTCGACGGCGGCGCCAACCTGGGCGCCGAGGTCGGCGCGCATTTCGATTCGATGCTGGTGAAGCTCACCTGCCGCGGCCGCGACTTCACCCAGGCGGTGGCCCGGGCCCGGCGGGCGGTCGCCGAATTCCGGATTCGCGGTGTGGCGACCAACATTCCGTTCCTGCAGGCGGTGCTCGACGATCCCGACTTCCGGGCCGGGCGGGTGACCACTTCCTTCATCGACGAGCGGCCCTACCTGCTGACCCAGCGCGGGTCCGCGGACCGCGGCACCAAGATCCTGACCTATTTGGCCGACATCACCGTCAACAAGCCGCACGGTGAGCGTCCCACCGCGGTGTACCCGCACGACAAGCTGCCTCCGATCGACACCACGGCGCCGCCGCCGGACGGGTCGCGGCAGCGTTTGCTGCGGCTGGGTCCCGAGGGTTTCGCGCAGGCCCTGCGCGAGCAGCGGGGAATCGCGTTGACCGACACCACCTTCCGCGATGCGCACCAGTCGCTGCTGGCGACCCGGGTGCGTACCAACAGCCTGATCCAGGTGGCCGGGCACGTGGCGCGGCTGACACCGGAGCTGCTGTCGGTCGAGTGCTGGGGCGGCGCGACTTACGATGTGGCGCTGCGGTTTCTGTACGAGGACCCGTGGGAGCGGCTGGCGGCGCTGCGGGAGGCGATCCCCAATATCTGCCTGCAGATGCTGCTGCGCGGGCGCAACACCGTCGGGTACACGCCGTACCCGGAAAAGGTCACGCGCGCCTTCGTTTCCGAAGCCACCGCGACCGGGATCGACATCTTCCGGATCTTCGACGCGCTGAACAACGTCGACCAGATGCGCCCGGCCATCGACGCGGTGCGCGAAACCGGCACGGCCCTCGCGGAAGTCGCGATGAGCTACACCGGCGACCTGTCGAACCCGGACGAAAACCTCTACACGCTCGACTATTACCTCAAGCTGGCCGAGCAGATCGTGGACGCCGGCGCGCACGTCATCGGCATCAAGGACATGGCCGGACTGCTGCGCGCGCCCGCCGCGCACACCCTGGTCACCGCGCTGCGCAGCAATTTCGACCTGCCGGTGCACGTGCACACCCACGACACACCGGGTGGTCAGCTGGCGACGTACCTGGCCGCGTGGCAGGCCGGTGCGGATGCCGTCGACGGTGCCAGCGCGCCGATGGCCGGCACGACCAGCCAGCCGCCGCTGTCGGCAATCGTTGCGGCGGCGGCGAATTCGGAGTACGACAGCGGGCTGAACCTGGGCAATGTGTGCGATCTGGAGCCGTACTGGGAGGCCTTGCGAAAGGTGTACGGGCCCTTCGAATCCGGGCTGCCGGGTCCGACCGGCCGCGTCTACACCCACGAGATTCCGGGCGGGCAGCTGTCGAACCTGCGCCAGCAGGCGATCGCGCTCGGCCTCGGCGACCGGTTCGAGGAGGTCGAGGCGAAATACGCTGCGGCGGATCGGCTGCTGGGCAGACTGGTGAAGGTGACGCCGTCGTCCAAGGTGGTGGGCGACCTCGCGCTGTCACTGGTCGGCTCGGGCATCGATGTGGAGGACTTCGCCGCCGATCCGGGCCGTTACGACATCCCCGACTCCGTAATCGGTTTCCTGCGTGGGGAACTCGGCACTCCCGCCGGTGGTTGGCCGGAACCGTTCCGCAGCCGGGCATTGGCCGGGCGCGGGTCCGCCAAGCCCGAGACGGAGCTGACCGCGGCCGACGAGGCCGGACTCGGCGGCAGCTCGGAGGAGCGCCGGGCGACGTTGAACCGCCTGCTGTTCCCGGGCCCGGCGGGCGAATTCCTCGCGCACCGTGAGAAATTCGGCGACATCTCGGGACTGTCGGCCAACCAGTTCTTCTACGGGCTGCGGCACGGCGAGGAGCATCGGGTGCAGTTGGAGAAGGGCGTCACGCTGCTGATCGGCCTGGAGGCCATCTCCGAGCCCGACGAGCGCGGCATGCGCACGGTGATGTGCATCCTCAACGGGCAGCTGCGTCCCGTCCTGGTCCGCGACCGCTCCGTCGCCAGCGACGTCCCCGCCGCCGAGAAGGCGGACAAGACCGATCCGGGTCACGTGGCCGCCCCCTTCGCGGGCGTCGTCACCCTGGTCGTCTCCGAGGGAGACACCGTCACGGCGGGCGACACCATCGGCACCATCGAGGCTATGAAGATGGAGGCCGCCATCACCGCCCCCCGCGCCGGCGTGGTGCGCCGCGTCGCCATCGGCAAGGTCCAGCAGGTGGAGGGCGGCGACCTGCTCGTAGACCTCCGCCTGAACGAGGCCGCGGCGGAGTGAGCCGCCCCAGGCCCACCAGCCCCCGCGGGTCAGCCTCGCGGGGATCCGGTTCGGGGGCGTGCCGCGCCGCGCACGGTGGCGCCCGCCCGTTGTGCGGAGTGGGGGCATCGAGTGGGGCGGTGTTCTCGGGGGTGGCTCGATGACGCGGATCGTGGCGGGGGTGGCCGGAGGGCGGCGGCTGCGGGTTCCGCCCGCCGGTACGCGGCCGACGTCGGATCGGGTGCGCGAGGCGCTGTTCAACATGTTGGCTGCGCGCTTGGACTTCGACGGTACTCGGGTCCTGGATCTCTACGCGGGCTCGGGAGCGCTCGGCCTGGAGGCGTTGTCGCGCGGCGCTTCTCACGCCCTGCTCGTGGAGTCCGACCGCAAGGCGGCGGCCGTGGTCCGTGGCAATATCGCCGATCTGGGCCTGCCCGGGGCCGAATTGCGGGTGGGCACCGTGGGCTCCGTGCTCTCCGGCACGCCTGCCGCGGCATTCGACCTCGTCTTCTCGGATCCGCCCTATGCCGTGGACGGCGTCGATGTGGTTGCCGACCTGAAATCCCTGGCCACCAACGGCTGGTTACGCGAGGACGCGCTGGTGATCATCGAGCGCCCCACCCGCTCGCCCGAAATCGACTGGCCACCAGTCTTTTCCGTCCTGAAGCCGCGCCGCTACGGCGAAACCCGCATCGAACTGGCCGAATTCGAACCCTGAGCCCCGTCCCCCGACCTCCCAACGCGGCGAGCCACACTCGCCCCCGGCATGGCGAGCCACGCTCAGCCCCTGGACGCGGCGAGCCTGACTCGGCCCTGGTGTGGCGAGTTGTATTTGGTTCCTGGTGTGGCGAGGCGTACCTCGGCGCCTGGGCGTGGCGAGCAGTCCCGCCGCCCGGATGCGAAATGGCTTACCCGGTTTGCGCTTTGGGCCGGGCGCGCAGATGTGCGCGCTCGCCCTGCTTGCCGAACAGGCTGAGGAGTTCGACCGGCTCGCCACCTGCGGCGCCGAACCAGTGCGGCACCGGGTGTCGAATTCCGCTGCCTCGCCCGGTGACAGCACCAGGTCGTGCTCGCCGAGGATCAGGCGCAATCGCCCGTTGAGGACGTAGACCCAGTCGTAGCCCTCGTGCGTCTGGGGTTGCGGGTCACCGGCGCGGTCCTCGGGCGTCAGCACCATCTTGTACGCCTGGATACCGCCCGGGCGGCGGGTGAGCGGCACCATTGTCATGCCGTGGTGGGTGACCGGCCGCATGTGCACGCGCGGATCCCCGGTCGCCGGGGCGTCGACAAGCTCGTCGAGGGTGACGCCGTGCGCCCGGGCCAGCGGGAGCAGCTGTTCGAGCGCCGGGCGCCGGGCGCCGGACTCCAGGCGCGACAGGGTGCTGACCGAGATGCCGGTCGCCGCCGACAGCTCCGCGAGCGTGGTCTCGCGCTGCTTGCGCAGCGCCCGCAGCCGTGGGCCGACCGCGTCCAGCGCCTGATCGAAGTCGTCCATGTCTTCAGTTTGCCATTTCGGCAAAGAAGTTTGCCTAGACCGCCGACCCGCCCGCATTGTCGATGGCAGGAGGTGGTCATATGACCGATCAGCTGATGGACGGCTACGACGTGGTGGTGATCGGCGGCGGCGCCGCGGGCTTGAACGGGGCCCTGATGCTGGCGCGGGCGCGCCGGTCGGTGGTGGTGATCGATGCCGGAGATCCGCGCAACGCACCGGCCGACGGGGTGCACGGCCTGCTGGCCCGCGACGGCATGCCCCCCGCTGAACTGCTGGAACGGGGCTGCGCGGAGGTTCGCGGCTACGGCGGTCAGGTGGTTTCCGGAACCGTTGAGACCGCCACGCGCGACGACGCCGGGCTGACGGTAACCCTGACTGACGGGCGCACCGTGCGGGCGCGACGCCTGCTCGTGGCAACCGGATTGACCGACGAGTTGCCGGACGTCGCCGGGCTGCGGGACCGCTGGGGCCGCGACGTCGTGCACTGCCCGTACTGCCACGGTTGGGAGGTTCGCGACCGGGCCATCGGCGTGCTCGCCAACGGCCCGATGACGGTGCACGGCGCGCTGCTGTGGCGGCAATGGACCGACGACGTCACGCTGTTCACGCATACGATGGCCGAACCGACCGGCGAGCAGGCCGAGCAGTTGGCGGCGCGCGGCGTCCGAGTCGTGACAGGCGAGGTGGCGTCGGTCGAGGTAGTCGACGATCGGCTGGTCGGAGTGCGGCTCGCCGACGGCTCGCTGGTCGCCAGGCAGGTCCTGGCCGCGCCCTCGCGCATGGTGGCCCGCGCGGGATTCCTGTCGGACCTCGGCCTGCACCCGGTACCGCACCCCAGCGGCATGGGCGACCACATCCCCGCCGACCCGGCCGGGCGCACGACGATCCCCGGAGTCTGGGTCGCGGGTAACGTCACCGATCCCTCCGCCCAGGTAGGCCCCGCTGCGGCGGCAGGCGCGAACGCCGCCGCCCAGATCAACATGGACTTGGTGACAGAGGAGACCCGCCGAGCGGTCGAGGCAGCCCGCGCCCCATTCTCACCCGCCTTGGAATCCCAGATCAGCGACCTGATTACCGGCAACCGCCACGGATTGTGACCGGACACCGAGTTCCATAGCCCGCGGCCCCGGCCTCACCGGCTACGCGGGCACCGGTCCCTACAGCCGATCGGGCACCAGCCCTTCAGTCATTCCGGCATGCGCTGGGCCGGAATCCGCTTCGGCTGCCGCGGATCCCGGCCAAGAGCATGCCGGGATGACTGGAGGGATGTATGCCGGGTTGACTTGAGAGGCATGCCGGGATGGCTGGAGGGATGTATGTCGGGTTGACTCGAGGGGCATGTCGGGATGGCTGGAGGGATGTATGCCGGGTTGACTCGAGGGGCATGTCGGGATGGCTGGAGGGATGTATGCCGGGTTGATTCGAGAGGTATGCCGGGATAACTGGAGGGACATCTCGGGAGGGCTGGAGAGATGCATGCCGAGGTTGACTCGAGAGGCATGTCGGGATGACTGGAGGGATGCACGCCGGGATGACTCGAGAGACATGTCGGGAGGATTGGAGAGGTATGTCGGGCCGGTAGGCGCCTGCTCAGTCTTTGCGTTCGGCGATGCGGGCCAGTAGGCGTTTGTGGACGGCGGGGGGGAGCATGTCGGCTACGTCGCCGCCGAAGGTGGCGACCTCCTTGACCAGCGAACTGGACAGGTAGCCGTAGGAGGGGTTGGTGGCGAGGAAATAGGTGTCGACGCCGGACAGCTTCTTGTTCATCTGCGCCATCTGCAGCTCGTACCCGAAGTCCGTGGCATCGCGCAGGCCCTTGACGATCGCGCCGATGCCCTGTTCTCGGGCGAACTCCACCGTCAGCCCGTACCACGATGCGACGCGGACGTTCGGCAGCGCGGCAGTCGCCTCGCGCAACATCTCCATCCGCTCCTCGACCGTGAACATGCCCTGCTTCTTCTTGTTCACGTTCACAGTCACCACGACCTCGTCGAACTGCGCGGCCGCCCGCGTGATCACGTCGAGATGCCCGTTGGTCACCGGATCGAACGACCCGGGGCACAGTGCTCCAGCCATCCCCGAACGCTAACAGAGCCACCCTCCACCCCAACCCCTCCGGTACCTCACCCCCCGGTCCTCATCCCAGCGCTCCAGCACGCGCGCCGCAACGAGCGCGCGAACAACCACACGAACGAGCGAGTTCCCTTGCCCGCCCACACCCTTCGCACCCAGCGCTAGTCCGGACCGGACAGCCACCCCATCGCGCACCCCTTGCAGGTTCACGCACCCCATACATGTGCTGTAGCGGGTGCGTGAACAGGTGCGGGGTGCGTGAGTTTTGTTGCCCGGCTGCTTGCTTCGTACCCGGCATTGCGCGGGGCGGTGATCAGGGCATCGTGCACTCCATGCGGGTCGACGCACACCGTGCATGCGTGGTAGCGACTGCGTGGATAGATGTGGGGTACGGGATCACGGGGGAGGGTCTCGGCCCAGCTCACCCGAGCCCGGCGCACGCCCCACCAGGACGTACGACGGGCGCGCGGGAGGGGTCAGAGGTTTCTGAGGGATAGGGGTTTCGGTTTGGGGAGGGGGGACTGGCAGATGAAGCCGTCGGGGCGGGTGTGCTGGGCTCGGGTGTGGGCGGCGCGGAGGCGGGTGGCGACCTCGCCGGTGGGGATTTCGTCCCAGGTCCATCGCACTACCTGAAAGCCGCTGCTGCGCAAGGCGTCCTCACGCTTCTTCTCGGCGAAGACCGCCTCGCCCGGCGCCTCGCCGGGGCGGAGCAGGCGGCCGTACTTGACGCGGCCGTCGAATTCGCCGATGACGCCGGTCTCGCCGTAGTAGAAGTCGACCCGGCCCAGCATCCGGCCGCCACCGCTGTAGACGTCGCCCTGCGACTGCGGCATCGGCAGGCCCAGTCGGCGCAGCATTACGCGGCTGCGTGATTCGCCCACGCTCTCGCTGCGCGGATCGAGGAAGTTCACCACGCGGCGGGCGGCGTCGATGCCGTGCCGACGCTTCGCGAGTTCGAGCTCCGTCGCCAGGTCCGCCGCGGGGACGCCGTAGTCGCGTGCCAGCGCGTCGCCGGCGACGACCGCGGCCTCGAAGGGCGTGGTGCGCGCCAGGTCCACGATGGTGCGCGCCGGTGTGGTGAGGACGAATCCGTCCAGCTCGGCGACCGTGTCGACCGGTGCGCAGTGCACCTTCATGGTCGCCTTGATCCGTCCGCCGTTGCGCCGGTTGCGAGTGACGGTCACGCGGTCCAGCAGCGCGACCCACACCGGAGCCCCGTACACCACGGCCGCCGACTGGTGGCTGAGGATCGCGTCGGTGGACAGGTCGGGCAGTACCGCGTCGGCGAGCACCCGATGGCGCGCCATCGCGTCCAACCCCGCGAAGCCGGCCTCGTCGGTGTAGGAACCGCGCCGCAGCCGCCGCCAGCGTCCGCCGAGGCAGCGCCTGCGGATCTCGGCGTCGCTGACACCGCTCCGGATCACCTCCTGCCGACGCCGCACGCCGGTATCGCAGAGGTCTTCGGCGGCAAGGCATTCCGTCCACGGATCGCCCGGCTGCGGCCCGCCCGTCCCGCTCATTCGGGTTCGCGATCGGTGCGGGGGCGCCGGGTTCGCCGCGGCGTACCGGTCTCGCAGATCTCGATCGACCTGACGGCGGGCCGCACCCATACCATTTGCGGGGCCAGACCGTTCCGCCACGACGTGCGACATCCTTGGCGACGCTTCATTACTGAACCTCCACCTCGAGTACTCGGACAGTGCGTTTGCTCAGATTGGACGCCGGGTACCCGAATGCGGTTCCTTGCTCGCTTGACCAGCTTGTTCACGCACCCCGTATTCATTCACGCACGGCTTGCCGCACGTGTATGGGGTGCACGGGGATGCCCGGGGTGCGGCAAGGGGCTGGGGTCTGTGGGCCGGGCTGTTCGGGGGAGTTGGGCGCTCAGAAGACCCAGAGGCGCAGGGTGAGGAAGCGGAGGGTGCCTACGGCGGCCGCGATGGCGATGACGGCCAAGGCCTCGGAGACGTCGTTCATGCCGGGCGCGACGAAGTCGAGTACGGCGAGGGCGGCCGAGGTGATCGCGAGCCCGGCCAGCGCCAGGCCGCCGCCCTCGAGTTGCGCGGTGACCCAGCCGACGCGGTCGGCGGCGTGGAAGGTGAGCCGCCGGTGCATCTCGTTGGCCAGCGCGGTGCTCACGATGGAACCGGCGAGGTTGGCCAGCTGCGCGCCACCGCCGTAAAAGGCGAGGAACAGCAGGAAGTAGCCGATATTGCTGAGCCCGCCGACCAGCGCGAAACGGACCAGTTGCGGCAGCCATTGGTCCCCGCGCAGATACGCGCCCAACTGCGAGAGCGCCCGCCGCGCCGCCCGCGGGCCGTCGGCGGTCGATTCCTCCGGCGGCAGGACGGTGACGGTGCGCGGCGACGCCTCGGCCAGCGCACCGGGAACGATGGGCTCGGATCCTGTGGGCAGGTGCCTGGCGCGGCCGCGGGACAACTGCCCGGTGATCAACCGGGACAGCAGGGTCGGCTTGCGGCCCCGCGATCCGGCGCCGGTCGGAGAATCCGCCGGGCGTAACGGCATCCGGAAGGCATCGGGCGGCGGCACGGTCAATCCCATGCCCAGCCAGATCAGCCAATGATAGGGAGCGCGGCCCGAATCGGCGGGCTGCGCTGCGGTATTGCCGTCGGGCTGCACGGGTATGCCAGGGCCGGGCGGGATGTTCGCCCCGGGGCCCTTCAGTACCGGATACAGGACAGCCATTGTCATTTCCGATCCAACATCGCCGGGCGCGGATTGTTCCGCGACCCGACTGGTCTACCGCTCAGTAAAACGATAACACCAAGTGGAGGGAAATCCTCCACTTGATTTCTGTGGCGTTGGAAACACACCCACGACACACCGCGGGTGAACTGGGCAGATGATCGTGACGAGGGGCACACTGGGCCCAGGCTGCAAGAAGGCCGGACGGCGGTCTCCGTCGTGAGAGCTCGGTAGGAGAGTGGGGTCAGCAGGATGTACCGCGTATTCGAGGCACTCGACGAACTGGTCGCGATCGTGGAGGAGGCGCGCGGCATCCCGCCGACGCGCAACTGCATCATCCCGCGCGGCGAGGTCCTCGAGCTGCTCGACGACGTACGTGACGCGCTGCCCGGCGAGCTCGACGACGCCCAGGACGTCCTGGACCACCGTGACAAAATCGTCTCCGATGCCCGCTCGACCGCCGAGACCACCGTCACCGCCGCCGACGACCAGGCCAACCAGACCGTCACCGCGGCCCGCGAGGAGGCCGACCGCATCCTGGCCGACGCCAAGGCGCACGCCGACCGGATGGTGGCCGAGGCGGGGGCCCACGCCGACCACTTGGTCGCCACCGCGCAGGCTGAGGCCGATCGGGTGGTGGCCGACGGCAAGGCGGAGTACGAGGCAGTCACCGGCCGGGCGCGGACCGAATCCGAGCGCATGATCGCGGCCGGGCAGTCGTCCTACGACCGTTCGGTCGCAGATGGGCGCGCCGAACAGGAGCGCCTGGTGTCGCAGACCGAGGTGGTGCGCGCCGCGCACGTGGAGTCGGCCCGCCTCATCGATGCCGCGCAGGCCGAATCGGACCGGCTGCGCGAGGAGTGCGACCACTACGTGGATGGCCAATTGGCCGACTTCGAGGAGACCCTGCACGGCGCCCTGCGTACGGTCGGCCGCGGCCGCCAGCAGCTGCGCTCCGGTGCGGGCGTCCCGGACTACGCTGCGGAATTCAGGCGTTGATCCCGGCCAAAAGCATGCCGGGAATGAGGTGGAGCGGGCATGCCGGGGATGAGGGGGAGCGGGCGCGCCGGGAATGGGGTGGAGCGGGCGCGCCGGGAATGGGGTGGAGCGGGCGCGCCGGGAATGGGGTGGAGCGGGCGCGCCGGGAATGGGGTGGAGCGGGCGCGCCGGGAATGGGGTGGAGCGGGCGCGCCGGGAATGAGGTGGAGCGGGCACGCCGGGAATGAGGTGGAGGGCGCATTGGGTGCCCGATGACCTGCGGTTTGGGTGCGGGGCGCCCGGTCCGGTATTGTTGACTGGTTGCCCAAATCCCACAACCGATCGTGAGTGAGTTCGTGATGCCCGCCGAATCCGGTTCCGGTTCGCGTCGTCGTCAGATCGACGCGGGCTTCGTGCTGGACACACGCAGTCTCGGACGCGCCGCCGGTTCGATGCGGCAGGTGCGCCGCACCGTCCCCGTCTCGGAGCGGATCGGCCTGGACATGGTCGCCGTCCCGGTCGGCGGCGAGGTCGAGCTCGACCTGACGCTGCAGGCCGTCTCGGAGGGTGTCCTGGTCACCGGCGCGGTGCACGCACCGGTGTCGGGGCAGTGCTCACGCTGTCTCGAGCCGTTCACCGACGAGATCGAGCTGCAGCTGACGGAGCTGTTCGCCTACCCGGACAGCGCCACCGAGCAGACCACCGAGGACGACGAGGTCTACCGGCTGATCGACGATATGGCCGATCTGAAACCGGTGGTCGTCGACGCCGTCGGCCTGGCGCTGCCGCTGCAGCCGCTGTGCGAGCCCGACTGCGCCGGTCTGTGCCCGGAATGCGGTGTGCGGATGGCGATTGCAGGTCCGGATCACAGGCATGAGATACTGGACCCCCGCTGGGCCGGGCTCGCGAATTTCGCGGCCGAGGCACCCGGCGCCGGTGCCGAGGGCGCCGCAGCAGAATCCGACGAAGACCGATCTCTTGCGGGCCGCAACGGCTCGGCAAGTTCCAGAACAGAGGAGAAGTAGTCGTGGCCGTTCCGAAGCGCCGGATGTCTCGTGCCAACACCCGCTCGCGGCGCAGCCAGTGGAAGGCCACCGCGCCGGCCCTGATCACATGCCCGAACCGGGCTTGCGGTCAGAAGACGCTGCCGCACATCGCGTGCCCCAACTGCGGCACGTACAAGGGCCGCCAGGTCACCTCCGCTGTCTGATCGCCTAGCCCGGTAGCCGAACGTGACCGCCAGCAAGGACGGAGCAGACGCACTCGCCGTAGGCGAAGCCGCTGATCACAGCCCTCTGCTCGAGGCGCTCGGCGTCGACGTGCGCCCGGATCTGCTCCGGCTCGCGCTCACCCACCGGTCCTACGCCTACGAGAACGGCGGCCTGCCGACCAACGAACGACTGGAGTTCCTCGGCGACTCGGTGCTCGGCCTGAGCATCACCGAGCGTCTCTACCTGGAACATCCGGAGAAGTCCGAGGGCGAGCTGGCCAAACTCCGCGCGAGCGTGGTGAATATGCACGCCCTCGCGGAGGTCGCCCGTGAACTCGGCGCCGGTGGACTGGGCCGCCACCTGCTGCTCGGCAAGGGCGAGGAGCTGACCGGGGGCCGCGACAAGCCGAGCATTCTCGCCGACGGCATGGAATCGCTGCTGGGCGCGGTGCACCTGCAGCACGGCATCGAGGTCGCGCGCAGCGTGGTGCTGCGCCTGTTCGCCGACCTGCTCGAGCGCGGTCCCCGCATGGGCGCCGGGCTGGACTGGAAGACCAGCCTGCAGGAGCTGACCGCGGAGCGCGGTATCGGCGTGCCCAGCTACGAGATCACCTCGACCGGCCCGGATCACGACAAGGAATTCACCGCGACCGCCGTCGTCGGCGGGCGGGCCTACGGTACGGGCGTCGGCCGGTCGAAGAAGGAAGCGGAGCAGAAGGCTGCGGGCGCCGCCTGGCAGTCGCTCAACGGCTCCGTCTGATTCGCCGCTGACGGAAGCCGCCCGCCGCCGTGCGTGGGCGGCATTTCTGTCGGTGGCCGTTCTTACACTGGTGAGCGATTCTAAGGAGTATCGCGGTGCCTGAGCTTCCCGAGGTCGAGGTCGTCCGACGCGGTCTGGCCGAGCATGTGGTCGGTAGCGTCATCGAATCCGTCACCGTCAAACATCCGCGGTCGGTGCGCCGCCACGTGCTCGGTGGCGACCATCTGGCCGCGCAGCTGGCCGGGCTGCGCGTCGAATCCGCGCAGCGCCGCGGCAAGTTCCTGTGGCTGACCTTCGACGACCCGGAGACCTCGCTGGTCGTGCATCTCGGCATGAGCGGTCAGATGCTGGTGCAGCCCGCCGATGCGCCGCTGGAGAAGCACGCGCACATCATCGCCGGGTTGGATTCGGGGGCGCAGCTGCGATTCATCGACCAGCGCACCTTCGGCGGCTGGGCGCTGCACCGGTTGGTCGAGGTCGACGGCGCCGCGGTGCCCGAGGCGGTGGCCCATATCGGCCGCGATCCGCTGGATCCGCGCTTCGACGCCGATGCGGTAGTCCGGGCGCTGAAGAGGAAGCAGTCCGAGATCAAGCGGGTGCTGCTGGATCAGACCGTCGTATCCGGTATCGGCAATATCTACGCCGACGAGGCGCTGTGGCGCGCCCGCATCCACGGCGAACGGGTCGCCGCCAAGCTCACCAAGCCTGCCCTGCACGGCCTGCTGACCGAGGTGCGGGCGGTGATGGGCGAGGCGCTGCAGGCGGGCGGCACCTCCTTCGACGCCCTGTATGTCAACGTCAACGGTCAATCCGGCTACTTCGAGCGCGCCCTGGCCGCCTACGGCCGCGAGGACGAGCCGTGCCGCCGCTGCGGGGCGCCGATGCGGCGGGAGAAGTTCATGAACCGCTCGTCGTTCTCCTGCCCGCGCTGCCAGCCCAGGCCGCGCGGCTGACCACGGTGACAGGAGGATTCGCGGTACCGTCGATAGCACTCACTACCGGCAAGAAACGCGGAGAGGCGGGGGCATGCGCAAACTGACCTACTACGTCGCATCGACCATCGACGGTTTCATCGCCACCGAGGACGGTTCGGTCGATTTCTTCCCGGTCGGCGGTGACCACGGGCCCGCGATCACGGCGCAGTACCCGGAGACGCTGCCGACGAAGGTGCGCGAATCGCTGGGCATCGACAAGCTCGGCAGCTACTTCGACACCGTGCTGATGGGCCGCAAGACCCACGACTTCGGCGTCCGGACCGGAACGTCGAGCCCGTACGCGCATCTGCGGCAGATCGTGGTGTCCACGACCTTGCCCGAGCGCCCGGCTCCCGACGTCGAACTGGTCTCCGGCGATCCGCTCGAGCGGGTGCGCGAACTCAAGCGGGAGACCGGACTCGGCATCTGGCTGTGCGGCGGCGGCGAACTCGCCCAGGAGCTGCTGCCGGAGATCGACCAGGTATTCCTCAAGCTGTACCCGATCGTGCTGGGGCGCGGACGTCCGCTGTTCGGCGCGGGCGCGCAGCTGCCCGAACCGGCCCGGTTCCGGGTGCTGACCAGCCGGATCTTCGAGGACGGCGTGGCCTTCGTGAAATACGTTCGGATTCGCTAGTGGCCGAACAGTTTCCTTCGGGCAGCGGCGCGCAGGAGCAGGTCGCCTACCTCCTGCGGGAGATCGCCTTCTGGATGGAGCGCGCGCGGGCGCAGACACATCGGGTGAAGGCCTACCGGAGGGCGGCCGACACGGTGGCCGACCTGTCGCCGGAGCGCTACGACGGCTACCGGAGAAACGGTGGCTGGCAAGAGATTCCGGGAATCGGCCCGAAGACCGCCGATGTGATCACCCAGGCCTCCGCCGGACAGCTGCCCGACAAGCTGGCCGAATTGCGTACGGCGGCAAAGCCGATCGCGCCCGACGGCGCGCCGCTGCGCAAGCTGCTGCGCGGCGATCTGCACACCCATTCGGATTGGTCCGATGGCGGCAGCCCGATCGAGGAGATGATGCGCACGGCCGCCGCCCTGGGCCACGAATACTGCGCGCTGACCGATCATTCGCCGCGGCTGACCGTCGCCAACGGGCTCTCCGCCGACCGGCTGCGCCGCCAGCTGGACGTGGTGGCGCGGCTGAACGAGGAGCTGGCGCCGTTCCGCATCCTCACCGGCATCGAGGTCGACATCCTCGACGACGGCGCCCTGGACCAGCAGGCCGACCTGCTGGCGCAGCTCGACATCGTCGTCGCCAGCGTGCATTCCAAGCTGCGCGCCGACAGCGCCACCATGACGCGGCGCATGGTGTACGCGGTCGCCGATCCGAACGTGGACGTCCTCGGCCACTGCACCGGCCGGTTGGTGACCGGCGAGCGCGGCATCAGGCCCGAGTCGCAGTTCGACGCCGAGGTCGTGTTCGAGGCGTGCCGCCGCTACGGCACCGCGGTGGAGATCAACAGCCGCCCGGAGCGCCGCGATCCGCCGAGCCGATTGATGCGGCTGGCCGTGGAGATGGACTGCTATTTCTCCATCGACACCGATGCCCATGCCCCCGGCCAATTGGATTGGCAGGGTTACGGATGCGAGCGCGCACTGGCCAACGGTGTTGCGGCGGAACGCATCATCAACACCTGGCCGGTGGAGGAGCTGCTCGAGTTCGCGGCCGCCTGAACTCAGTACAGGACGGCGACCGCGACGACCATGCCGATGCCGAGGTGGGCGGCGGCCACCAGCAACGACTGCACCTTGTAGGTGTCGGCGTGCAGCAGATCGTCGATGTCCAGTCCGACGACCCATTCCAGGGCGCGCACCGAAACCACCTGCGCGACAATGCCGACGAGGCCCCAGCAGGCCGCCGCGATGAGACCCTCCGCCAGCTTGCCCGCCGAGGAGTAGATGGCCAGCACCACGATCAGCGCCATGCTCACCATTCCGGAGGCGGTGACCACGACGGCGTTCGGGTTGCCGGAGGCGACGAGTCGGCGCAGCGGGCCGGGCGTGGTGATGTCGATGGCGTAGAAGCCGATCAGCATGAGGGCGAGTCCGAGGACGGCGAAGGCGATGATGGAGCCGATGCCGTGGCCGATATTCCCCCAATACCCCTGTTCGAGCGCAAGTGTGGTCATGGATGGTCCTCCAGGTGTGGTTCGGTGCGTGTCAGTGCTGCGGGATGCGGTGCGGGACGAAGGTGGAACTGTCGTCGGTGATCAGGCCGGGGGTCTCCCGGATGCCCAGCCCCGCCGAGGTGTCGCCGACGATCCAGGCGCCCAGCACGGGGCGCATGCCGTCGAAATCCGGTAGCGGATCGAGCAACTGGTAGACGTAGCCCTCCTCGCCGTACACGCCGCCGGTCGCGGTCTCCATCCCGGCGCCGACGATCGTCATATTCGCGCCCTCGCGGCCGAGTTTGGGCTTCTTGATGTATTCGGTGAGCTCGTGCGGATCGTCGATGTAGGCGGGCAGCAGGTTGGGATGGCCCGGATACATCTCCCAGAGCACCGCCAGCAGCGCCTTGTTCGACAGCACCGCCTTCCACAGCGGCTCGACCCACATCGTCTCCGGCAGCGAATCGACGACTCGCTTGCCGAACTCGTCGTCCAGCGCCCACTCCCACGGATACAGCTTGAACAGCGATTCGATCGGCGCCTCGGCCAGATCGACGAAACGCTCCAGCTCCGTGTCGTAGCCGATCTCCTCGATCGGCAGCGCCACGGTGTGGAATCCGGCCTCGGCGGCGGTCTCCTGCATGTAGGCGGTGGTGACGTTGTCCTCGCCGGAGGCGTCCGCGCCCGACCAGGTGAAGTGCAGTTCGCCGGTGGGCAGGGACTCACGCAGTTCGGCCCAGCGTTCGACGAGCTTCTCGTGCAGCGAATTCCACTGATCGTCGTCCGGGTGGGTGTCGGTCAGCCAGTGCCACTGCACGATTCCCGCCTCCAGTAGCGAGGTCGGGGTATCGGCGTTGTACTCCAACAGCTTTGCCGGGCCGCGGCCGTCGTAGCGCAGGTCGAAGCGGCCGTAGACGTAGGGATCCGACCGCTGCCAGGACTGCTTGATCGGCTCCCAACTCCATTGCGGCAGACCGAAATCGGCGAAACGCTCGGTGAGGATGATCTGCTCGACGGCGTGCAGGCACATCGAGTGCAGCACCTCGACCTGGGCCTCCAGGGCCAGGATCTCGTCGAGGTCGAACTCGTAGTGCACCGATTCGTCCCAGTACGGCCGCGGGTGCCCGTTGGCGTCGCGGCCGGGTGATCCGAAGACCAGGCCCTGATCCTGAATGATCCGCTGCCAGCCCTGCCGCGGTTGGCTGTGCACCCGCCGCACTAGGAACCTCCGCTCGAGCTGCTGCTCTTGGAACCCAGTCCGCCGCGAATGACGGTGCCGCTCTTGGTCTTCACCGTGGCGTTCTTCGGCTCGACCGTGCTGCCACCGACGGGCGGGCGCCCGACGGTCTGATTGCCGCCGTAGTAATAGCGGTACTGATTGCCGCCGAGAATGAAGATGCCGGGGAATCCGCCGCCGTGGTACCCGGAGGTGGAGGAGGCGTTCTGCGCCCGCTCGCAGTCCGCGTCGGGGACGACGACCTGCTGGCCGTCCTTCTCCATGACACAGGAGGCGGTGACCTCGTCGGGCGCGGTGACCGCTCGATAGGTGAGATAGCCCGCGCCGACCACCGCGGCGATGCCGACCACGGCCACACCGCCGATCAGCAGTCGTTTGCGCTGCTTCTTCTTGTCCGCCAACGCCTGCTCGGCGGCGCGCTGGGCCTCCTCGGCGCGCTGGCGGGCCTTGTCGCGGGCGCGCGCCTCGGCGACCGTGGGCGGGCGCGGCTGCGTGACGCCCGCCTGCTGCCGCTGAATGCTGCCGCGCAGGGAGCGCGGGGGCTCGGATTCGGCTGGGCCGCCGGGGGGTTGGGCGGGCGGCGCACCGGCGCCACCGGTTTCGGCTGGGTCAGGGAACGGATTCGGCATGCCCGGCAGCGGCGCGGCGGGGCCCGGTTCGGCGAAGCGCGCTGTGGGCTGGTCGGGCGGTGTGGGCTCGGCCCACCGCGGTCCGGGCGCACCCGCCGCCGTTTCGTTCGGATCGGGTTTGCCAGGGTCTTTTCCGGGGTCCTCTCCGGGCTCTCCGGAGTTGCCGGGCCGGTTGCCGGATTCTTCAGTTGCCAACGATCGACTCCCTGTTCCCCGCCTCTACCGTTCTTCGAATCCGGTCAATTCGCCCTGTGCGGCGCCCCAGTCTTCCACAACCAGATCGACGCGGCCAGGAGTGTTGCCGGACCGCAACAACGCCAGCAGTTTGTCACATCGGTCCCGCGGACCCTCTGCTATGACATGGACTCTGCCGTCGCGCGTGTTACGCGCGAATCCGATCAGACCCAGTTCCAGTGCGCGGGAACGAGTCCACCACCGGAACCCGACGCCCTGCACCCGGCCGTGCACCCAGGCACTCAGCCGCACGGGGTCGGTCACGCGTCCACCTGGAACGACAGATCCACCTTGGTGCCTGCCTTCAACGTCCGGCCCACCGTGCACACCTTGTCGATGGCCCGCTGCACGGTCACCAGCAGTCGCTCCCGCCCCGCCTCGTCGAGTTCGGACAGATCCAACTCCACCACCTCGTCGAGTTCCGGGTAGACCTCGTTCTCCCGATCGGCGGCCCCGGACACCCGGATGGTGACGTCGTAGTTCTCGCCGAGCCGATTCGACAGCGGAAAGTCCGAGCTCAACCCGGTGCAGGCCGCCAGCGCGATCTTCAGCAACTCACCGGGCGAGAAGACGCCCTCGACCCCCTCCGACCCGATCAGCACCTCGGCCCCCCGCGAACTACGCCCGGTATACCGCCGGGTCCCGGTCCGCTCGACCCAGAGTTCGGTCGCCGCCTTCGCGGTCGCGGCGGGAGGACTTGCAGCGGTCTGTTCAGCCATGCCCCGATCCTGCCATCCCCGCGAACTCACGCGCAGACCGCACAATCCCTTGTCACCCGGCATCCGGCGTCGATCGCTGTCCGTGTCTCGGCGTCGATCGCTGCCCGTATCCCGGCGGCGATCGCTGTTCCTGTAACCCCGGCGCGCTTTTGGCCGGGGTCTCGCCATGGATTCCGGCCGAAAGCATGCCGGAAAGGACGGGGCCTCGGGGCGCGCCGGAATATCGGAATGACGGGACCTCAGGACTGGAACCGATACCCCATGCCCGCCTCTGTCAGCAGGTGTTTGGGGTGGGATGGGTCGTCTTCCAACTTTCGGCGCAGTTGGGCGAGATACACACGCAGATAGTGCGTCTCCGTCGCATACGACGGCCCCCACACCTCGCGCAGCAACTCCCGCCGCCCCACGAGCTTTCCCTGGTTGCGTACCAGCATCTCCAGCACTCCCCACTCCGTCGGCGTCAGATGCACGTCGTGGTCGTGCTTGGTGACCTTCTTCGCCGCCAGATCCACGACGAAGGACGACGTCTCGACGACCGGATCGGAGCCCTCGCCGATGGCCGCCGCACGCCGCACCGCCGCTCGCAGCCGGGCGAGCAGCTCGTCCATACCGAACGGTTTGGTCACGTAGTCATCGGCTCCCGCGTCGAGCGCCTCCACCTTGTCGGCGGAGTCGGTCCGGGCCGACAGCACGATCACCGGCGCCTGGGTCCAGCCGCGCAGGCCAGCCAGCACGTCGATGCCGTCCATATCCGGCAGCCCGAGGTCCAGCACGACGACCTCGGGATGCTTCTCCGCCGCCGCTCGCAGCGCCGCGGCGCCGGTGGCGGCGGTGATCACCTCGTAGCCGCGGACCGACAGGTTGATCCGCAGCGCGCGCAGTATCTGCGGCTCGTCGTCGACCACCAGCACCTTGGTCGGCGCCACGGACTGGTCGCGGTCGCGGGTCCCGCCGGGATTGCGCGCGCCGCCCCCGCGTCCGAGCGCGGCGTTGCCGGGACTCTCCTTGGCCGCGCGGGCCGCCTCGTCCGGACCCGTCGCTCCCGGCCGCGCGGTGCTCGCCACGGGCATCGGCGAGCGCGGGGTGTGCTGTTCGCTCACTCGCGCCGCGGGCCCGTCGCTCGGTGTCGTCACCGGTTCTCCTGTTCTCGTACTGTCCAGTGGGTCTCGGGCGGGCCGTGCGTCCTCATTCGTCCGCCGGCAGGTCGATCACCATCGTGAGGCCACCGCCGGGCGTCGGCTCGGCGTGGACGGTGCCGCCCATCGCCTCGACGAATCCACGCACCACCGACAGTCCCAGTCCGACGCCGGTGGAGTTGTCGCGATCGCCGAGACGCTGGAACGGCTCGAACATCTGGTCTTCCATCCCCGTCGGCACTCCGGGACCGTAGTCGACCACGGTGATCGACACGCGGTCGCCGGTGTGTTCGGCGGCCACGCGGACCGGAGTGTCGCCGGGGGAGTAGCGCAGCGCATTATCGATCAGGTTGGCGAGCACCCGGTCGAGCAGGCCGCTGTCGGCCCGCACCGAGACGTCGCCCACCTCCACCTTGATCCGTTCCATCGCCGCGCGCCGCAACCCGCGGGTGCCCATCCCGACGCCGACGACCGCCCGATTGACGACCTCCTCCAAATACACCCGCTTGAGTTGCGGCCGCACCACCCCGGCGGCCAGCCGCGAGGAATCGAGCAGGTTGCCGACCAGGCTGGTGAGCTGATCGGTGGATTCCTCGATGGTTTCGAGCAGTTCGGCGGTGTCCTCGGGGGAGAATTCGACGTCGTCGCTGCGCAGGCTCGACACCGCGGCCTTGGCCGCCGCCAGCGGCGTGCGCAGGTCGTGGCTGACCGCCGACAGCAGCGCCCGCCGCAGCCGGTCGGCGGCGATCACGCTCGCCGCCGCCTGCGCCTCGTCGGCCAGTCGCCGCCGCTGTTGCAGCCCGGCGGCCTGATTGGCGACCGCGCCGAGCACCAGCCGGTCACCGGGGGTGAGGGAGCGGCCGGTGAGCAGCAGCCAGTGCAGATCGTCCCCGGCCTCGATCGCGACGTCGGCGTCGGCGATGCGGCGCGGCGGATCCTCGCCGACGCAGGCGATCGCAGCGTCGTCGGAGACGAAGCTGACCGCCCGCTGGCCGAAGGTCTCCCGCGCCCGTTCCAGCAGATCGTGCAGGTCGGCGCCGTGCAGGACGGCGGCGGCGAACACCGTGAGCAGTTCGGCCTGCTGCGAGGCTCGGCGTGCCTCGCGGGTGCGTTTGGCGGAGACGTCCACCAGGGCGGCCACCGCCACGGCCACCATCAGCATCACCACGATGGTGAGGAAGTTGTCGAGTTCGGCGACGGTGAGGCTGTGCCTGGGGGAGACGAAGAACCAGTTCAGCAGGAGCCCCCCGAGCAGGGCCGACAGCGCCGCCGGGGCGACACCGCCGAGCAGCGACACCGCGATGACGCCGGTGAAGAACAGGGCGCTCTCCCCGGCCAGGTCGAGGTGATTGTCGAGCCAGAAGTAGCACGCCGCGGTGATCACCGACGGCACCAGCACCGCGGTCAGCCACGACGACAGCGTGCGTTCCCGGGGCGTCACCGACGACCAGCGGAAGCCGCGATTGGACTCCTCATGGGTGACCATGTGCACGTCGATCTTCCCCGACGCCTGGACCACGGCCGAGCCGATGCCCTCGTCCAGCATGCGGGCCCAGCGCGAGCGCCGCGACGTGCCCAGCACCAGTTGGGTGGCGTTGACCTGGCGGGCGAGGTCCAGCAGCGCGCCGGGCACGTCCTCCCCGGTGACGGTGTGCAGGCTGGCGCCGAGACTGTTCGCCAGATCCCGCAGCCGCGTGAGCCGCTGCGTGGACACACCCGCCAGTCCGTCGCCGCGGACCACGTGCACCACGATGAGGTCGGCGCTGGACTTGGTGGCGATGCGGCTGGCCCGCCGCACGATCGTCTCCGATTCCGGGCCGCCGGTCACGGCGACCACGACGCGCTCCCGGGCCTCCCAGGTATCGGTGATGCGGTGGTCGTCGCGGTACTTGGCGAGCGCGGCATCGACCTGGTCGGCCAGCCACAGCAGCGCCAATTCCCGTAGCGCCGTGAGGTTTCCGGGCCGGAAGTAGTTGCGCAGGGCGGCGTCGACCTTCTCGGCGGCGTAGACGTTGCCGTGCGACATTCTGCGCCGCAGCGCTTCGGGGGTGATGTCGACCAGTTCCACCTGCTCGGCGCCGCGCGCCACCCAGTCGGGCACGGTCTCGCGCTGCACCACGCCGGTGATCTGCTGCACGACATCGTTGAGGCTCTCCAGGTGCTGAACGTTGACCGTGGAGATCACGTCGATGCCCGCGTCCAGCAACTCGTGCACGTCCTGCCAGCGCTTCTCGTTCTTGGAGCCGGGCGCGTTGGTGTGCGCCAGTTCGTCGACGAGCACCACGGCGGGGCGGCGCCGCAGTACGGCCTCGACATCGAGTTCGGGCAGCGTGGTCCCGCGGTATTCGACCTGCTTGGGCGGGATCCGCTCGATCCCCTCCAGCAGCCCGGCGGTCTTCTTGCGGCCGTGGGTCTCCACCACCGCCGCCACCACGTCGCGGCCGCGTTCGAGCCGTCGATGGGCCTCGCCCAGCATCGCGAAGGTCTTGCCCACGCCGGGGGCGGCGCCGAGGTAGATCCGTAGTTGGCCGCGCTTCACTCGTCCATCATCGCGCGCGACGCTCCGCGCGGCCGCCGCGCCACGCGTGCGCGGATCGGGGTCCCGGTGGCGAGTATCCGCAGGACCAGTGCGCAGGTCAGGAAGCCGAGGACCACCGCCGCGGTGACCGCGAAATCCGGCACAGTCATCTCCTTACATCACTGTGTGTTCGCCGACCGGGTTGGTTTCCGCAGCCGAACACACCACTGTGTACCTCCGGGAATCGCTGACGGACAGTTTCTTACGACTTCTTGACGGCATGGTCGGCTACCTTGACGCCGTCCCGGCCACACATCGGCGGTTTCCGTAAGTGGCTCGTCAATGCGGGCCTTTACGGCGCAAAGAACGCGTTAACGATGTCGAAAAAGACCTGTACGACCGCTTGACTCTGTGCGGCGCATCTTGGTGTGCGCCGCTGATCCAAGAGAGGTTTCGACATGTCTGTCGTGGTGTTCACGGTGCTGACCGTGGCGGTCTTCGCGCTGCTCGGGCTGATCCAACGGGGTGTGGAGCGGCTGTGACGGAGAACATCATCGGTCTGGTTCTGGCCGTCGGTGTCGCCCTGTATGTGGTTGCGGCGCTGCTGTTTCCGGAGAGGTTCTAGGTGAACACGACCACCGCGGGGATACTGTTCGTCGTATCCCTGATCATCGCGCTCGCCGTGATTCACATCCCGCTCGGCGACTACATCTACCGGGTGTACGCGGGTGCGAAGCATTCGCGGGTCGAGCGCGGCATCTACAAGCTGATCGGCGTGCAGCCGGGGGTCGAGCAGAACTGGGGCGTGTACGCCCGCAGCGTGCTGGCCTTCTCCACGATCAGCGTGCTGTTCCTGTTCTTCCTGCAGCTGTTGCAGCGGCACCTGCCGTGGCATCTGAGCGAGCCGGGCACCGAGATGACCGGAGGGCTGGCCTGGAACACCGCGATCAGCTTCGTCACGAATACGAACTGGCAGAACTACGCGGGCGAATCCACGATGGGCCACACCGTGCAGATGATGGGCCTGGCCGTGCAGAACTTCGTGTCGGCCGCCGTCGGCATGGCGGTGGCGATCGCGCTGGTGCGCGGGTTCGCCCGTCGCAACACAACCGATCTGGGCAACTTCTGGGTGGATCTGGTGAGGGGAACCATCCGCATCCTGCTGCCGATCGCGTTCGTGTTCGCCATCGTGTTCGTGGCCGCGGGCATGATCCAGAACTTCCACGTGTACGACCAGGTCGCGCAGACCGTAGCGGGCACCGGGTCACAGACCCTGCCGGGTGGTCCGGTCGCCAGCCAGGAGGTCATCAAGGAACTGGGCACCAACGGTGGTGGCTTCTTCAACGTCAATGCCGCGCATCCGTTCGAGAATCCCACCACCTGGACGAACTGGCTCGAGATCTTCCTGATCCTGATGATCGCCTTCTCGCTGCCGCGCACCTTCGGCCGGATGGTCGGCAGCCCGACGCAGGGCTACGCCATCACCGCGGTGATGGCCACGCTGGCGATCATCAGCGTGACGCTGACCAACCTCTTCCAGTTGATGCACCACGGCACGGTGCCGACCGCGGTCGGTTCGGCGATGGCCGACGTGGAAACCCGGTTCGGCGTATCGAGTTCGGCGACGTACGCGGCCGCCACGACGCTCACCTCGACCGGTGCGGTGGACTCCGCGCACGACTCCTACACCAGCCTCGGCGGCCTGTGGCCGCTGTTCAACATGCAGCTCGGGGAGGTCGCGCCCGGCGGTGTCGGGGCGGGGCTGTACGGCATGCTGATTCTGGCCGTGATCACGGTGTTCGTCGCGGGTCTGATGGTCGGCCGCACGCCCGAGTACCTGGGCAAGAAGATCACGCCGCGCGAAATCAAGCTGGCCGCAACGTATTTCCTGGTGAGCCCGCTCATCGTGCTGGTGGGTACGGCGTCGGCCATGGCGCTGCCGGGCCAGCGCGCGAGCATGGGCAATACGGGCCCGCACGGGCTGACCGAGGTGCTGTACGCCTTCGCGTCCGCGGCCAACAACAACGGCTCGGCCTTCGCGGGGCTGTCCGGCAATACCGACTGGTACAACACCGCGCTGGGCCTGGCCATGGTGTTCGGCCGCTTCCTGCCGATCATCCTGGTGCTCGCGCTGGCCGGATCGCTTGCCGCGCAAGGTCATACGCCCGAGTCGATCGGCACGCTGCCGACGCACCGCCCGCAGTTCGTCGGCATGGTAGTCGGCGTGACGCTGATCCTGGTCGCGCTCACGTTCCTGCCCGCGCTGGCGCTCGGGCCGCTCGCCGAAGGAATCCACTCATGACCACCCCCACCCTCGAGACCGAGAAGAGACCCGAATCGACAGCGCATTCCAAGGGCGGCGCGGGAAGCGGGTTGTTCAACCCGCGGATGCTGGTGAAGTCGCTGCCGGAGTCCTTCCGGAAGCTGGATCCGCGCACGCTGTGGCGCAATCCGGTGATGCTGATCGTCGAGATCGGCGCCGTGTGGTCGACGATCCTGGCCGTCGCCGAGCCCACGTTCTTCGCCTGGGCGATCGTCGTATGGCTCTGGCTCACAGTGCTTTTCGCCAATCTGGCCGAGGCTGTCGCCGAGGGGCGCGGCAAGGCGCAGGCCGACACCCTGCGCAGGGCTAAGACCGACACCGTCGCGCGGCGGCTGGTGGAATGGCATCCCGGCCAGGAACGGACCACCGAGGAGCGGGTCGGGGCGCCGGAGCTGCAGCGCGGCGATCACGTCGTGGTGGAGGCCGGTCAGGTCATCCCCGGTGACGGCGATGTCGTGGAAGGCATTGCCTCCGTGGACGAATCGGCCATCACCGGTGAGTCCGCGCCGGTGATCCGCGAATCCGGCGGCGACCGCTCGGCCGTCACCGGCGGCACCACGGTGCTGTCGGACCGGATCGTCGTCAAGATCACCCAGGAGCCCGGCGGCTCGTTCATCGACAAGATGATCGCGCTCGTCGAGGGCGCGGCGCGGCAGAAGACACCGAACGAGATCGCGCTCAACATCCTGCTCGCGGCGCTCACGATCATCTTCGTGTTCGCGGTGGTGACGTTGCAGCCGATGGCGATCTTCTCAAAGTCGAACAATCCCGGCGTCGCGGACACGCTCGCGCTGGATGTCAACGGCGTCACCGGAATCGTCATGGTGTCGCTGCTGGTCTGCCTGATCCCGACGACCATCGGCGCGCTGCTGTCAGCGATCGGTATCGCGGGCATGGACCGGCTGGTGCAGCGCAATGTGCTGGCCATGTCGGGCCGCGCGGTGGAGGCCGCGGGCGATGTGAACACGCTGCTGCTGGACAAGACCGGCACCATCACCCTAGGCAACCGCCAGGCCTCGGATTTCGTGCCGATGCCCGGCGTCACCGAGGACGAGATCGCCGATGCCGCACAGCTTTCCAGCCTGGCCGACGAGACTCCCGAGGGTCGTTCGATCGTGGTGTACGCCAAGCAGGCCTACAACAAGCGCGAGCGCACGCCGGGCGAGTTGACCGGCGCGCACTGGGTGGAATTCACCGCCCAGACCCGCATGTCGGGGGTGGACCTGCACGACGGTCACCAGCTGCGCAAGGGTGCGGCCAGCGCGGTCACCGAGTGGGTGCGCGGCAATGGCGGCTCCGTTCCGAACGATGTCGGTGTGACCGTCGACGGCATCTCGGCCTCCGGCGGCACCCCGCTGGTGGTCGGGGAGATCAAGGACGGGAATGCCCGGCTGCTCGGCGTGATTCACCTCAAGGATGTCGTCAAGCAGGGCATGCGTGAGCGTTTCGACGAGATGCGCCGCATGGGTATTCGCACGGTCATGATCACCGGCGACAATCCGTTGACCGCCAAGGCGATTGCCGACGAAGCGGGCGTCGACGACTTCCTCGCCGAGGCCACGCCCGAGGACAAGCTGGCGCTGATCAAGACCGAGCAGGACGGCGGCCGCCTGGTCGCCATGACCGGCGACGGCACCAATGACGCCCCCGCCCTGGC
The DNA here is from genome assembly GCF_054782435.1 of Nocardia thraciensis. Taxonomy (NCBI): domain Bacteria; kingdom Bacillati; phylum Actinomycetota; class Actinomycetes; order Mycobacteriales; family Nocardiaceae; genus Nocardia; species Nocardia thraciensis. The sequence continues at coordinate 229,154 of NZ_BAAGSM010000026.1, forward strand.
GCAGGCCGACGTCGGTGTCGCGATGAACACCGGCACCTCGGCGGCCAAGGAGGCCGGGAACATGGTCGATCTGGATTCGGATCCGACCAAGCTGATCGAGATCGTGGAGATCGGCAAGCAACTGCTGATCACGCGCGGCGCGTTGACCACATTCTCGATCGCCAACGACATCGCCAAGTACTTCGCGATCATTCCCGCGCTGTTCGTGGCGCTGTTCCCCGGCCTGGACGTGCTCAACATCATGCGGCTGCACAGCCCGCAGTCGGCGATCCTGTCCGCGGTGGTGTTCAACGCCCTGGTGATCGTGGCGTTGATTCCGTTGGCGCTGCGCGGCGTGAAGTACACGCCGTCGAGTGCGTCGAAGCTGCTGAGCCGCAACCTGGCGATCTACGGTGTCGGCGGCATCATCGCGCCGTTCATCGGCATCAAGATCATCGACCTTGTCGTCCGATTCCTCCCTGGGATGTCCTGATATGCGTATGTCAACCTGGATCCGGCAGCACCTCGCGGCGTTGCGTGCGCTGCTGGTGCTCACCGTGATCACCGGAATCGTCTATCCCGTAGCGGTTTTCCTGGTCGCTCAGCTGCCCGGCCTGAACGACAAGGCGGGCGGGTCGCTCCTCGAGCGGGACGGCCGGGTCGTCGGCTCGTCGCTGATCGGGCAGGCGTTCACCGACGGCAACGGCGCCGCCCTGGCGCAGTACTTCCAGAGCCGCCCGTCGTCGTCGGGCAAGGGCGACGGCTACGACCCGACCTCGACCAGCTTCACCAATCTCGGTCCGGAGAGCATCGTCGACACCCTCGCCGACGATCCGGACGCTGCCAAGCGGAGTCTGCTCACTCAGGTGTGCGCGCGCAGTAAGGAGATCGGCGAGCGCGAGGGCGTGGACGGCGGTCGGCCGTTCTGCGCGTCCAGCGGTGTCGGGGCGGTGCTGTCGGTGCTCGGCCCGCGCGATGCCCGCGGGGGTGTGGAGCACCCCACCAAGGTGGTCAGTATGAACGAGGCCTGCCCCGCCACACCGTTTCTCGATACCTACAAGGGCGTGCAGGTGGAGTGCGCACAGATCGGCGAGGACTACTCGGCGGGCCTCATCGTCCCGATCGAGGGCGACGCCTCCCGCGACACCCCGGTGCCCTCCGACGCGGTCGTAACCTCCGCCTCCGGCCTGGACCCGCACATCTCCCCGTCCTACGCGGCCCTCCAGATCCCCCGTGTAGCCAAGGCCCGCGACATCTCCGAGTCCGAGGTCCGCACCGCGGTCGAAGCCCACACCAACGGCCGAGACCTAGGTTTCCTCGGCGAGCCCCGAGTGAACGTCCTAGAACTCAACCTCGCCCTGGACAAGCAGTACCCCGTGAAGAGTTGACCCCAAACCCAAGGTCGCCATCGTCTTCCAGACGAGTCGGCCTTGCCGTCAGGAGGCGGCGCGAGGGCACTCTCTCATTCCCGTCGCCCTGTTTCAGGGTGATGGCCAACTCCGCCACCTGGGTGAGGCGCCCGGCAGCGCGGCGTCGACCGCGGCGCGTTCGTCGGCCAGCTCGGCCCGCTCGATCTCGACGAAGCCGACATCGTCGGCGCCGGACTCCAGCGCCAGCCCGCGTAACCACCCCGCGTCCAATGGCTCAGTCGGCCGGACGACCCCGCCGGAGCGCTCCCGGATCCGCAGGACGGTGGGGTGCTCGTCGAGTCTTCTCCGCCTGGCCATCCGGCATCAGTCCCGCGCGCCGCCCGCCAGCCACTGGTCCCACGGCACCAGCCAGTCGCCGTTGTTCCAGGTGGGCAGCGGCGGGCCGGTGGTGTTGCGGACCTCCACGACGTCCCCGGGCAGCGAGAAGTTGAAGAACCATTTCGCGTTCTCGGCATTGAGGTTCAGGCAGCCGTGCGAGAGGTTCTGACTGCCCTGCGCCCAGACCGTGTCATCGAGCTGGTGCAGGTAGATTCCGTCACCGCTGATGCGAGTGGCCCAGCCGATGGTCTCCTTGTAGCCCAAGCGGTCGTTGACCGGCAGGCCGTAGGTGGAGGAGTCCATGATCACCGGGTTGCCCTTGTCCATCACGGTGTAGATCCCCGCCGGGGTGTTGAAGTAGATGGTCTTGCCGCCGACCTGCTGACTGCCGCCGCGGCCCATCGAGGTGGGCATGGTGCGGATCAGCTTGCCGTTCTCGAAGACCTGCACCTGCTTGTTGTTGTCATCGGCGATCGACACGTGTGACGGGCCGATGGTGAAGTTGGTCTTGGTGTCTTCCTGCCCGTACATCCCGCCGCCCAGTTCGGCGCCGAAGATGTTCGCCGACACGTTCACCTTGGTGCCCGGCGCCCAGTACTGCTGGGGCCGCCAGTGCGCCCGCGCGTCGTCGAGCCAGTACCACGCGCCCTGCACCGGGGGATCGGTGGTGACGCTCAGCCGCTTCTCGGCCGCCGCCTTGTCCGCGATGGGTTCGTCGAACTTGGCCACGATGACGGTTCCGACGCCGTAGGTGCCGCCCTCGGCCAACGTCTGGCCGCCGGTGGTGGTCAGGTATGCCTTGGTCTGATTGCGTGGCGTCAGCGTCGAGAAGCTGGCTTTCGCCGGGCCGCTGGGCCCGGCGATGGTCACGCCCTGCGCGGTGACGGTGTAGGTGCGCCCATACCCGAGCGGGCCCGTCGGCTTCCAGGCCGTCTTGTCCGGTGTGAGGATGCCCTCCACCGGTTTGCCCTGGTCATTGGTCATGGTGACCGATGAGAGGATGCCGTCGGAGGCGGAGACCTCGATCTTCCCCAGGGGGTCGACGTCCTCGCTGCCGTCCCCGGGGGTCACCGAGATGACCGGTGCCGCCGGTCCGGAACTCGCCGGGGCCGGTTTCGATCCCGAACCCGACGAGGATGAGCACGCGGCCATCAGCATCGTCACCAGGGCGATAACACCCAAAGCGACACCGAATCGGCAGCGGCGACCTGACATGGTGTCTCCTGCGCTCGCCGTGCGCCTGCTGAGCGGGCCCCCGCAGCGCACCATGGCCAAACTGTCTTGGCGCGTAGTTTACGGGGACACTGGGGGATGAGGCACACCGAGGTGTTGCCCCATGTTTACGAACTGATTGAGCGGGTACTCCAGCTACCGTTCTCTGCCCTCCGTAACCGTGTTGTCAAGGCACTGGGGCAAACGGCCGAGTTTCTGCTAGGGAAGAAGATTATGAGCGCGAACCTGATGATCGTAGAAGACGACGACCGGGTACGGAGCGCGCTTCGGCTGGCCATGGAGGATGAAGGTTACGACGTAGAAGAGGCCGAGGAAGCCGAGGACGCGCTCGAACATCTGCGCGACAACGGTGCGCCCGATGTGATGATCGTGGATCTGATGCTCGGGGAGATGGATGGCTTCACCTGCATCCGGGAGATCCGCCGTGATCACGACGTGCCGATCATAGTGGTCAGCGCCCGTGACGATACTCACGATGTGGTCGCCGCGTTGGAGGCCGGCGCCGACGATTTCGTGACGAAGCCCTTCGAGATCAAGGAGATCACCGCGCGTATGCGGGCGCTGCGCCGCCGCGCCCAGCAGTTCGCCGAGCCGCCCGCACCGCAGGAGGTGGTGCTCGACGCCGACGAGGAGAACCCGCTGCTGTTGTCGGTCGAGGGCGGCACCGTGCGCCGCGGCGAGGAGGAACTGCACCTGACGCTGACGGAGTTTCGCCTGCTGTGCGAGCTCGCCGAGACGCCGGGCCGGGTGCTCTCGCGCAGCGTGCTGCTCGAAAGGGTCTGGGATCGTGGCTTTTTCGGCGACGAGCGGATCGTGGATGTGCATGTGCGACGGCTGCGCACCAAGATCGAGAGAGATCCGTCGGAGCCGTGCATCGTCGTCACCGTGCGGGGACTCGGCTATCGACTCGATGTTCAACGCTGAGCAGCGCGGCCACTCTCGGCTGCCCGGCCGCCAAAGCCTGCGCGGCCGAGCCATTTTCGCGTTCGCGGTGACCGCGGGCCTGGTGTCGGCGGTGCTGGCGGCGACGGTGTCGGCGCTGGGGCGCGGCTTCTGGGAGACGCTGGCGGTCTGCGCTGTGGCGGGCACCGCGATCGGCGCGGTGTTCGGCCTGTGGTTCACGCGGCGTTTGCTGGACCCGTTGCAACGGGTCACGGGCACCGCGGCGCGCATAGCCTCGGGTGAGCTCGGCACCCGGCTGCCGGATACCGACGACCCCGATCTCGCGCCGACGGTCGACGCGTTCAACACCATGGTCGACTCGCTGCAGCGCCGCATCGATCGAGAGCGGCGACTCGTCGGTGACGTGAGTCACGAATTGCGGACCCCTTTGACGACGCTCACCACGAGCGTCGGGGTGATGTCGCGCTACGAGGACGAACTGCCGCAACGCTCGCGGCAGGCGCTGGTGCTGGTCCGGGCCGAATTGGAGCATCTGCGCCGGTTGCTCGACGATTTGCTGGCGCTGGCGCGAGCGGAGGCGCGGATGCACGGCGCCGATGCCGAGCCGCTGTCGGTGCGCGAACTGCTCACCCACACTCTCGACGAACTGCGCTATCCGCCGGAGCTGCTGACCGTCGCCGCCGACGGCACCGTGACCGGCCGCAAGTTGGAACTCGAGCGGGCCCTGGTGAATCTGCTCGACAACGCCGAGAAGCACGGCGGTGGCGTGGTCGGCGTCGGAGTGGACCATCGGGGGACTGAGGTGTGGATCACAATCGATGACTCCGGTCCGGGCGTCGCGGCGGCCGATAGGGAGCGCATATTTGAACGTTTCGTGACGGTGCGTCGCGGCAGACGCGGCGGAACGGGCACCGGAATCGGCCTGGCGCTCGTCGCCGAAACCGTTGCGGCACATGGGGGAATGGTCGAATGTACGGACAGTCCGGGAGGGGGTGCGAGGTTCGTCGTCCGGCTACCCGCCGTGACGCAATTCACCGAACATATTTCTGTAACACGACCGTAAAGTAGTCGACCGGGTGGCCTCAAAGTTCATTCGCAACCCTTAAAGAGTGATGCAGACCCGAACGCGGAGTGCGCCATTCGGATCCCCTTCTCCCGACCGACCCGAAAGTCGAAAGGAAACGTCTGTGCCAGTGGTGATTCGCACGCCACAGGTCAGCGATGGGGCGACGTTGTGGCAGATCGCCGTCGATTCCCAGGTACTGGACGCGAATACGAGCTATGCGTATCTGCTGTGGTGCAGAGATTTCGCGGCAACCAGTGTGGTTGCCGAAATCGGCTCGGAAATCGCGGGATTCGTCACCGGATTTCTCCGGCCTGAGGCACCGGACACGGTGTTCGTCTGGCAGGTGGCCGTCGACCACGCGTTCCGCGGCCGCGGAGTCGGGGTGGCGATGCTCGAAGGCCTGGTCGACAATGTTGCAGGGCAAGGAGTTACAACACTGGAGACCACCGTTTCCCCGGATAACGCGGCCTCGCTGGCGATGTTCGCCGCGCTGGCGCGACGCCGGGGCGCCGAGCTGACGCGAGAGTCGCTCTTCAAACCCGAAGACTTTCCGGACGGTCATGAATCGGAGGACCTGTACCGGATCGCGCCATTGCATTCCGCGGCGCAAACCACACGAAAGGATCATCGATGACGACGACCGCTGAGATGACCGTTTTCGAATCGCTCGAATCGAATGTGCGCGGCTACTGCCGGTCCTGGCCCACGCTGTTCGACACAGCTCAGGGCTCCTGGATCCGCGATGCCAGCGGCCGCGATTTCCTGGATTTCTTCGCCGGTGCCGGGGCGCTGAACTACGGCCACAACAATCCCGTGCTGAAGCAGGCGCTGATCGACTACATCGCGCGCGACGGGATCACCCACGGCCTGGACATGTCCACCGTCGCCAAGCAGCGGCTGCTGGAGACCATCAACAGCGTGCTGCTGGATCCGCGCGGACTGGACTACAAGGTGCAGTTCCCCGGGCCGACCGGCGCCAATGCGGTCGAGGCCGCGCTGAAGCTGGCGCGCAAGATCACCGGTCGCACCACGATCCTCAACTTCACCAACGCCTTCCACGGCATGACGCTGGGCGCGCTGTCGGTCACCGGCAACGCCGCCAAGCGGGCGGGCGCGGGCGTGCCGCTGGTGCACGTGAATCCGATGCCCTACGACGGCTACCTCGACGGCGCCGACGAGCTGGCCTGGATGGAGAAGATGCTCGACGACGGCTCGTCGGGCGTCGACAAGCCCGCCGCGGTGATCGTGGAGACCGTGCAGGGCGAGGGCGGGGTCAACGTGGCGCGGGCGGAGTTCCTCAAGCGCCTGTCCGAGCTGACCGCCGCGCGCGGCATCCTGCTGATCGTCGACGACGTGCAGATGGGGTGCGGCCGCACCGGCCCGTTCTTCTCCTTCGAGATCGCCGGGATCACCCCCGACATCGTCACCCTATCGAAGTCGATCGGTGGCTACGGCATGCCGCTGGCGCTGGTGCTGATGCGCCGTGAGCTGGACCAGTGGGCGCCCGGCGAGCACAACGGCACCTTCCGCGGCAACAACCCGGCGTTCGTGACCGCGACCGCGGCGCTGGAGCACTTCTGGTCCGACGGCCGTCTCGAGGAGGCGACCGCGGCGAACGGTGCGCGAATCCATCGATCTTTCAGTGCTTTGTCTGATACGTATGAGGGTGTATCCACGCGCGGCCGGGGCATGGTCCACGGACTGGTGTTCGACGAGCCGTCGGAGGCGAACAAGGTCAGCCGAATCGCCTTCGAACAGGGGTTGCTTGTCGAGACCTCTGGCGCGGAGGATGAGGTGGTGAAGCTGCTGCCGCCGCTCACCATTACCGAAGACGAGCTCGACCACGGCCTGAGCATCCTGGGCGACGCGGTCGGCATGGCACGAGGAGGAAACTGACCCATGATCGTGCGGACCACCGCCGAAATCACCGGCACCGACCGAGATGTTTCCGACGCCGGTTGGCGCAGCAAACGGATCATTCTCGGTGGCGACGGAGTCGGTTTCTCCTTCCACGAGACCACGATTCAGGCAGACACCACACACGAGTTCCACTACGCCAACCACGTCGAAGCGGTGTGGCTGGTCGAGGGCGAAGGCACCCTCACCGATCTCGACCACGGTGTCAGCTACGAATTGGGGCCTGGCTCGATGTATCTGCTGGACGGGCATGAGCGCCATCGAATCGAAACCCGCACCCAGATGCGGATGCTGTGTGTGTTCAACCCGCCGGTAACAGGCCAGGAGGTGCATGACGAGAACGGCGTCTACCCGTTGGTCGCCGTTACCGAGTAGGTAGGAGGACAACACCGCGATGACGTTGGCCGACAGTCGAATCGATCGCTACCGCACCCGCACGCTGACCGAGGTGCCGCCGATCGAACGCAACGATCCGACCGTGTGGGGGCGGATCACCTCGCCGGAACTGGCGAACTTCGACGCCGACGGGTACGCGATCATCGATCAGCTACTCTCGCCGGAGGAGGTGGCCGATTTCTCGATCGAGATCGAGCGGCTGGCCTCCAATCCCGAACTGCGCCTGGATGAGCGCGTGATCATCGAGAAGACATCGAACCGGGTGCGGTCGATCTTCGAGGTGCACAAGATCAGCCGGGCGGTCGCGGAACTGATCCGGGACGAACGTGTGGTCGGGCTGGCCCGGCAGGTTCTCGGCTCCGAGGTGTACATCCACCAGAGCCGGGTCAACTACATGCCGGGCTTCGAGGGTGCCGGGTTCTACTGGCATTCGGACTTCGAGACCTGGCACGCGGAGGACGGTATGCCCGCCCCGCGTGCGGTCAGCCTGTCGATCGCACTGACCGAGAATTATTCGTTCAACGGCAGCCTCATGGTGATGCCCGGCTCGCAGAACACGTTCGTGCCGTGTCAGGGCGAGACACCGTCCGAGCATTACCGAGAGTCGTTGAAGGAGCAGCAGATCGGTGTGCCCGCGCACGCTGATATCGCTGCCATGGCCAACAAGCACGGCATCGCGCAGTTCACCGGACCGCAGGGGTCGGCGTTGCTGTTCGATTCGAACATCATGCACGGATCGTCCAACAACATCACGCCGTTCCCGCGCTCGAACATCTTCGTGGTGTTCAACAGCGTGGAGAACACCCTGCAGGAACCGTACTCGGCCGGGGCGGCCCGGCCGACGTACATCGCCAGCCGGGACTTCGAGCCCGTCCGGTAGAGACACCGCGCCGCGCACGCTGGGTTCGGTTGTGCGCGGCGCGGATTCGGAATGCGGCCGCCGAGCGAACGCGCCCGACCCAGCCCTCTGGACTGCCCTTCCCTCGCCACGGGCACAGGTGATGGAGCGTGCCGGTAATCGGAGGTGATGCGGGCTACCGCGGGCGGGTGAGGGCCGCGTAGCGGGCCGTGTGGTGGTCGGGTGAGCCCCACTCGTGCTGGATCGCGGTGAGGCGCTTGAAGAAGTGGCCGATGGACAGCTCCTCGGTCATACCCATGGCGCCGTGCAGCTGGACCGCGTGCTGGCCGATGAAGCGCGCGGCACGGCCGACGGTCGCCTTGGCGGCGGCAGCGGCGCGGGCCCGTTCGGCCGGATCGGCGTCGAGCTTCAGGGTGACGAGACAGGTTGCGGCGATGGCCTGTTCGAGTTCCAGGTGCATATCTACCATGCGGTGCTGCAACACCTGGAACGAAGCGATCGGGACACCGAACTGCTGGCGCTGCTTGGCGTAGGCGACCGTGTCGGCGAGCACCTTGCGCATGCCGCCGACCGCCTCGGCCGAGATCGCGGCGATGGCCTCGTCCACGGCGGTGGCGAGCGAATCATCCGCGCCCCCTTCGGTTCCCAGCAGCGCGTCGGCCCGCACACCCTCGAGTGCGAGATCGGCGGCGCGGCGTTCGTCGATGGTGCGGTAGGGATGCTGGGTGAGGCCGGGAGCATCGGCGGCCACCACGAACAGCGACACGCCCTCGGCGCCCGGCGTCCGGGCGGTGACCAGTAGGTGCGTGGCCAGCGGTGCGCTCGTCACCATCACCTTCGCGCCGTCGAGGACCCACGAATCCCCGTCGCGCCGTGCGGTGGTGGACACCTTGCGCACGTCGTAGCCCGAATCCGCCTCCAGCGCAGCCAGAGCCGTGACCACGTCACCGGAGACGATGCCGCGCAACAGTTCTCCGGCCCGTTGGCCGCCCGCCCGGCGCAACAGCCCGCCACCCAGCACCACGGTGTCCACATACGGCTCGACGACCAGCGCCCCGCCCAGCGTCTCGGCGATGAGCATCGTCTCGACGGCGCCGCCGCCGAAACCGCCCGCGCTCTCGGGCAGGCTGGCGCCGAGGATGCCGACCTCCTCGGCGAAGGCGCGCCAGATCTCCGGTTGCCAGCCCGGCCCGGTGCGGGCCGCGGCGCGGCTCTTCTCGAGGTCGTAGCGGGCAGCCAGGAACTCGGTGACCGTATCGCGGAGCAGTTGCTGTTCGGCGGTGAATTCGAAGTCCATCTCTACAGTCCCAGGGTTGCCTTGGTGATGATGTTGCGCTGAATTTCGTTGCTACCGGCGTAGATCGAACCGGCCCGGTCGTTGAAGTAGCGCAGCGGCGCGACCGCCTGCCACTCGTCGCCGCTGACGTAGTCGTCCGCGGGGGGCGTGAAGTCGACCACCGGGCCGCCGGGCATGGCGGCATGCGGCTGGTAGGCGCGGCCGCGCGGGCCCGCCGCCTCCAGCGCGAGTTCGGTGAGCCGCTGGCTCAGTTCGGTGCCGAGGATCTTCAGCGTCGAGGCCGCCGGACCCGGGTTCCTGCCCTGCGATATCGCGGCCACGGTGCGGAATTCCAGGATCTCCAGCACGTCGGCGCGGATCCGGGCGTCGGCGAGCTTGGCCGCGAACGCCGGATCGTCCAGCAGCGCACCGCCGTTCGGCCCCGGCTGCGAGACCGCCTGTTCGGCAAGCGATTCCGCCAGTACCTGCAGCATGGGCGCGAGGGCGCCGCCGCGTTCGAAATTGAGCAGGTACTTGGCCACGGTCCAGCCGTCGTCGATGCGGCCGAGCACATTGGCCTTCGGCACCCGCACCTGGTCGAAGAAGACCTGGTTCTGCACCTGCTCGCCCGAGGTCATCACCAGCGGACGGACCTCGATGCCGGGGGTGTTCATATCGATGAGCACGAACGTGATTCCCTGCTGTTTGCGCTCCAGCTTGGAGGTGCGCACCAGGCAGAAGATCCAATTGGCCTCGGTGGCGTGGGTGGTCCAGATCTTGGAGCCGGTGCACACCAGGTCGTCGCCGTCGTCGACGGCGGCCATGGTCAGCGACGCCAGGTCCGAACCCGCCTCGGGCTCGGAGTAGCCCTGGCAGAAGAACACCTCGCCGGTGAGGATGCGTGGCAGGAAATAGGACTTCTGCTCCTCGGTGCCGAACGCGACGATCGCGTGCGCCACCATCCGGATGCCCATGGGCGACAGCGCCGGGGCGCCCGCCAGCGTCGACTCCCGGTCGAAGATGTAGTGCTGGGTCAGGCTCCAGTCGCAGCCGCCGTGCTCCACCGGCCATGCGGGCGCGGCCCAGCCGCGGGCGTGCAGGATCTCCTGCCACCGCATGCTGGCCTCGTGATCCGGGTAGACGCTGGTGGCGAGCTGCCCGGCGCGCCGAAGCTCGGGGGTGAGGTGCTCGTCCAGAAAACGCCGAACCTCGTCGCGAAACACGAGATCGGCGGGCGACCAGTCCAGATCCACGAAGAACTCCTTGTGCGATATATGGAGTTCTACCTTCTCATTTGTTCACACATGAGCGCAAATGGTCGTTAACTTATCGAGGCGGATCCCCGCGTTCGCCGGGACGGCGGACGGGTCGGAACGACCCGGCGTTCGCGATGTGGGTGGACGGCCGTCCTCAGAGTGCCCAGCTCTTGACATTCCACTATGGAGTTTGGATCATGGGTCCTATATTCCACTTTGGAATGTAGAACTCTCGATAGGACCACAGACCATGGACATCGCGACCGGTACCCGCGCCTCCGACGCCGAGCGCCAGCAGGTGGCCGAGCTGCTGGCCCGGCACCTGAGCGAGGGGCGCCTCGACCTCGCCGAATACGATCAGCGCATCGCGCAGGTCTACGCCACCACCACGCGGGACGATCTGAAGCTGGTGCTGTCGGACCTGCCCAAGTTGCCCAAACAGCGTGCCGCGCAACAGAAAACGTCGGCGACGTCGAACCGCTTCCCGATCTGGCAGCGCATCGAAGGCAGCGCCTGGCTGGGCGTCGGCCTGCTGTGCCTGGCGATCTGGGCCATGATCTCGCTGGGCGCGGGCGAATTCACCTATCCCTGGCCGATATGGGTGATCGGCCCGTGGGGCGCCGTCCTGGTCTTCCGCGTCCTCACCGGCTGGGAGTCCCGCGGTTGCCGCCCCCTGTCCCTCGACCGGTAGCGGGCGTGGGGGGTGGGCAACCGGGTGGAGAACATTCGGGGGCTGGCGTACGCGGGGCTATCTGCGGGTAGCGGGTAGATTGGCGTGCTGTGCACCTGAAGAGTCTGACGCTGAAGGGGTTCAAGTCCTTCGCGTCCGCGACGACCCTGCGGTTCGAGCCGGGCATCACCTGCGTGGTGGGGCCGAACGGCTCGGGCAAGTCGAACGTCGTCGACGCGCTCACCTGGGTGATGGGTGAGCAGGGCGCCAAGGCACTGCGCGGCGGCAAGATGCAGGACGTCATCTTCGCCGGTACCGCCGGGCGCGCGCCGCTGGGCCGCGCCGAGGTCACGTTGACCATCGACAACTCCGACGGGGCGCTGCCCATCGACTACTCCGAGGTGTCGATCACCCGGCGCATGTTCCGCGACGGCGCGGGCGAGTACGAGATCAACGGGAACTCCTGCCGCCTGATGGACGTGCAGGAACTGCTGTCGGACTCCGGTATCGGCCGGGAAATGCACGTCATCGTCGGGCAGGGCCAGCTGTCGGCCATCCTGGAATCGCGTCCCGAGGACCGCCGCGCGTTCATCGAAGAGGCCGCGGGCGTGCTCAAGCACCGCAAGCGCAAGGAGAAGGCGGTCCGCAAGCTGGAGGCCATGCAGGCCAACCTGGCGCGCCTGACCGACCTCACCACCGAGCTGCGCCGCCAGCTCAAGCCACTGGGCCGCCAGGCCGAGGTGGCGCGGCGCGCGGCGACCGTGCAGTCCGAACTGCGCGACGCCCGGCTACGTCTGGCGGCCGACGATCTGGTTACCCGGCGCCGCGAGCTGGAGAGCCAGCAGAGCAAGGAATCGTATGCCCGCGAACAGCAGATCAATGTGCAGGCCGAGCTCGACGCCGCCAATGCGGCGCTGGCGCAACAGGAATTCGAGCTCTCCCGGCTGACGCCCAGCGCCGAGGCCGCCGCGCAGACCTGGTTCCAGCTCTCGGCGCTGGTGGAACGCGTCAACGCCACCATTCGCATCGCCCGCGACCGCGCCCGCAACCTCACCATCGAGCAACCCACCGGCACCGGGCGCGATCCCGAGCAGCTCGAGGCCGAGGCGGCCCGGGTGGAGGCCGAGGAGGCCGAACTCCAGGCGGCGGTGGAGGTCGCCGCCGAGACGCTCGAGTCCGCCCGCGAGCAGCTGCACGAGCGCGAACAGGCCGCCAAGGCCGCCGAACAGGCGCACCTGGCCGCCGTGCGCGCGATCGCCGACCGCCGGGAGGGCTTGGCCCGGCTGTCCGGACAGGTCGACACGCTGCGGCACCGCGCACAATCCGCGGACACCGAGATCGCGCGCCTGTCGGAGGCGCTGTCGGAGGCCCGTCGGCGCGGCGAGGGCGCCGAGGCCGAATTCGAATCCGTACAAAGCGAACTGAGCGAACTCGACGCCGGCGAGGAGAGCCTGGACACCGCCTACGAGCATGCCGCCGAGGCGCTGGAACAGGCCGAGCGACGGGTCGCCGAACTGCGCGAATCCGATCGGGAGGCCAGCAAGAAGGTCGCCTCGCTGACCGCCCGGATCGAGGCGCTGACCATGGGCCTGGCCCGTCGCGACGGCGGCGCCTGGCTGCTGGAGCATCGGCCCGAGGGCATGTTAGGCCCGCTGTCGGCAATGCTGCAGGTGCACAACGGTTTCGAGGCCGCGGTCGCCGCCGCGCTCGGCCCGCTGGCCGACGCGGTCGCCGCGGCGGCCGGTGGCACCGCGCATGCCGCGCTGCGCGCGCTGAAGGAGGCCGACGGGGGACGCGCCGCGGTGGTCTACGGCGGCGCGGCCGGGTCGGTCGGCGACGGCGACCGTGGACCGCTGCCCGGCTCCGCGCGACGACTCTCGGAGGTGGTCGACGCTCCCGACGCCATGCGCGGCGCCGTCGCCGCGCTGACCGCCGGGACCGTGGTCGTCGACGACATGTCCGCGGCCGCCGAGGTGCTCGCGGCGCAACCTGATCTGCGCATCGTCACTCGCGACGGCGACCTCACGGGCACCGGCTGGCTGCTCGGCGGCTCCGACCGGGCGCCCAGCCAGCTCGAGATCCAGGCCGATATCGATGCCGCGAAGGCCGAATTGGCGTCCTGGCAACGCCAGGCCGAGGAGTTCGAGGCCGCGCTGTCGGGGGCGGAGGCCGAGCAGACCGACCGCAAGGCCGCCGCCGACCAGGCGCTGCTCGCCCTGCACGAGTCCGATCAGGCGCTGGTGTCGATCTACGACCGGCTCGGCCGCCTCGGCGAGACCGCCCGCACCGCCCGGACCGAATGCGAACGCCTGCAGGCACAGCGGGCCGACGCCGAAACCGCGCGGGAGGAGAACCTGGGGAAGATGGCGGAACTCGAGAATCGGCTGCGGCACGTGGAATCCGAACAGTCCGAACTGGATTCGGACGACGGTGCGGGCACCGAGACCGCGGGGGAGGAGCGCGAGGAGGCCGCCGCCGCGCTCGCCGAGGCCCGTGCCATGGAGGTGGAGGCCCGCCTGGCCGTGCGCACGGCCGAGGAGCGTGCGGAATCGGTTCGCGGCAAGGCGGATTCGCTGCGCCGGGCCGCCCGCGCCGAACGCGAGTCGCGCGCCCGCGCGGAGCGGGCCCAGGCCGCGCGTCGCCGCGCCGCCGAGGTCGCCGCGGTCGTCGCCGAATCCGCCGAGCGGGTCGCCGCCGAGCTGGAAACCGTTGTGGCCGAAGCCAGTTCGCGTCGCGACCAGCTGGTCCGCCGCCGCACCGACTGCGCCGCGCAGGTGGACCGGACCAAGGAGCGGACGCGGGCACTGACCATCCAGCTGACGCAGCTCACCGACGCCGTGCACCGCGACGAGGTGGCGCGGGCCGAGGCGGCGCTGCGCATCGAGCAGTTGGAGGAGACCATCTCCGAGCAATTCGGCCTGGCCCTCGACGATCTGATCACCGAGTACGGCCCCGACGTGCCGATGCCGCCGACGCCGCTCGAACTGCAGGAGTACGAGCAGGCCAAGGAGCGCGGCGAGGCGGTGAGTCCGCCGCAGCCGATGCCCTTCGACCGCGCCACCCAGCAGCGCCGCGCCAAACGCGCCGAGAAGGACCTCACCACGCTCGGCAAGGTGAATCCCCTTGCGCTGGAAGAGTTCGCGGCCCTCGAGGAGCGCTACAACTTCCTGTCCACGCAACTCGAGGACGTCAAGAAGGCGCGCCAGGACCTGCTGGACGTGGTGTCGGAGGTGGACGGCCGGATCCTGCAGGTGTTCACCGAGGCGTGGGAGGACGTGCGGGAGGAATTCGTCGGCGTCTTCGCGAAACTGTTCCCCGGCGGCGAGGGCAGGTTGGTGCTGACCGACCCGTCGGACATGCTGACGACCGGCATCGAGGTGGAGGCCCGCCCGCCGGGCAAGAAGGTCAAGCGGCTGTCGCTGCTGTCCGGCGGCGAGAAGTCGCTGACCGCGGTCGCCCTGCTGGTGGCGATCTTCCGCGCCCGCCCCTCGCCGTTCTACGTGATGGACGAGGTCGAGGCCGCGCTGGACGACACCAACCTGCGCCGCCTGATCGGCCTGTTCGAGCAGCTGCGCGAGAAGTCCCAGCTGATCGTCATCACCCACCAGAAGCCGACCATGGAGATCGCCGACGCGCTCTACGGCGTCAGCATGCGTGGCGACGGCATCACCCAGGTGATCAGCCAGCGCATGCGCGGCGAGAACCTGGTCGGCGCGCCCAGCTGACCGCAGGGATCGCGGCTATCCTGCTGGTATGGATCTTGACGAGACCGTCGAATGGCAGGGGCGGCGTATCGCCTGCGCCAGGGCGGGGAGCGGTCCCGATGTCGTCTTCTGTCACGGCACGCCGTTCTCCTCGGTGCTGTGGCAGCCGTTCGCCGAGGCCTTGGCACGGGACTTCACCGTGTACCTGTGGGATATGCCAGGGTACGGCCGGTCCTCCAAGGAGTCTGACCACGCGGTCGACTTCGGTTCTCAGGCAGCGGCTTTCGCCGCGCTGCTGGAGCACTGGGGGCTGACGGCGCCGCACGTGATCGCGCACGACTTCGGTGGTGCCGTGTCGCTGCGCGCGCATCTGGTCGAGCAGGCGGCCTATGCGTCGCTGATGCTGGTGGACGTGGTCGCGATCCCGCCGAGCGGTTCGCCGTTCTTCCGATACGTGCAGGAGAATCCCGACCTGCTCGGGCAGCTGCCCGACTACATCCATCGGGCGCTCGTGCGTGCCTACGTCCAGAACGCAAGCGCCACAGAGCTTCCGGAGCCGATCCTCGACGCGCTCGTGCAGCCGTGGACCGGCGCGGAAGGCCAACCGGCCTTCTACCGCCAAATCGCCCAGTACGACGAGAAGTTCCTGCGCGAGAACGAGGATCGCCTGGGAGACATGGAGATTCCGGTCCACATCGTCTGGGGTGAAGCCGACGGTTGGATCCCCGCCGACCGCGCCCACCGCCTGCACGACCTCATCCCGGGCTCCACCCTGCGGCTGGTGCCGGGCGCCAACCACCTCATGCACTACGACGCGCCGGTCGCGTTGATGCACGAGGTCCGGGCCTGGCTGGATACCCGTCGCTGAGTTCACCTCGTCGGCTCGTGGGCGGCCGCCGTCTCCGCGCAGGCGTGGGAGGGCTCGCCGGGGAAGAGCACTCGCGCCTGCACGAGTGGCTGAAGGAACGGATCGAGGCGGGCGACGATCAGGCATGTGCCATAGTGGAGCGCGAACTCGCCGCGGGCATCGCTTTTATGCACCAAGGCAGGAATCGGGTCCCGCCTCTGATGGGATAACGCCCGGGTTCCGGAGCGATGTTGCGTCCGTATGCTCGGCCGAAGGGACAGGAGAACGATCGTGATCGGACGTTTGGGACTTATTGGATCGGGGTTGCTCGCGGCGGTATCGGCACTGTTCATGACGGGGGCGCCCGCCGCGGCGCAGTCCGACGACCTCGGCCGGTACACACCGGTCGACCCGGCCGAGTACCAGATTCCCGGATCCCCAGGTCGAGGGGAGGTTTGGTTCCGGACGCCGGATGGCCGGTTCTGCTCGATCGCGTTGAATTCCGGCGGCGCGGGATGTGATGCGGTGCCGATCGATGCGCCATCCGGAGCGAACGCGACCCGGGTATCCGGGACCGGTTCGGCCGCCGAATACGTGACCTCCGATCAACCCAGGCACACACAGCCGGAAGCGAAGGTGCTGCCGGAGGGCCACAAGATCGAATGGGACGTCACGACGTGCGGCGTCGGTTTCCAGGGCACGGTGACGTGCGAAGTCCGCGGCGGCCAGCACGGTTTCACCATCGCGGCCACCTACGGCGTTCTGCACTGACAGCGGGCGTCGGCCGAAACGCCCTTCCCATACCTGAGCAGTAGTGATGACCGCCGCTCAGCCGTAGAAGGTGACCAGGTCCTGTGGCGGCAGCGGTCCGTCGGGGAAGTTCAGGGCGAACGCGTTGAAGCGGAGGGTCTCGTCCGCGGCGGCCAGCAGGACGTCGACCAGACCGGCCGTCTCCGACCCGACGGTGAGCCCGCCGTAGACCTCGCGCAACTCCCGCACCCGGTGGGCCGCCACATGTCCGACGAACGGCGCGTTCTTGGCCTGGGGCGTACCAGCGAAGGGGTTGTCGTAGACGAAGCCCGATGGCGTAAGTCCCCGGGGGACTCCGGCGGCCTCGAGCTCCTCACTCGCATCTTCGAGGAACCGCGCTCCCCGCCGCAGCGGCCCGAGGTCGAAGCGGGTCGACTCGCCGTACTCGATCACGTCCTGCCAGACGCGTGCGTAGGCGTCGCCGGCATCCGAGTTCTTGGCGCGGTCACCGAAAATGTCGTCGACGGCTTCCGCCACGGATGGGGCTCCGCTTCCCTCGCTCTGCACGTCCATGGCGATCGCACGCCGTCGGCTCTCCTCCAGCATCCCGGGGCCCGGCTGCCGAACCCACAGTTGCACGTTCTCGAGACTCACGCTGTAGATGGTGAGCTGCGTACTCATCGTTCTTCTCCGCTCTGCGTTTCGGACAGCGATCACTGCATCGCATCAACTCGGCTCTTATGACGACGGGGTAAGTGTGCGGTATGGCGACAGCGTTGTGGGCGCGGCTCGTGCGATGGCCGCGGCGGGGTTGGAGCGGTACCTGATGATCGCCGTGGGACCGGGATTACGGGCAGGAGGCGTGGCCGCCCTCCTCGTCGGGGGATGCCTGGTGCGAAACCGGGCGTAGTGCAATGTATTCGCGTGGTCGTGGGTGTCGGCTGCGATACTCGCGGTATGGCGCGGCGGGTGCGGGATCATATGCGGGGTGCCAGGTACGTTCGGGCGCACAGCAGGCGGGTGCCCAGTGGGCGCGGGTCGCGGCTGGGCGGGCGTCCCACGATGGACTACGGCGCGATGAGGCGGTACGGGGATGTCCGGCCCATGCGCCCGCCGCGCGGGCGTGTGCGACGGATACCCCTCATGGCGGTGGCCGGGATCGCGCCGGTGCTGGTGCTGGGTGGACTGGTCGTGTTCAGCCTGATTGTGCTCGTCGCGCTCATCTTCGTGGGCTCCAAGGCCCCGTCCTCGCCGACCGCCCCCACGGTCCGTGTCTCCGATCCGGCGATAGACCCCGCCCAGCCACCCACCACGTCCCGCCGTACGTGCTATCCGTTCCAGCCGGACTGCACACCGACCCCGTCAGGTGGTTGACCGGGATTCGACGCCAGCCTGATTCTGACGTTGTACGGCAGGGTCTTACGCTCGCGACCGGGCTGGTGTATTCACGAGCCCAATGAGGCGATATCGGAGACAACGAGGTCTCGTTGTCCGGTCGCACGCGCCGAACGGAGCGGGCGGAATGGCGAACACGGCCCGGACGCCCTGCGCGGCGGCCGATTCCGCATCGCGCACCACGACGTGAATCCGACGACCGGCGTCCAGCGGGCCCACCGACGCCGGGCAGCAGGTGCCGGAACAACACCGGTGCGCCGAAGCCCGGTGCGTCGCTATGCTCCTCGCGTGCGAACTTTCGTGTGGCAAGGGCTCGATGAGCCGCGGATGGAGATCGTCCACGTCGAGAGCCTGGACCGGGCGCGCGGCACGCAGCTGGGCCTGGTGTACGAATTGCGTTGGGAACTCGACGGGTCGGAGCTGACCGTCGACATCGGAGACGGCCCGGTCCGCCACCGGCTGGATGGCGCCGACTATTTCGACCTCCAGCATTCGGCATTCTTCAACACGCTGCCCGTCGTCCGGGACCGGCTGCTGGCCGAGGGCGCCGCGCCACGCGACTACACGATGCAGTTCGTCACCGTCCCCGAACTGTCCGCCGCTCGGTCCGGGCAAAGGTACGAACCCCGTGGTGGGCGCACCGTGCGGTTCAGTTCGGGGGAGTACCAGGCCGACATCGATGTCGACGACGAGGGTTTCGTCGTGCTCTACCACGATTACCTGGGCCGGTTGTATCCCTGATCGCGGTCGGTACGCGGCACCACAAACGAGGCGCCGGTGTCGCTTTCGCGGCACCGGCGCTGGGTACGTATTCGGCGGCATTGCCGCTATGGGTGGTTCAGAGGAGATCGCTGACGTCATCGGGGACGTCGACGGCGTACTTGCGCAGCGTGTCCATCGGGACGACCTCGAGCGCGTTCTCATGCGTGGCGGCCAGCACGACCGGCGCCGCGACGCCGTCCTCATGGGCGTGCAGCCAGCGCACCGCGACGACACACCAGCGGTCGCCGGGCTGCAGGCCGGGGAAGTTGTTCTCCGGGCGCGCGGTGATCAGGTCGTTGCCGATCGACTTCTGGTGCTCCAGGAAGTCCTGGGTCACGACAGTGCACACCGTGTGGCTGCCCAGATCCTCCGGGCCGGTGCTGCAGCACCCGTCCCGGTAGAAGCCGGTGAGAGGATCGGTGCCACACTCCTCCAGCGGTCCCCCAAGCACATTTCGATCGGTCACGCCGCCGATCCTATTGTCTAGCTGTCGGATTCGCCGCGCCTTCCGCCGCGTGGTGCGAGGACGGGCAGACCGGTCGGTAGCTGATGGGGTCATCGATCGTCCCGAGCGGCGTGTCCTAGCACTCAATAACCTCGCGGTGTGTTAAGGGCGTGTGGCAACCGTACTCTCGAAGTATGCGGATCGCCTTCGGTACCGACGAATCCACGGATCTGACGCGCTATATGAAGGATTGGCTCACCGCCCAGGGGCACGAGCTGGTGGTGGTCGGCGAGGACATCGCCTGGCCCGAGGTCGGCAGCGGGGTGGGCGAGGCGGTCGCGCGGGGAGCCGCCGACCGCGGGGTGGTGTGCTGCTGGACCGGCACGGGCGTCTCGATCGCGGCGAACAAGGTCGCCGGTGTGCGGGCCGCGCTGTGCACCGATCGGGGCACCGCCGAGGGCGCCCGCAAGTGGAACGACGCCAACGTGCTGGCTCTGGGCCTGCGCCTGACCTCCCCCGCACTCGCCGAGGAGATGCTGGCCGCGTTCCTCACGACGGACGCCGACGCCTCGGAGGCCGCAAACTACACGCGGCTCGGGTGAGCCTCAGCCGAACCGGGTCTCGGGCACGAACACGGCCTTGCCCCGAATCGATCCGGTGTAGCCGCGCGACGCGCCCCCGCCGCCCCAAGGGTGTCACCCGGCGTTCTGAAAGGATGGGGGCGTGACTGCGCAAGCTTGGATTCTGATCGCCGCGATCGCCGCCGTGCTGCTGGTGGCGTTCGTTTCCGGATTTGTCCTGTACAAACGCCGCCGGGTGACGCTGACCCCGTCCGCTCCCGAGAAGGAGCTGACCGACAAGTCGGGCGGGTACAAGGCGGCCGGGGGATTCAGCTTCAGTCAGGGCGGCGCCGGAGCGGGCGTTGCGGAGACGGAAGAACCAGCGCCGGTCCCGCTGGAACGGACCGACGATGAGGGCCAGCCGCACATCGGCGACGATGCCGCCATCCCGCGCGATTCTGCGCGCCGCACCATCACCGACGTCCGGTTGCCGGAGCCCACCGCCGAGGCGGCGCTCGAGGAGGAGGTCGTCGGAGAGGAGATCGCCGACGGAGCAGCCGGCGATCCGACCACGGACGGCGTCGCGGGTGACACCGCCGCGCCCGCACCCGAGATCGAGGAGATCGAGCCCACCGCCGGTCGGCTGACCAAGCTGCGCGGGCGACTGTCGCGCTCCCAGAACGCGGTCGGCAAGAGCCTGCTCGGCCTGCTCGGCGGCGGCGACCTCGATGAGGACTCCTGGGAGGAGATCGAGGACACCCTGGTCATGGCCGATCTCGGTACGGCCAGTACCGCCACGATCGTGCGGCGGCTGCGCGAGGAGATGGCCTCGCGCAGCGTCCGCACCGACGAGCAGGCCCGCCAAGTGTTGCGCGACGTCCTCGTCGAGGCCCTGCGCCCGGAGCTGAATCGTTCTATCCGGGCGCTCCCGCACGACGACCACCCGTCGATCCTGCTGGTGGTCGGCGTGAACGGCACCGGTAAGACCACGACCACCGGCAAGCTGGCGCGGGTGCTGGTCGCCGACGGCCGCCGGGTCCTGCTCGGCGCCGCCGACACCTTCCGCGCCGCCGCCGCCGACCAGTTGCAGACCTGGGGCGAGCGGGTCGGCGCCGAGACCGTGCGCGGCCGCGAGGGCGCCGACCCGGCGTCGGTCGCCTTCGACGCGGTCAGCGCCGGCATCACCCACGGCGTGGACGCGGTGCTGGTGGACACCGCCGGTCGCCTGCACACCAAGACCGGCCTGATGGACGAACTGGGCAAGGTCAAGCGGGTGGTGGAGAAGAAGGCCGCGGTCGACGAGGTGCTGCTGGTACTCGACGCGACGGTCGGCCAGAACGGACTCACCCAGGCGCGGGTGTTCGCGGAGGTCGTCGACATCACCGGCGTGGTGCTGACCAAGCTCGACGGAACGGCCAAGGGCGGCATCGTCTTCCAAGTGCAGCACGAGCTGGGTGTGCCGGTGAAGCTGGTCGGCCTCGGCGAGGGCGCCGACGACCTGGCCCCGTTCGAACCTGGCGCCTTCGTCGACGCCCTCCTCGGCTGAACCCGCACCTCATATCCGGGCACGAGCCTCGTTTCCGACACGAGCCTTCAGCTCGTTGGGAATGGATTGACGGGCGGGCGAGAGGTCATCGCAACGAGGTCCTGGCCGTGGCGAACATCACGAAACGTGATGGCAACAATGTACGTTCATCCGTTCACCCAGCGGAAACATCGCCGCGCCACGGCGGAAACACCGACTGAGGAACCTTCTTGTCAGGCTCGTTTGCCGTATTCGGACGGGCCCGAGATGAGGAGGAACAAGGTGGCGTTTCCCGTAATCGGTGAACCCAACACCGGGGACACCGCATGGATGCTGGCCAGCTCGGCACTCGTGCTGCTCATGACGCCAGGCCTGGCGTTTTTCTATGGCGGCATGGTGCGCGGCAAGAACGTGCTCAACATGATCATGATGAGTATCAGCGCGATGGGCCTGATCACAGTCCTATGGTCGCTATACGGCTTCTCGATGGCCTTCGGCGACGACAAGGGCAGCCTGTTCGGCGACCCGACGCAGTACTTCGGCCTGAAGTCGGTCTTCGGTGGCAGCTATCTGGCCACCACCGATCCGGCCGCCCCTGCCGCCGTGCCGCTGGCGGGGACCATCCCCCTGTCGGTGTTCGTGGCGTTCCAGCTGATGTTCGCGATCATCACCGTCGCTCTCATCTCGGGTGCGGTCGCCGACCGCCTGAAGTTCGGCTCCTGGCTGCTGTTCGCGGGCGTGTGGGCCACGGTCGTCTACTTCCCGGTGTCGCACTGGGTGTTCTCCTTCGACGGCATCACCGGTGAGTCCGGAGGCTGGATCGCCAACAAGCTGAAGGCGATCGACTTCGCGGGCGGCACGGCGGTGCACATCAACGCCGGTATCGCGGGCCTGGTGCTGGCGATCGTCCTCGGCAAGCGCAAGGGCTGGCCCAAGACCCCGATGCGCCCGCACAACCTGCCGTTCGTGATGCTCGGCGCCGGACTGCTGTGGTTCGGCTGGTACGGCTTCAACGCCGGTTCGGCCACCGCCGCGAACGGCATCGCGGGCGCCACCTTCGTCACCACCACCATCGGCACCGCGGCCGCCATGCTCGCCTGGCTGCTGGTGGAGAAGTTCCGTGACGGCAAGCCCACCTCGCTGGGCGCGGCGTCGGGCATCGTGGCCGGTCTGGTCGCGATCACCCCCTCGTGCTCCTCGGTGAACGTCGTCGGCGCGCTCGCCATCGGCGTCGTCGCGGGCGCGCTGTGCGCCCTGGCCGTCGGTCTGAAGTTCAAGTTCGGCTTCGACGACTCGCTCGACGTGGTCGGCGTGCACTTGGTCGGCGGCCTGGTCGGCACCCTGATGGTGGGCCTGGTGGCCACCTCGGAGGCGCCCGCCGCGGTCGAGGGCCTGTTCTACGGCGGCGGCTTCGACCAGTTGGGCAAGCAGGCCGTCGGCGCCTTCGCGGTGCTGATCTTCTCCGGCGTGGTGACGGCGATCATCGCGCTGGCGATCAAGTTCACCATCGGCCTGCGCGCCGACGAAGAAGCCGAATTCCAGGGGATGGACGAGTCGGAGCACGCGGAAACGGCATACGATTTCGCTGCTGTGGGTGGCACGGCACGTACCGCCGTCAAGGAGGCATGACGCAATGAAACTGATCACTGCAATCGTCAAACCGTTCACGCTCGAGGACGTCAAGAGCGGGTTGGAGCAGGCAGGCGTGCTGGGCATGACCGTCAGCGAGGTGCAGGGCTATGGGCGGCAGAAGGGCCACACCGAGGTCTACCGCGGCGCCGAGTACTCCGTCGACTTCGTGCCGAAGGTTCGTGTCGAGGTCGTCGTGGACGATGCCTCCGTCGAGAAGGTCGTCGAAGTGATCGTCGAGGCGGCCCGCACCGGCAAGATCGGCGACGGCAAGGTCTGGGTGAGCCCGGTCGACTCGGTGATCCGGGTCCGCACCGGCGAGCGCGGCGCCGACGCTCTGTAAGAACACGATGATCCGGCGGGAGTATCGGGCTGGGCAGTCAGCGCTGCCAGGGCGGGCCCGCTCCCGCCGACATCGACGTCGGCGGGCATACGGCTCCCGCCGCAGCACGCAGTAACGCGCGGCGGCCCCGCACCGGCCGGACGGCAGCCGGGGCGGGGCCGCCCGCATGCGGACCGGTTCCCCCGGGACCGGACGGATGCACGTCCCGCACGCCGGGTGCGCAGGACACGGAATGGGTGGTGGTTGTGGGTTTCCAGGCGAGAGACGAAGTTTCGGGCGGCGCAACGGATCTGGTGCGGGCTCGCGAGCAACTGCTCGACGGCGGCGACACCCGCCATCCGCGTCTGGACGCCGAATCGCTGCGCCAAGCCCTGGTCGACCTGCACGACCTGTGGCTCACCGGCAAGGGGGCCGAGCTGGGCATCACCCGCGACAGCGGCCTGGCGGTGATCGCGGTCGGCGGGTTGGGCCGCCGGGAGATGCTGCCCTACTCCGATCTGGACCTGGTGCTGCTGCACGACGACGTGGACCTCGGGCGGGTGGCCGAGGTCGCCGACCGGCTCTGGTATCCGCTCTGGGATGCCCACATCAAACTCGACCACAGCGTGCGCACGGTCCCGCAGGCGCTGCGCGTGGCCTCCGACGATCTCACCGCCGCGCTCGGCATGCTCGAGGCCCGCCACATCGTGGGTGACGAGGAGCTGAGCAACCTGCTGATCGGCGGGGTGCGCCGCGAGTGGCGCACCGGAATCCGCTCCCGCTTCGGCGAACTGGTGGAGCAGGCGCAGGCCCGGTGGAAGCGCGGTGGCGAGATCGCCCACCGCGCCGAACCCGACCTCAAGAACGGCCGCGGCGGGCTGCGCGATATTCAGCTGCTGGACGCCCTCGCCATCGCCCAGCTGACCGACGCCATGCCGGGGCTCTGCCCGGACGTGCCCGGCGGCGGCCTGAAACACGCGCATCGCCGACTGCTGGATGTGCGCACGGAGCTGCATCGCGTCGCCCGCCGCTCCCGCGATCAGCTGCGCGCCCAGGACGCCGACGAGATCGGCGCCGCCCTGCGCATCGGCGACCGGTTCGACCTCGCGCGCACGCTCAGCGACGCGGCGCGCACGGTCGGCTATTCGGTCGACGTCGGATTGCGGACCGCGGGCAACGCGCTGCCGCGGCGTGGCCTGGCCCGGCTGCGCCGCGTGCCGGTGCGCCGACCACTCGATGAGGGGGTGGTCGAACACGCCGGTGAGGTGGTGCTCGCGCGCGATGCCCGCCCGCAGAAGGATCCGGGCCTGATCCTGCGGGTGGCCGCGGCCTCGGCGCAGACGGGTCTGCCGATGGCCGCGACGACGCTCAACCGGCTCTCCGAGGACGCGCCGGAACTGCGCGAGCCGTGGCCGCGGGAGGCGCTCAACGATCTGCTCGTGCTGCTCGGCGCGGGCCGGGGCACGGTGGACGCGGTGGAGGCGCTGGACCGAACGGGGCTGTGGGGCAGGCTGTTTCCGGAATGGGGCGCGGTGCGCGATCTGCCGCCGCGCGATCCGCAGCACACCTGGACGGTGGATCGGCACCTGGTGGAGACGGTCGCCTACGCCAGCGGCCTGAGCACCCGGGTGTCGCGTCCCGACCTGCTGCTGCTGGGTGCGCTGCTGCACGACATCGGCAAGGGCCGCCCCGAGGACCACAGCGTGGTCGGCGCCGAACTGGCCACGCAGATCGGCCGCAGGATGGGACTGTGGCCCGCGGACGGGCGCGCGCTGTCGGCGATCGTCCGCCACCATCTGCTGCTGCCCGATACGGCGACCCGGCGAGACCTCGACGATCCGAAGACCGTGCGGATGGTCGTCGACGCGCTCGACGGCGACCCGCAACTGCTGGAGTTGCTGCACACGCTCGCCGAGGCGGACTCGCTGGCCACCGGCCCGGGCGTCTGGGGCGACTGGAAGGCCTCGCTGATCGGCGAGCTGGTGCGCCGCTGCCGCCTGATGGTGGCCGGTGAGCCGCTGCCGCAACAGGATCCGATCTCCGACGAACTGCTGGAGAAGGCGAAGGCGGGTGGCGTGCATGTCGAGCTGGCGCCCGGCGAGGGGCGCTATACCCACGTCGTGACCGTTATCGCGCCCGATACGCCGGGCCTGCTGTCCGACGCCGCCGGGGTGCTGGCGCTGCATTCGCTGCGGGTGCTGTCGGCGGACCTGGCCGGTTCCGGGGCCGCGGCGATCGACCGGTTCGTGGTGACGCCGATGTT
This sequence comes from Nocardia thraciensis, assembly GCF_054782435.1. NCBI lineage: Bacteria > Bacillati > Actinomycetota > Actinomycetes > Mycobacteriales > Nocardiaceae > Nocardia > Nocardia thraciensis. The sequence continues at coordinate 254,659 of NZ_BAAGSM010000026.1, forward strand.
CGGCGATCCGCCGGATGCCGGGCTGCTGCGCCAGGAGCTGATTCGTGCGGTCAAGGGCGATCTGAACCTGGCGGCGGTGCTGGCGAAGAAGGAGCGCGACGCCGGTGCGCGGTCGAGCCCGTACGCGCGGTCTCGTCCGCGGCTGATCTGGACGGAATCCGGTGCGCCCGGCCAGGTGCTGCTGCAGCTGCGCGCCGAGGACCGGATCGGCCTGCTCAGCAGGTTGGCCGCCGCGCTGGCGGGCGCGGGGGTCGACGTGCTGTGGGCGAAAGTGGTCACCATGGGCTCGGCCGTGGTGGACGTGTTCTGCGTCGATCTCGGCGATGCGGATACGGCCGCGCGGCGTGCCGAGATCGAGGCCGCGGTGCTCGCGGTGGTTCCCCGACCGGAACCGAAGAAACCGGCCGAAACGGACACCGGCGCCGAGTCCGGCGCGATTTACTGATCGCTCGCCCCGTGAGTGAATTTGCTGGCAAACCGGGTGTTTGCTGGTTAACCAGATTGTTGCGTGCGAATCGCGACAACCTGTGTCGGGTGTGATGCAAGCCACTCTAGTATCGGAACCGTTTGAGGGTTCATCGCTCTGGGCTGTCGCAGTACCTGTCTTTGGCTGTTGTGAAGCATGAGGGGAGCAGGTCGGTGGCTATTGAAGTCGTATCCGCGTCGATGATGACCAGCGATATGACCCGGCACATCGCGCGCTGCGTCGGCGGAGACCGCTGGGTGGTGTCCTGGCTACCGGGCCGTACGCTCACCGGGCAGCAGGCGGTGACGGCCATGACTATCGCGTCCACCGTCACCGATCACGACCCCAGCGCGGCCGAATGGGCGATGCTCGACAATATGGCGCTGGAGCTGGGACTCACCGCGCGCGAGGCGCTGTATATGGTGGCGTCGGAGGAGCACGACATCCGGCAGGCCCCGCGGCCGCGGCGGCGCTCGCTGGAGTAATCCCCCGTAATTCCGGCGTGCGGGGCGACGAGCTTTGTGATTCCGGATCCCGATACCCTGGTATGTCGAGTGACGTCCGTCGAGATACCAGGAGCGCGATCGGTGTTCGAATCCCTGTCCGACCGGTTGACCGGTGCCCTCAGTGATCTGCGTGGTAAGGGGCGTCTGTCACCGGCCGATATCGACGCGACCGCGCGCGAGATCCGCCTGGCCCTCCTCGAGGCCGACGTCGCGCTGCCCGTGGTCCGGCAGTTCATCGCCAAGATCAAGGAACGTGCCAAGGGCGCGGAGGTCTCGGCGGCGCTGAATCCGGCGCAGCAGGTCGTCAAGATCGTCAACGAGGAACTGGTCGGGATTCTCGGCGGCGAGACGCGGCGGCTGCGATTCGCCAAGACCCCGCCGACGGTGGTCATGCTCGCCGGTCTGCAGGGTTCCGGTAAGACGACGCTGGCGGGCAAGCTCGCGAAATGGCTGAAGGGGCAAGGGCATACGCCGCTGCTGGTGGCCTGTGACCTGCAGCGGCCGGGCGCCGTCACACAGCTGCAGGTGGTGGGCGAGCGCGCGGGCGCGCAGGTCTTCGCGCCGCACCCGGGCACCTCGATCGGCGGCGGTGAGAATCCGCTGGGCATCACCGCTTCCGATCCCATCGACGTGGCGCGCGCCGGCGTCGAGGAGGCGCGGCAGAAGCACTACGACGTGGTCATCGTCGACACCGCCGGTCGGCTGGGTATCGATGAGGAGCTGATGCGCCAGGCCGCGGGCATCCGCGACGCGGTGCAGCCGGACGAGACCCTGTTCGTGCTCGACGCCATGGTCGGCCAGGACGCCGTCACCACGGCCGAGGCGTTCCGCGACGGTGTGGGCTTCACCGGCGTGGTGCTCACCAAGCTGGACGGCGACGCCCGCGGCGGCGCCGCGCTGTCGGTGCGCGAGGTGACCGGCGAGCCGATCCTGTTCGCCTCCACCGGTGAGAAGCTCGAGGACTTCGACGTCTTCCACCCGGACCGCATGTCCAGCCGCATCCTCGGCATGGGCGACCTGCTCACGCTGATCGAGCAGGCCGAGCAGGTCTACGACCAGCAGCAGGCCGAGGAGGCCGCGCGCAAGATCGGCTCCGGCGAGCTGACCCTCGAGGATTTCCTCGAGCAGATGATGGCCATCCGCAAGATGGGCCCGATCGGCAACCTGCTGGGCATGCTGCCCGGCGCCGGTCAGATGAAGGACGCGCTGGCCCAGGTCGACGACAAACAGCTGGACCGGGTGCAGGCCATCATTCGCGGCATGACACCGGCCGAGCGGGCCAATCCCAAGATCATCAACGCCTCCCGCCGCCTGCGCATCGCCAACGGCTCGGGCGTCACCGTCACCGACGTCAACCAACTGGTCGACCGCTTCTTCGAGGCCCGCAAGATGATGGCGCAGATGGGCCGCCAGATGGGCATGCCCGGCGGCGGCCGCCGAAATGCCAAGGGCAAGAAGGGGAAGAAGGGCAAGAAGGGCGGACGCGGGCCGACGCCGCCGAAGATGCGCGGCGGGTTCCCTGGCATGCCGGGGCTGCCGGGCGGCATGCCCGCGGGCATGCCGGACCTCTCGAACATGCCCTCCGGGGCCGACGAACTCCCGCCCGGCCTCGAGGGCATCGACCTCTCGAAGCTGAACTTCCCCAAGAACTAGTCCCGTCACGGATGATCCACCACCTGATTCCGGCGTGCATTTGGCCGGAATCTCACACGGGGGAACAGATCCCGGCCAAAAACATGCCGGGAAAGTGGTGTGGGGCGTGCCGGGAACATAGTGCCGGGTGTACGGGGAACGTGGTGTGGGGCGTGCCGGGAAAATGGTGCCGGGTGTACGGGGAACCGTGAGAACGGGAGGCGATATGCGACTGCATCTGCGGGGAGTGGTTCTGCCCGGCGACGAGGTGCGCGATCTGTGGGTGTGCGACGGGGTGATCTCCTTCGAAGCCGTGCGCGATGCCGAAACCCTGTGCGGCAGTGGGTGGATCGTGCCCGGTCTGGTCGATGCGCACTGCCATGTCGGGATTCGGTACGGCGGGGGACACGAGGATCGCGAGGGGGCGGTCGCGCAGGCCGAGATCGAGCGCGACGCCGGGGCGCTGCTGCTGCGCGATGCCGGTTCACCCATCGATACCCGGTTCATCGACGAGCGCGAGGACCTGCCGAGGATCATCCGCGCCGGGCGGCACATCGCCCGGCCCAAGCGCTACATCCGCGAGCTGGGCATCGAACTCGACGACGAGCGCGACCTGCCCGAGATCGTCGCCGAACAGGCCCGGCTCGGCGACGGCTGGGTGAAGATCGTCGGCGACTGGATCGACCGGTCGGTGGGGGACCTGGCGCCCCTGTGGAGCGATGCCGTGCTGAAGGAGGCGATCGACGCCGCCCATCGCGAGGGCGCCCGCGTCACCGCGCACGTCTTCGGCGAGGACGCCCTGCCCGGCCTGCTCGGCGCCGGAATCGACTGCATCGAACACGGCACCGGGCTGACCGACGAGACCATCGAGATGATGGCGCACCACGGCACCGCCCTCGTGCCGACGCTGGTCAACATCGACACGTTCCCCGAAATCGCCGACAGCGCAACGAAGTTCCCAACCTACGCGGCCCACATGCGCGACCTGCATCGCCGCGTCCGCAACACCGTCGCCGACGCCCACGCCGCGGGCGTCCCGATCTACACCGGCACCGACGCGGGCGGCTCGATCCGCCACGGCCGCATCGCCGACGAGATCCACGCCCTGTCCGGCGCGGGCCTGACCCCCGACGAGGCGCTCGGCGCGGCCTCCTGGAAGGCCCGCGAATGGCTGGGCCGCCCCGGCATAGCCCCCGGCGCCCCCGCCGATTTCGTCGTGTACGAAGAAGACCCGCGATCCGGCCCGCACGTGCTCGCCGCCCCGACCTTCGTGGTGCTGCGCGGCCGCGTCCACAACCGCCGCGACCCGGTCACCGGGCATCGGTAGCGTCCAACGGGCACTTGCCGCACGTCCTGCTCGCTGCCGAGGTGCGGTCGCCCGGCAAATAGCCATGCCGAACGAGATACCAAGATCGCGGGCTTATGCCGGTGCCCGGATCCCGTATCCGTGGATTGTCGAGTTGCCGGACGGCATGCCAGCGAAATTCCGGGGCTATCGTTTCGGCGAGACCGAGTACCGCCAAGAGGTGTATGCCGCGGCGAGGTAGACGGTGCCGGCTCCTGCGCAGCGGCGCATCGAACGGCCGGGCGGTCCGGCGGCTCCGCGGTCGAGGCCCGGTTCCGGTCGGTCGGGACTTCGATCCGGCCGGATACCGGTGTGATGGACCGGCGCTGATTCCGGGGCGATTTCACCGGTGGCGCACAGCTCTGGCAGAATGGACGACCGTCCTCGTCGGAGTCCTGCGACTCCGCGTCGGGACAGTGTCAGCCCGTCTCCGGTTACGTACCGCGCGGCGGTCACACACTCTACGCAAAACCGGGCCCGCATCCGTGCGGGTCGCTGAATTGCGCCGTGACCAACCGGCCGTCTCACGGCGGCCACCACCGAAAGGCAACAGCCATGGCTGTCAAGATCAAGCTCACCCGGCTCGGGAAGATCCGCAACCCGCAGTACCGCATCGTCGTCGCCGACGCGCGCACCCGCCGCGACGGCCGCGCGATCGAGAGCGTCGGCAAGTACCACCCCAAGGAGGAGCCCTCGCTGATCGAGGTGAACTCCGAGCGCGTGCAGTACTGGCTGGGCGTGGGCGCGCAGCCGACCGAGCCGGTCAAGCGCATCCTCGAGGTCACCGGCGACTGGCAGAAGTTCAAGGGCCTGCCGGGCGCCGAGGGCACCCTGAAGACCAAGGCGGCCAAGCCGTCGAAGCTGGATCTGTTCAACGCCGCGCTGGCCGCCGCCGACAGCGAGCCGGTCGCCGAGGCCACCACGCCGAAGAAGAAGGCGTCGAAGAAGGCCGACGACGCCGAGTCCGCTGAGAAGGCCGAGGCCGCCGAGTAATGAGCGCAGTCGTCGCCGATGCTGTCGAGCACCTGGTGCGCGGCATCGTCGCCAATCCCGATGACGTCAGCGTCGAGCTGATCACCAGCCGCCGCGGGCGCACCGTCGAGGTGCACGTGCACCCGGACGATCTGGGCAAGGTAATCGGTCGCGGTGGTCGCACCGCGACCGCGCTGCGCACCCTCGTCGCCGGTATCGGCGGCCGGGGGATCCGGGTCGACGTGGTCGACACCGACCAGTAGATGGAACTGGTCGTCGGGCGGATCGTCAAATCGCACGGGGTGCGCGGTGAACTCGTGGTCGAGGTCCGCACCGATGAGCCCGAGCTGAGGTTCGCGGCCGGTGCGGTACTGCGCGGGCGCATGCCTCGGGCGAAGGTGACGCAGGAGTACACGGTGGAGTCGGTCCGGGAACACTCGGGCCGACTTCTCGTACGCCTGCAAGGTATTTCGGATCGCGAGGCAGCGGATGCGTTGCGCGGCACGCTCTTCGTGGTCGACAGCGCCGATCTGCCGCCGTCGGAGGATCCGGACGAGTTCTACGACCACGAGCTCGAGGGGCTCACCGTGCGGCTCGCCGACGGCACCGTCATCGGCGAGGTCGCCGAGGTGCTGCATTCCGCTGCGGGAGAGCTGCTTTCGGTGCGCGCGGCCGAGGGCGCCGGGGGCGCCGCCGGGCGCGAGATCCTCATCCCGTTCGTCACCGCGATCGTGCCGACCGTCTCGATCGCCGAGGGCGTGATCGTCGTCGATCCGCCCGAGGGTCTGCTCGACGAGGAGTGAGCGATGCGTAGCGTCGACGAACCCGCCGCGCCGCGTGCCGCGCTTCGCCTCGATGTCGTCACGATTTTTCCCGAGTATCTAGAGCCCATGCGAACCGCCTTGCTGGGCAGAGCGATCGACAAGGGAATCGTGGAACTCGGCGTGCACAACCTGCGCCGGTGGACCCACGATGTGCACCAAGCCGTCGACGACGCTCCCTACGGCGGCGGGCCCGGCATGGTCATGAAGCCGACCGTGTGGGGCGACGCGCTCGACGAGGTGTGTCCCGACGATGCGCTGCTCGTGGTGCCGACCCCGGCGGGCGTGCCGTTCACCCAGGCCACTGCCCAACGGTGGTCCGGAGAGCGGCATCTCGTGTTCGCCTGCGGCCGCTACGAGGGTATCGATCAACGCGTATTCGATGACGCTGCCCGGCGGGTGCGCGTCGAGGAGGTCAGCATCGGCGACTACGTGCTGATCGGCGGCGAGGCGGCCGTGCTCGTGATCACCGAGGCCGTGGTCCGCCTCATCCCCGGCGTTCTCGGCAATCAGCAGTCCCACCAACAGGATTCGTTCTCCGACGGGCTGCTCGAGGGCCCCAGCTACACCCGCCCGGTCAGCTGGCGCGGCCTCGACGTGCCCGAAATCCTCCTGTCCGGCAACCACGCCCGCATAGACGCCTGGCGCCACTCCCAATCCCTGTCCCGCACCCGTACCCGCCGCCCCGACCTACTACCGGACAACGAGTAGCCCTCGGTTCACGACCGTCCCGCCTGCTACTCGCCCTCGTCCCGGCGTGCTGCCCCGTCGTTCTCGGCCTCTGTCCGCCGCTGGCGAAGCCGGTCCGGCGCCGTGCGATTCGGCGCTGACCCGGGACCGCATCGTGCGGATCGTCCTGCCGCGTCGGCCCGCTCGGCATGATCCGCGCTGGTCCCGATTCGCACCCGTTGTCGCTGCTGAGGCGGGTGCGGCGAGCGGAACAGGATGTGGTCGAAGGTACTCGCGGTGCGGCACTCTGGCTCGCTGTCGGAGTGCGACGGTAGTGTCTGCGGGCGTGACGACAGCCCCAGAATCCGTCAGCGCAGCACCCAGCACCGACGCCGCCGGTTCCGTCTCGGCCGATCCGCCGGTCGTCGGGACCGTCCGCCTAGCCAGCGTCAGCAGTCGCATCGCCGATGAGCTGAGCGTGCGCGACGAGCAGGTGCGCGCCGCCGTCGAGCTGCTCGACGGCGGGTCCACGGTGCCGTTCATCGCGCGCTACCGCAAGGAGGTCACCGGCGCGCTCGACGATGCGCAACTGCGGCAGTTGGAGGAGCGGCTGCACTACCTGCGCGAGCTGGACGAGCGCCGGGCATCGATCCTGGAATCCATTCGCGGTCAGGGCAAATTGGACGAGGCGCTGCAGCGGCAGATCATGCTGGCCGAGACCAAGGCCCGTCTCGAGGACATCTACCTGCCATACAAGCCCAAGCGCCGCACCAAGGCGCAGATCGCCCGCGAGGCCGGGCACGAGCCGGTCGCGGACGCGCTGCTGGGCGACCCCACCACCGACCCCGCGCAGTACGACGCCGAACAGCTCGACGGCGCCCGCGCCATCCTGGTGGAACGCTTCGCCGAGGACGCCGACCTGGTGGGCGAGCTGCGCGAGCTGATGTGGTCCCGCGGGCAGGTCACCTCCCGGGTTCGTGCCGGTAAGGAGGAGGCGGGCGCCAAGTTCTCCGACTACTTCGATTTCAGCGAGCCGTTCACGAAGCTGCCCTCGCACCGGATCCTGGCGCTGCTGCGCGGGGAGAAGGAGGAGGTGCTGTCCCTGCACCTCGAGCCCGATACCGAGGAGCCCGCCGAGGGCGAGCGCACGATCTACGAGGGCCGCATCGCGCGGCAGTTCGGCATCGCCGAGCAGGGCCGCCCGGCCGACTCCTGGCTGCTGGACACGGTGCGCTGGGCCTGGCGCACCAAGCTGCTGGTGAGCCTGGGCATCGATGTCCGGATGCGGCTGCGGCAGTCCGCGGAGAAGGATGCCGTCGACGTCTTCGCCGCCAACCTGCGCGACCTGCTGCTGGCCGCGCCGGCGGGCACTCGGACCACGATGGGGCTGGATCCGGGCTACCGCACAGGCGTCAAGGTGGCCGTCGTCGACGGCACCGGCAAGGTCGTGGCCACCGAGACCATCTACCCGCACAAGCCGCAGGGCCAGACCGAGAAGTCCCTCGCCGTGCTCGGTGCGCTCGTCGCCCGCTTCGGCGTCGACCTGATCGCGATCGGCAACGGCACGGCCTCGCGCGAGACCGATGCCCTTGCCGCCGAACTGATCTCGCGGATCCCGGAGAACAAGCCCACCAAGATCGTGGTGTCGGAGGCGGGCGCCTCGGTGTATTCGGCGTCGGCCTACGCCTCCCAGGAACTGCCCGAGCTGGACGTGTCGCTGCGCGGCGCGGTCTCCATCGCCCGCCGCCTGCAGGATCCGCTGGCCGAACTGGTGAAGATCGACCCCAAGTCGATCGGCGTCGGCCAGTACCAGCACGACGTGTCGGAGACCCTGCTGGCCCGCTCGCTGGGCGCGGTGGTCGAGGACGCGGTGAACGCGGTCGGTGTCGACGTCAACACCGCCTCGGTGCCGCTGCTGTCGCGGGTGTCGGGCATCACCGCCTCGGTCGCGGAATCCATTGTGGCGCACCGTGATCAGAACGGCCCGTTCCGCAACCGCAGCGGGCTGCGTGAGGTCCCGCGGCTGGGGCCCAAGGCCTTCGAGCAGTGCGCGGGCTTCCTGCGCATCCGCGACGGAGAAGACCCGCTGGACAATTCCGCCGTGCACCCGGAGGCCTATCCGGTGGTGCGCCGCATCGTCGACAGCACAGGTCGCGGAGTGCTGGAGGTGATCGGCAACAGCGGCGTGCTGAAGTCGTTGCGCCCGGCCGATTTCACCGACGACACCTTCGGCCTTCCGACCGTCACCGATATCATCGCCGAGTTGGAGAAACCCGGCCGCGACCCGCGCCCCGAGTTCAAGACGGCGGAGTTCGCCGCGGGTGTCGAGAAGGTCGCCGACCTGCAGCCCGGCATGGTGCTCGAGGGCGTGGTCACCAATGTGGCCGCGTTCGGCGCGTTCGTCGACGTCGGCGTTCATCAGGACGGCTTGGTGCACGTCTCGGCGATGTCGCATACCTTCGTCCGCGATCCGCGCGAGGTAGTGAAGTCGGGCGACGTGGTGAAGGTCAAGGTGCTCGAGGTCGACGTGGCGCGTCAGCGCATCGGCCTGAGCCTGCGGCTGGACGACGAGCCCGGCAAGCCGGAGAAGGGCGGCCAGCGCCCACAGGGGCAGCAGGGCCGCGGCGGCCAGAACCGCGGCAACCAGGGTGGCGGCCAGAAGAGCGGTAACCAGGGTGGTGGCCAGAACCGCGGGAATCAGAGCGGTGGCCAGAATCGCGGTAACCAAGGCCGCGGTAACCAGGGCCGAAACCAGCAGCGCCGCAACGCTCCCGAGCCCACGGGCGCGATGGCGGACGCGCTGCGCCGCGCCGGGTTCGGCAAGTAGAAGGGGCGCTTCCGATCGGTAGTCACCCGCGCCGGGTGGCCGCCCGTCCGATCGTGTCGCGTCCGGTTCGGCAGGTCGTCACGTAGTTCCGGCACAATGTGGCAGCGGGTTCGGCACGTCTCGGCGTCCGGATCCAGGGACGGGACCGATCCCGCAGCGACTCCGGAGACGACTGGGACATGGCAGGTATCAGACGGTGGCTCGATGACTCGGTCATCGGGCAGGGGCGTCTGCCGCTGCTGTGCTTCCTGCTCGGTTTCATCGTCGGCTTCCTGCTGATCCGCCTGAGCGTCCGACTGATCCGCAAGCAGGTGCGGTGGTGGCCGGGCAACCTGCGCGCCGGTGACGTGCACATCCATCACATGGTGTTCGGCGTGGTGCTGGTGCTGCTGTCCGGGATCGGGCTGGTCGCGTCGTACGGCAGCGGCGTCGGCACGGTGAGCGTGCTGGCCTCCGCGTTCGGTGTCGGCGCGGCCCTGGTGCTCGACGAGTTCGCGCTCATCTACTACCTGCGCGACGTGTACTGGGAGGAGCAGGGCCGCACCTCGGTCGACGCGGTGTTCGTCGCGCTGGCGGTGACGGGGCTGCTGTTGCTCGGCTTTCATCCGCTGTGGCTGCTGGAGGTCAACGACATCCGCTACGACGGCAGTCGGCCGGGGCAGCTTCTGGGCGCGCTGTTCGCGGTCGTGAATCTGGCTCTGGCGGCGATCGTCATCGCCAAGGGCAAGATCTGGACGGGCCTGTTCGGGATGTTCTTCCTGCCGCTGCTGGTGGTCGGAGCGCTGCGGCTGAGCCGCCCCGGCGCACCCTGGGCGCGCTGGCGGTACGCGGGCCGGTCGAAGCTCATGCAGCGAGCCATCCGGCGTGAACGCCGCTATCGGCGTCCGGTGATCCGGGCCAAGATCTTCGTGCAGGATTTGATCGCCGGGAGCCCGGACGTCGCGCATGTGCGGCGCGCGACCGAAGAGGAATTGGCGCGTACCGTGGTGGCTGCCCCCGCGCCGCCGCATCCGGTGTGGGTGGGCCGGAAGGTTGCCGACTGAGCCGCGCGCAACCCGATTAACCGTCCGGGTGCGTGGTCTGGCACAATAGCCGGGTTGCCCTGGGCGCCTCAGCCCGGCGCACCGCCCAATATCCGGAGCACGAACCGGTCGAGCGGCAGGCCGCCAGGTTCCTCTGTTCACGCGAACTTCCAAAAGGACGGAAATGAACACCCTCGACTTCGTCGATGAAAAGTCGCTGCGCACCGATGTCCCCGACTTCCGACCGGGCGACACGATCAACGTGCACGTGAAGGTCATCGAAGGAAACAAGGAGCGCATCCAGGTCTTCAAGGGCGCCGTGATCCGGCGCCAGGGTGGCGGCATCCGCGAGACCTTCACGGTCCGCAAGGTGTCCTTCGGTGTCGGCGTCGAGCGCACCTTCCCGGTGCACAGCCCCACCATCGACCACATCGATGTCGTGACACGCGGCGATGTCCGCCGGGCGAAGCTGTACTACCTGCGCGATCTGCGCGGCAAGGCCGCCAAGATCAAGGAAAAGCGCTGAGGCAGCCGCTCTGCTCGTAGAACCCCCGGCCGGTCGGCCGGGGGTTTTTCCTTTCCCGCGCCGGGGCGGCCGCGCGCGGGCACTCGGCATGCCGGGCTACGCTGTTCGGCGTGGCAGACGAAATCGACTCGGTGCGGGTATCCGGAGCGGATGACGAACGCGCGGGGGGAACCACGCCGAGGCGGCGGCGGGCCAAGAATCAGAAGAAGCAGCGCCCCTTCTGGCAGGAGTTGCCGATCCTGATCGTCATCGCCGCGGTGATCGCCGCGCTGGTGGTGACGTTCATCGGCCGTCCGTACGTGATCCCGTCCCAGTCGATGGAGCCGACGCTGCACGGTTGTGCCGGGTGCACCGGCGACCGCATCTACGTCGAGAAGCTCAGCTACTACTTCGGCGACCCCTCGCCGGGCGATGTGGTGGTGTTCGTAGGCCCCAGTAATTCCTGGAACAAGGCCTACCGCTCCAACCGCTCCAGCAACGTCGTCGTCCGCGGCGTCCAGAACTTCTTCTCGTTCTTCGGCCTGGTGCCCCCGGACGAGAACGATCTGGTGAAGCGGGTGGTCGCGACCGGCGGTCAGACCGTGCAGTGCTGCGATGCCCAGGGCCGGGTGCTGGTCGACGGCAAGCCCCTCGACGAGCCGTACGCGCACTACAACTTCCCGTATCAGCCCGGCCTGCCCTACGCGACGAACGTGCAGGGCACGCTGCGGATCAACCCGGTGGGGCGGGAGTTCGGGCCGGTCAAGGTGCCCGACGGCAACGTGTGGGTGATGGGCGACAACCGCAACGAATCCGCCGATTCCCGCGCGCACGTCGACGACGAATACTCCGGCACCGTGCCCGTCGACGATATCCGCGGCAAGGCGGTGTTCAAGATCTGGCCGCCCAACCGGATCGGGCCGATCCGGTCGCAGGATCCCCAGACGAACTGACCCGAGTGGCAGCCGGGAATCGAACGCGCGGATAATCGAATGGTGGGAGCAGTGGCGCGGAACCAGCAGCGCGCCGTCCGCAAGGGTAAGGGCGGCAAAGGGATTCGACCCATCGCTGTGCGCAGCGGCGATTGGCCGCCCCGGGTGGTGATGCGCAAGGCGAGCGGCCTGCGCACCCTGGAGGCGGCGCTGATCCGCAGCGGGCTGGGGCCCGTGGCGGGGGTCGACGAGGCCGGGCGCGGGTGCTGCGCGGGCCCGCTGGTCGTCGCGGCCTGCCTGCTCGCGCCCAAGGCCTACGATTCGCTGGCCGACCTGGACGATTCGAAGAAGCTCACCGAGGCGGCGCGGGAGCGGCTGTTCCCGATCATCAAGCGCCGCGCGCTGGCCTGGCAGGTGGTGGTGATCCCGGCGTGGGAGATCGACGCCATCGGCATTCACGTCGCGAATATCGAGGGGATGCGCCGGGCGGTGGCGGGGCTGGGCGCGGATCCCGGCTACGTGCTTACCGACGGTTTCCGGGTGCCCGGCATACCGGTGCCGTCGCTGCCGGTGATCGGGGGCGACGCGTCCGCGGCCTGCATCGCGGCGGCCAGCATCCTGGCCAAGGTGACCCGCGACCGCATGATGGTGGATCTGGACAAGCGGATGCCCGGCTACGGCTTCGCCGCGCACAAGGGCTACAACACCCCCGAGCACCTGGCGGCCCTGCGCGAGCTCGGGCCGAGCAGCGAACACCGCCGGTCTTGGCGGAACGTGCGGCTCAACGGCTACGTCGAGGGGGACGAGACGGTCGACGCCGCGGTGCTGGGTGCGGAATCGGCGATAGATCCGGAGGCACTGATCGAACCCGAGGCGCTGATCGATCCGGAGGGCGTGATCGCCGACCCGGACATGCCCGAATCGAGGCGAGTGGCTACCGGCACCGCCCATGCGAGATGATGTCGGCACACGCATTGTGGCGAGAAGGAGGACATTCCACCAGATGAGTGCAGAGGACCTCGAGAAATACGAAACCGAGATGGAGCTCTCGCTGTACCGCGAGTACAAGGACATCGTCGGTCAGTTCTCGTACGTGGTGGAGACCGAGCGCCGCTTCTATCTCGCCAATTCCGTCGAACTGCGGCCGCAGAATGCCGACGGTGAGGTGTATTTCGAAGTGCGCATGTCGGACGCGTGGGTGTGGGATATGTACCGCCCGGCCCGCTTCGTCAAACACGTGCGGGTGATCACGTTCAAGGATGTGAACATCGAAGAGTTGGAGAAGCCGGACCTGCGGCTGCCCGAGTAGGTTCTGCACAGGGCGGCGGTTATCAACAGACTTCTTGTTCGCCCTGGTCGGAGTCGTTGAGCGGGTGGGGGTTTCGGTGACGCTGGACGGGTGGCACATAATCTGGCGCTCGGGGCGCAAGGGGAAGAGCTGGCCGCGCGGTTCCTGCGCGAGGTCGGGATGGAGATCGTCGAACGGAACTGGCGCTGCCGCTACGGCGAGTTGGACCTGATCGCCCGCGATGCGGAGGTCACCGCGTTCGTCGAGGTGAAGACCCGCTCGGGTCTGGGGTTCGGCGTTCCCGCGGAGGCGGTGACCTTCCGCAAACAGCAGCGCATCCGGCGGTTGGCGCTGCTGTGGCTCAACGAACAGGCGGGGCCGTGGCTGCGGGTGCGCTTCGACGTGGTGTCGGTGCTGCTGGTCCGCGATCGTGAGCCGGTTATCGAACATCTGCGGGCGGTGTTCTGATGGCGTTGGGTCGGGCCCATTCGGTCGCCGTGACCGGCGTGGACGGGCAACTGGTGGAGATCGAGGCCGATATCGGGCAAGGGCTGCCGTCGGTTCACCTGGTCGGGCGGCCGGACACCACGCTGCAGGAGTCCCGGGACCGCGTGCGGGCGGCGGTGACCAATTCCGGCGAGAAGTGGCCCGACGGCCGGGTGATTCTGGCGCTCTCGCCCGCGACCCTCCCGAAGATAGGCAGCGTCTACGACCTCGCGCTGGCGGTGGCGGTGCTGGATGCGGGAGACGCGATACCGTCGACGCGGCTCGCCGGGGCCGTGCTGCTGGGCGAGCTGGCGCTGGACGGGCGCGTGCGGCGGGTGCGCGGCATCCTGCCCGCGGTGCTGGCGGCGCGGGGTGCGGGCCGGTCGACCGTGGTGGTGCCGGAATGCACGTTGGCCGAGGCAGGTCTCGTGGACGGGATCACGGTGCTCGGCGCGGCGACGCTGCGGCAACTCATCGATTGGCTGCGCGGCGACGGCGCCCTGCGCGAACCGGACGGAATACTGCCGCCGCCGGGCCGCGCCGGTGGCGACCTCAACGAGGTGGTGGGGCAGGACGAGGCGCGCTGGGCGCTGGAGGTGGCCGCGGCGGGCGGCCATCACCTGCTGCTCACCGGGCCGCCCGGAATCGGGAAAACCATGCTCGCACAGCGCCTTCCGACCCTGCTGCCGCCGCTGAGCGAGACCGAGGCGCTCGAGGTGACGGCGATCCACTCGGTGGCGGGCACGCTGTCCGGCGGCCATCCCCTGATCACCGCCCCGCCGTTCGTCGCGCCGCACCATTCGTCGTCGGTGAGTTCGATGGTGGGCGGCGGATCCGGTTCCGCCCGGCCGGGCGCGGTCAGCCGGGCCCATCGCGGTGTGCTGTTTCTCGACGAGTGCGCCGAGGTCGGCACCAAGGTGCTGGAGGCGCTGCGCACCCCGTTGGAGGAAGGCGAGGTGCGCATCGCCCGCCGCGACGGCGTCGCCCGCTTCCCGGCGCGCTTCCAACTCATCCTGGCCGCCAATCCGTGCCCGTGTGCGCCCGCCCGGGACGTGGACTGCATCTGCGCGCCCCTGGCGCGGCGGCGCTACCTCGGCAAATTATCGGGGCCACTGATGGATCGGATCGACATCTGGGTTCAGATGCACGGCCAGGCGGCGGGCGCCTTCGCCTCGTCGGAGGCCGAGAGCAGTGAGGTGGTGCGGGGCCGCGTCGAGGTGGCCCGCCAGGCGGCCGCGCGGCGCTGGTCCGGTCACGGCTGGGCCGCCAACGCCGAGGTCCCCGGACACGTGCTGCGTCAACGATTCCGGTTGCCCCGCGAGTCGCTGGCCCCGGTGGAGAACGCCCTGCGACAGGGGCGGATGTCGGCACGCGGCGCCGACCGGGCGATTCGTGTGGCCTGGACGGTATGCGACCTGCGAGGTGGGGATGTGCCGTCCACACAGGATGTGTTGCAGGCGCTGAACTTCCGGCAGCGAGGTGCATCGTGAGCGGGATCGGCAAGACGGGGTCGCGGCGATACCGCGAGTTTCCGTCGCGCGGAGCGGATAGTCCCGGCCACTGCGACCAGCGCCTATTCGAGTGTGCACGTACAGATTTCGAGGGCGCTACGGCGAGACCGAGTGTCGGACTTGCGCGGCGAGCGTGCTCCCGCGTCCGGCGCTCGTCGAATGCGGTTGGCCCGCCGGGCGCTGTCGATTCGGTGGGCATCAGGGGCGGCGGCGTTCGAGGGAGTGCATCGCCGGTTGTCGGAGGGGGAGACGGATGACTGCGGGTGAGGTCGATCTCGACAGGGACGCAGCGCCGGATGTCTGCTGTGGTGGCGCGAGCGAATCCGTGGTCGATGCCGATGAGCGGCGGCTGGCCTGGGTGTATCTGTCGCGGGTGGTGGGAGGTCCCTGCGCGGCGTTGTCGGCGCTGATCGAGCAGGTGGGCGTCGTGGAGGCGGCGCGGGCCGTATGGGAGTGCGATCTGCCGGAATCGCTGCGCGGGCCCACCGAGGCGCGGCGGGGGATCGACCGTGCCGCGCGAGATCTGGAGTCGGTCGCGCGGCTGGGCGGGCGGGTGGTGACCCCGGACGACCCGGAGTGGCCCGCCTGGCGGATGCTCGGGCTGAGCCAGCTCGACCCGGCGCGGGACGCGGGCGCCGCGGTGCCGCTGGTGCTCTGGGCGCGAGGGCCGCTGTCGCTGCTGGACGCCACGGATCAGGCGGTGGCCGTGGTCGGAGCGCGCTGCAGCAGCGGCTACGGCGAGCACGCGACCGCCGATATCGCCGGGGAACTCGCCGGTCGCGGCTGGACGATAGTCTCGGGAGCCGCCTTCGGCATCGACGG
Source organism: Nocardia thraciensis (assembly GCF_054782435.1). Lineage (NCBI taxonomy): Bacteria > Bacillati > Actinomycetota > Actinomycetes > Mycobacteriales > Nocardiaceae > Nocardia > Nocardia thraciensis. The sequence goes on from NZ_BAAGSM010000026.1 coordinate 270,463, forward strand.
GGCGGCGCACCGCGCGGCGCTGGTGGCGGGCGGCGCCACGATTGCCGTGCTGGCCTGCGGGGTCGACCGGCCCTATCCCGCCCAGCACGAGCGACTACTCGCCGAGATCGCCGACGTCGGTGCGGTGATCAGCGAATATCCGCCCGGCACAACGGCTCACAAACATCACTTCCTGGCCCGGAACCGGCTGATCGCGGCATTGGCCGACGGCGTGCTCGTGGTGGAAGCGGGTCTGCGCAGTGGAGCCCGCAACACCGTGAAGTGGGCGCGCCGCCTGGGCCGTCCGGCGTTGGCCGTGCCCGGTCCGATCACCGCCGCGTCCTCCGCGGGCTGCCATCGCATGATCCGGGACGGCGAGGCGCTGCTGGTCGGCCGGGCGGAGGAGGTCGTCGACGAGATCGGACCGCTGCGCCTGTCACTACCCGGCGGCACCGCCCCCGACCCGGCCGACGCCCTGGACGAGGACCTGGCGGCGATCTATGCGGCCTTGCCCGCGGTCGGCTCGCGCACCCCACACGAACTCGCCCGCCAATCCGGTCTGCCACTCCCCGCCGTGCGCGCGGGCCTGCCCGCGCTGGAACTCGCCGGGCTGGTCGGTCTCGACGAGAGCGGCTGGTACCGAAAGTTTCAGGGTAGGAACCGAGGTGTTCCTGATTTGTGACCGCGGAGCGGGTTCGGCGCGGCGGCTTGCCGTCGGCCTCGCTGTCGGGCGACTGTAGTGGGGTGGACGATCTGCCCGAGGATTTGGATGCGCTGCTCGTGGAGTACGGGCGGCATCTGCGGCTCGGGCGCAACAGGTCGGCGCATACGGTGCGGGCCTACCTCGGGGATGCGCGGTCCCTGCTGCGGCATCTGCTGGATCGGTCCTCGGATTCCGGTGTGGCGGAGGTGGATCTGCCGCTGCTGCGGTCGTGGCTGGCCGCGCAGGCGAGCGGTGGCGCGGCGCGGACCACCATGTCCAGGCGGGCATCGGCCGCGCGCACGTTCACCGCGTGGCTGACTCATACCGGCAGGCTGGCCGTGGACCCCGGGCCTCGGCTGGGATCGCCCAGGGCGCATCGGGTGCTGCCCGCGGTGCTGGGCCTGGAGCAGGCCAACACCGCGATGCAAGCGGCGGAATCCGGTGCGGCGCAGCAGGATCCGATGGCGTTGCGGGACCGGTTGATCGTCGAGATGCTGTACGCCACCGGGATTCGCGTCAGCGAGCTGTGCGGGCTGGACATCGACGACGTCGATCGGGAGCGGCGGCTGGTGCGGGTGCTCGGCAAGGGCAACAAGGAGCGTTCGGTTCCGTTCGGGGTCCCCGCCGACCGGGCGCTGGAAGACTGGTTGTGCTCCGGCCGTCCGACCTTCGCGACCGGCGACTCCGGCCGCGCGCTGCTGCTCGGCCGCCGCGGCCGCCGCCTCGACCAGCGCCAGGCCAGAACGGTTGTGCACGAAGTGATTTCGGCCGCCCCCGGTGCCCCGGACATGGGTCCGCACGGCCTGCGTCATACCGCCGCCACGCATCTGCTGGAGGGCGGCGCCGACCTGCGCATAGTGCAGGAACTGCTCGGCCACGCCAGCATGGCCACCACCCAGCTCTACACCCACGTCTCCATCGAACGGTTGAAGAAGGTCCACGACCAGGCCCACCCGCGCGCCTGACCGATGAGTCCCCGGCCGCACGAAGCACTCGGCGGTCCCGACCGAGAGCGCGCCGGAGAGACTGTGCGGGGGCGATGGTGGGCGTCAGCGCGGGCGGATGGCGTCGATGTATTTTCCGGCGATGTAGCGCTGGATTGCGCGGACGGCCGGGCCGCCGAGGCGCGTGTACCAGGTGGCGGGGCGGGAGAAGGATGCCACCACGCCGTAGACGGAGTCGTCGGCGGGGTCGTATTCGGCGGCGAAGAGTTCCTCGCCGATCTCCGGATGGCCGGGGAGGGTGCCGTAGGCGAAGCCGCGGCGGTTCGGCTCGTCGAGCACGTAGACGACGCGGCACGGGGCCGTGATGGCGAACGGGCCGGGGCCGAGGCGGACGGTCAGCGCCGTGCCCGGCTCGGCCGTCGGTGTGCTGGCCGAGTGGAAGATGCCGGTGCCGTGCTGCATGCGGTACGCCAGGATCTGCGTTCCCGCCGAGTCGAATATCGCCCGGCCGGACCCGATGCGGCGGCGCAGGCGAAAATGGTGGTAACCGGGCGGGAATTCACCGTTCGTCGCGCCGGTTTCGGCATAGGTGAAGGCGGGAGTGCCGGACGGGGTGGACATGGGGTCATCCTGCTCGACAGGGCGGCCGCGCGGAAGGCGCACGAGGTGACGCGCACGCGCGGATGTATCGCGAGCTATCACCGATAGTTCGTGCTACCGTCTGTTAGGTAACCCTAATTACGGAGGTGTTTCCTTTGGCCCGCACCCGTCACAGCTTCGTGGTCCGCCGCACCGAGCGCCTGAACGACCACCTGATCCGCGTCCATCTCGGTGGCCCGGGCTTCTCGAGCTTCGAACCCAGCGACTACACCGACTCCTACGTCAAACTGCTGTTCCCCGGCCCGGACGGCGACACCATGCGCACCTATACGGTGCGGTCGGTCGACCCCGAGGCCGAGGAGATCGCCATCGACTTCGTCTACCACGGTGACGAGGGCGTCGCCGGACCCTGGGCGGCTGCCGCTCAGCCGGGTGACGCGATCGACCTGTTCGGTCCCGGCGGCGGGTACTCGCCGAGCCCCGACGCCGATTGGCATCTGCTGGCCGGTGACGAGGCCGCATTGCCCGCCATCGCGACCGCCTGCGCCGCGCTCCCGGCCGATGCGGTCGGCTGCGCCTTCGTCGAAATCGTAGGCCCCGCAGACGAACTCGACTTCGACCGGCCGACCGGGGTCACCCTGACCTGGGTCCACCGCGGCGGTACCGAACCGGGCGAAGCCCTGGTGGCGGCTGTGCTCGCCGAACCTTGGCGCGACGGCCGGGTGCACGTATTCATCCACGGCGAGGCTCAGGCGGTCATGCACACCCTGCGCCCCTACATCCGCAAGGAGCGCGCCGTGCCCGCGGAGCGAGCCTCGATCTCCGGCTACTGGCGCCGCGGCCGCACCGAGGAGACCTTCCGCGAATGGAAGCGTGAACTGGCCGAACGTGAGGGCGCCGTCCCCGCCGGACGCTGAGACCGGCTGCCAGGTCGCCCGGCGTCGTCCCCGCAGGCTTGCGCCGCGGTCTCCGGGTACCGGCGCCGTGGGTCGCACCGAGGTGGCGGCCCGGGAATGGAAGCGTGAACTGGCCGAACGGTAGGCGCTGGCTTCGCCGGGTGTTGAGATGGCTGGTCGCCCGGCGTCGTCTCCTTGGGCTTTGCGCCGCGCTGCGCCGAAGCCGACTGCGTTCGAGAACGGTTGTCGGGCAGGGTTGGTCAGTGGCTCGGTACTACGGGTTTCAGGCGCAGCGGGGTGGTGCGGATCAGGCCGAGGGGGTCTATGTAGTCGCGGGCGCGGCGGGCTCCCCAGTGCAGGCACGGGGTGGTGCAGCCCGCGTGGCCGAACTCCAGTGTGCCGATCGGGTCGCCACGAATTACCTTGCGCCCCAACGGGACCGAGGCGAGCACCGGTTCGTAGGTGGTGCGCAGCCCGCCCGCGTGGTCGAGTGAGACGACCGGCTTGTCCGCCACTTCACCCGCGAAGACGACCACGCCGTCACCGGCCGCGAGCACCACTTGCCCGGCCGCGCCGCCCAGGTCCACCCCGCGATGCCCGGGCAGCCAGTCCTGCGGCGGTTTGTCGAACCGGCGCAGCACGGGAGGCCGTGGCTGCAGCGGCCAATCGAATCGCCCGGCAGGTGCCGCACCGGCATCGGGCGCAGGCAGCACGACCGGCAGCAGCAGCCACGCGATTGCGAACACGATTACCCGGCACATCCGAAAAGCTTGTCGCGCAGCGCAACGTATCGAAAGCCGGTCGTCGGCGAGTGTGGACAACCAACGCGATTGTGAACAGAGCGCGTCCACCCGGCACGCGGTACAAGCTGTCCGAAGCAGACGCTGCCGCGCGGGTCGGACCGCACGAACCGGCCGCTGCGGACCCACGACCCCGCCGCTGGCCGAATGCCGTGTTCTGCGCCTACCCGCATCTCCTTGCGGCGCACCGGTAGTCGTGACCGGCCCTCGTGTCGTGCCTCCGCTGGACAGTCATGGCCAGTGCCATGGTTTTGCCGGGTATGGGGCAGTCGGGACTGGGCCCTCGGTCTTACCGGGCGTCGGGGAGACGGCGCTGGGTCGTGGTCTGCCGGGGTCGGAAAGACGGGACTTGGGCTGGGTGTCGGGCTGTCGGGATCGGGCTCTTGGTCTTGCCGGGTATCGGGAGGCGGGACTGGGCACTTGGCATTTCCGGGTGGGAAGTCGGGAACGGGTGCATAGTCCTGCCGTTCGTCGGGGCACCGGGAAACTGTCTGCGGCCGCGTTTGTACTGCGCACAGAGGTGGGCGCCTGATCGCCGATTAGGTTCGGACCGGGCGGCGGCGTAGACTGGCCGGGCGGTTCACCATGTGTGGGCCGACTTCGCGCGCCCGCATTGCACGGTCGTCGGCTGGTCCCGAGTGTTCTCGAAACCCCGGGTCCGACGGCCTCGGGCGTCAGGGCGGGGATCGCCGATCCCTGCATCAACCGGCAAACGAAAGAGAGATACGAGAGCTATGGCTGTCGTAACCATGAAGCAGCTGCTGGACAGCGGCGCGCACTTCGGGCATCAGACCCGCCGTTGGAACCCGAAGATGAAGCGGTTCATCTTCACCGACCGCAACGGCATCTACATCATCGACCTGCAGCAGACGCTGACCTACATCGACAAGGCCTACGAGTTCGTCAAGGAGACCGTCGCCCACGGTGGCACCGTCCTCTTCGTCGGCACCAAGAAGCAGGCGCAGGAGTCGATCGCCTCCGAGGCCACCCGCGTCGGCATGCCGTACGTGAACCAGCGCTGGTTGGGCGGCATGCTCACCAACTTCTCGACCGTCCACAAGCGCCTGCAGCGCCTGAAGGAGCTCGAGGCCATGGAGCAGACCGGTGGCTTCGAGGGTCGCACCAAGAAGGAAATCCTCATGCTGACGCGTGAGAAGAACAAGCTGGAGCGCACCCTCGGCGGCATCCGGGACATGGCCAAGGTGCCGTCGGCCATCTGGGTCGTCGACACCAACAAGGAGCACATCGCCGTCGGCGAGGCCCGCAAGCTGAACATCCCGGTCATCGCGATCCTGGACACCAACTGTGACCCCGACCTGGTCGACTACCCGATCCCGGGCAACGACGACGCCATCCGCTCGGCCGCGCTGCTGACCAAGGTCGTGGCCTCCGCCGTGGCCGAGGGCGTGCAGGCCCGCGCCGCGCGCGCCGGTGGCGACGCCAAGCCGGAGGCCGGCGCCGGCGAGCCGCTCGCCGAGTGGGAGCAGGAGCTGCTGGCCCAGGCCAACCCTGCCACCGAAGAGGCGCCCGCCGCCGAGGCTCCGGTCGAGACCGCGGCCGAGGCCGAGCTGAAGGAAGACCCGGCCACCAAGACCCCGGCCGACTTCTGAGCGGTGCTTTGACGCTTCTACCGCGTTGCCAGTTGTTGTTCACTGTGCCGGCCCTTCCTGTTCGGGAGCGGTCGGCATGGTGTTGCTAAGCGGACTCACACCTAACTCCAAGGAGGCTCGCCAGGATGGCGAACTACACCGCCGCTGACGTCAAGCGGCTCCGCGAGCTCACCGGCTCCGGCATGATGGACTGCAAGAAGGCGCTCGAGGAGACCGACGGCGACTTCGACAAGGCCGTCGAGGTGCTGCGTATCAAGGGCGCCAAGGACGTCGGCAAGCGCGCCGAGCGCGCCACGGCCGAGGGCCTGGTCGCCGCGTCGAACGGCGTCATGTTCGAGATCAACTCCGAGACCGACTTCGTCGCCAAGAACGACGAGTTCCAGAACGTCGCCGGGGATATCGCCGAGGCCGCCGCCAAGGCCCGCCCGGCCGACCTGGACGCGCTGAAGGCCCTCGACGTCAACGGCAAGACCGCCGACCAGGTCGTGCAGGAGCTGGCCGCCAAGATCGGCGAGAAGCTGGAGCTGCGCCGCGTCGTGTCCTTCGAGGGCCCGGTCGCGACCTATCTGCACAAGCGCTCCTCGGACCTGCCGCCCGCCGTCGGCGTGCTGGTCGAGTACCAGGGCGAGGGCGACGCCGCCGCCGAGGCCGCGCGTGCCGCCGCGATGCAGGTGGCCGCGCTGAAGGCGCGCTACGTCACCCGCGACGAGGTCCCGGCCGATCTGGTCGAGAAGGAGCGCGGCATCGCCGAGGCGACCGCTCGCGAGGAGGGCAAGCCGGAGGGCGCCCTGCCGAAGATCGTCGAGGGTCGGCTCAACGGCTTCTACAAGGACGTCGTGCTGCTGGAGCAGCCGTCGGTCACCGACTCCAAGAAGACGGTCAAGCAGTTGCTGGACGACGCGGGCGTGACCGTCAGCCGCTTCGCCCGGTTCGAGGTCGGCCAGGCCTGACCGATCAGCGAAAAGAGCCCCCGCACAACAGGTTCGACCGTGCGGGGGCTCTTGCCGTGGCGGTGCCGATGTCCGAAATGCGTCGACCCGTCGCGAATTCGTGGGTCGATTCACGTTCGGATGGGGTAGTAGGGCAGGATAGACAGAGCTTTTGTCACCGTCCTGTGTTCCTCTCGACACCGGATGGTCTTTTCGCGCGTGTGTACCAGTCTGCCGAGCTGAAGGAGACCGATGTCGGACCCGGAACCGGCCCGCAAGGGTTATCGCCGAGTGCTCCTCAAGCTGGGCGGGGAGATGTTCGGCGGTGGCAACGTCGGACTGGACCCCGATGTGGTGCAGACGGTCGCCGAGCAGATCGCCGAGTTGGTGGGCTCCGGCGTGCAGGTGGCGGTGGTCATCGGCGGCGGGAACTTCTTCCGCGGCGCCGAACTGGAGGAGCGCGGCATGGAGCGCGCCCGTTCGGACTACATGGGCATGCTCGGCACCGTGATGAACAGCCTTGCGCTGCAGGACTTCCTGCAGAAGCAGGGCGTGGACACCCGGGTGCAGACGGCGATCACGATGGGCCAGGTCGCCGAGCCCTACCTGCCGCTGCGCGCCAAGCGGCATCTGGAGAAGGGCCGCGTGGTGATCTTCGGCGCCGGTATGGGCATGCCGTACTTCTCCACCGACACCACCGCCGCCCAGCGCGCCCTGGAGATCGGCGCCGAGGTGGTCCTGATGGCGAAGGCGGTGGACGGGGTGTACACCGACGATCCGCGCGTGGACCCCGACGCCACCCTGTTCTCCGAAATCACGCACAAGGAAGTGCTCGAACGCGGGCTGAAGGTCGCCGACGCCACCTCGTTCAGCCTGTGTATGGACAACCAGATGCCGATTCTGGTGTTCAATCTACTGGTGAAGGGCAATATCGCCCGCGCGGTGGCAGGGGAGAAGGTCGGCACCCTGGTGCGGTCCTGAACCGGAACCGACATACGACGAAACGCTGTGGAGGAAACGGTCGTGATTGAAGAAGCGCTCTTCGACGCCGAGGAGAAGATGGAAAAGGCCGTCTCGGTGGCGAAGGACGATCTCGGCGCCATCCGGACCGGACGCGCGAATCCGAGCATGTTCAACCGGGTCGTGGTCGACTACTACGGGGCGCCGACGCCGATCACCCAGATGTCGGGCATCACGGTGCCCGAACCGCGCATGGTCGTCATCAAGCCCTACGAGCAGGCCCAGCTACAGGCGATCGAGACCGCGATCCGCAATTCGGACCTGGGCGTGAACCCCACCAACGACGGCCACATCATCCGCGTCGTGGTCCCGCAGCTCACCGAGGAGCGGCGCCGCGAGCTGGTCAAGCAGGCCAAGGGCAAGGGCGAGGACGCCAAGATCGCCATTCGCAACGTGCGCCGCAAGGCGATGGACGAGCTGGGGCGCATCCAGAAGGACGGCGAGGCAGGCGAGGACGAGGTCGGTCGCGCGGAGAAGGAACTGGACAAAGTGACCCACAGGTATGTGGGCCAGATCGACGAACTGGTCAAGCACAAGGAATCGGAACTGCTCGAGGTCTAGGCCCTCGGGCGTTTCCCCGCCGGGCCGGACGGAGCGGACGACAAGTGAGCGACGGGACAATGGTGGCCGAAGAAGCCGCCGCCGGCGATGCGACGCCGGCGAGCGACGCGACCGGTGTGACACCGGCACAGCCGGAAGGTAAGTCTTCGCGTGCCGGTCGGAACTTACCGGCCGCGCTGGGTGTCGGCTTCGCCTTGGGGCTGTCGCTCATCGCGATCCTGCTGTTCGTCCCGAAGGTGCTCATCGGCGTGGCCGCCGCGGCCATCGCGGTCGCGACCTGGGAGGTGGCCAAGCGGCTGCGCGAGGCCGATGTGCTGGTGCCGCGCATCCCGCTGATCCTGGGCGGGCAGGCGATCCTGTGGCTGGCCTGGCCGTTCGGGGCCGACGGCGTGACTGGGGCGTTCGCGGGGACGGCGCTGGTGTGCATGGGCTGGCGGCTGTTCGATCACGGCCTGTCGGCGACGCCGCGAAACTTCCTGCGCGACACCGCGATCACCGTGTTCGTGCTGGCGTGGGTGCCGCTGCTGGCCGCGTTCGCGGTGCTGCAGCTGCTGCAGCACGACGGCAATCTGCGGGTGCTGACCTTCATGATTCTGGTGGTCTGCTCGGATGTCGGCGGCTATGTGGCGGGGGTGCTGTTCGGCAGGCATCCGATGGTCCCCGCGATCAGCCCGAAGAAGTCGTGGGAGGGGTTCGCGGGGTCGATGGTGTTCTGCATCATCGGCGGCCTGCTCACCGTGACGCTGCTGCTGCAGGCGAATTCGATGATCGGCGTGCTCGCGGGCATCGCGGTGGTGCTGGTGGCCACCGGCGGCGATCTGGTCGAATCACAGATCAAGCGCGAGCTGGGCATCAAGGATATGGGCACGCTGTTGCCCGGCCACGGCGGCATCATGGACCGGCTGGACTCCATGCTCCCGTCGGCGTTCGTGTCGTGGCTGGTGTTCACGGCACTGCTCTAGTTTCGTTTCGCCGCCCGGCGCAGCTGCAGGATGCGCCAGCCGCCGACCAGGCCCATCACCAGCGCCCCGGCGATCACCGAAAGCAGGATGGTGATGCCGAGCGGCAGCGAGAACTCCCAGAAGAACAGGTTGACCTGCGCCTGGTCCTGGTTCTGGATGATGAAGATCAGCAGCACGATACCCAGCACCGCCGCGGCGACGAGGGCGACCCAGGTATAGCCGGTGCGGGTCTTGAGCGATCGCCTGCGCGGGGCGGGAGTGGTGGTGGGGCGCGTGGCCGATGGGGTCGTCGGAGTCTGCGGGGTCTGGGGCTCGGCGGAGTTGTCGGCGTGCGGATCCGGGCCTGGGGTCGAGGCGGCGTCGCTGGTCATATCTCGATCATTGCCGATGGCTATGGGTAATGCACGCATATTCCGCGGGTTCGCCCGGTTCGTTCACCGTCGCCGCCGGGGGAAATGCGCTATCGGAGAGCTACTTTCCGCCGCCTCGGAATAGCTCAGGAGTTGCTCGAAAAATATTGCCGCTCAAGGTGTTTAGGTGATCCGGGCGTTTCCGGTGTCGCGCGGTGTCCTGGCCGGTACTGTTGGCGCACAGTTCACTGACGGGACGGGGGGTAGGCATGGCACACGTCGATCGTGTGGAGATGCCCGACGGCACGGTCGTGTACGTCCGGCTCGAGGAGGACGGTCCCGAGCAGGGCGGCGTGGACGTCGGCTTGCGTGACCGGTTCAAGCTGGAGAACCTGACCCCCACGATCAGAAGCGTTGCGACATCGGTCCATCAGAGCGTCGAGGGCCTGAGGGCGGACCGGGTATCGGTGGAATTCGGGCTGGAGCTGTCGGTGGACGCGGGTCGCGTCGTGGCGGTGCTGGCGTCGGGCGGACTCAAGGCCACACTGAAGGTCAAGCTCGACTGGGATCTGGGCGCCCCTCCGCCTGCCGGGGAGCGGGCGAAGGGGTGATAATGCCGTGCCGGTGCACGCGGATATCGAGGAATTGCTGAAAGGGGCCACGGCGGCGGTGGCGCCGGATCGCGACGGTGCCGAGCGGGTCGGTACCGCCTTTCGCGTGGCCCCGGGCTACGCGGTGACGGCGGCGCATGTCACGGACGGTGTACCGAACGGCCGCGTCCGGTTGTCGTTCGGCGAGGGCAGCGAGTGCGCCGCCGAGGTCGTCGCCGCCTCCCCGCCGCCGCTCGAGGGCGGCCGGTGGGATTTCGACGACCACGCGGTGCTCCGCCTCGAGCGCCCGGACCTGGTGACCGCGCCCTGTGTGCTGATGGCCGAGCCCGCGCTGGCCCCGCGCGACGAATTGCTCATCAGCGCACTGAATCCGAGCTATGTCGAGCGGGTCGTGGAGATCTATCACGGCTACCGCGTCCGCGACACCCATCTGCCGTCGCGCTTCTTCACCATCGACGGGGACCGGGGTGTCATCCGGGGCATGTCGGGCGGGCCGGTGTGGTCGTCCCGGCACGGCGGGGTGGTCGGTTTCGTCAAGGCGAGCGAGAACATCGGGGCCGCGCAGGGCGGTGCGATCGCCTATCTCCTGGAGGGGCTGCGGCGACTGCGCGTGCCGGGACTGTACGAGGAGATCGTCCTCGCGCACGACGCCTATCATCGCGACGAGCAGGCCTGGGCGGATCGTCTGGTCGGGCCGGAGGCGATGGTGCGGCGCTGGCTGGTCGAGGTGCACGGCTGGCTGTCGCGGATCGCGATCGCGGCGGAGCGCGGGGTCTCCAGCGGCCTGGTCGGGGAACTGTTCCGAGATACCTTCCCGCCCGCCCCCGCCCGCCTGCTCACCCTGCGTGACGTGGCCGAGTACGTCGGCACCGAGAGCCAGAACAGGGAGTTCGACCTGGCCCGATTCTGCGCGCTGGCGCCGAACCACCTGCCGTCCGATTCGGCGGTCGCCGAGGGGCTGCGGCGGATCCCGAAGAAGATCATCCCGCCGCGCGACTACCCGGAGTTCGAGCGGCTGTTTCTGGCGCCGCGCCCGGCCTCGGTGGCGGTCACCAGGCTGTTCGGCGTGATCCTGGCGGAGGAGGGCCCGCGCGCCGACGAGCGCACCCCGGTGCCGTACCGGTTCGAGGTGGCGCGGAAGTTCGGCGATCAGGAGATCATCCCGCTCGGGCAGGAGGGCCGATACCCCGGCTACGGGCATGCCAAGGACGCCCTGAAGTCCGCGCTGCACCGGCATTTGAGCAATATCAACGCCCCACGCGACGCGGTGGAGATCGTTGTGGCGCTGCCGGACGAGCATCTGACCGAGGAACCGCTGTACGAGTGGTTGCGGCCCGACGAGCGGCCGTTCGGCAGCAAATTCGCGATGCGCTTGCGGCGCAGCTGTACCTGGGAGAAGAGCGACGAGCAGCTCGTCGAACTCGAGGAGCGGTGGAATCGGCTGCGGCAGCGGGCATCCGACGGCCTGCTGTGGCTGCGGTGCGACGACCCGCGCGCGGAGCGCCTGGCCACCCTGCAGGAGCTGTTCGCGCCCGACGACGCCGCGGACGGCCCGCACGATGCGCTCGGGGTCACCGAGCCGCCGACGACGCACGTGCTCACCGCGTCGGCGACCAACGCGCTGCCGGTGACGCTGTGGCGCAACGAGCGCTGCCCCGCGCACCCGGGCTGCGGCGCGGAGTGCGCGGGCAGCGCCTTCCGTGCCCGGCTGACCAGGCGCCTGGGCGGGCGCTCGCCGGTCGACTGGCACGACCAGATCTGGCGCGCGCAGCGGGCACGGGAGGAATCCGAGGAACGAGATCGGTTCTGGCGCAAGGTTGTATACATAGTCGACATACCAGGCCAGAGCAGGCGGCGTCCGCCTCCGCTGGCCGGTCCGGCGTGACGGGAGGGGAGTGGCCATGACGGCACCGAGTTGGCATGTATTCCGCGGTACGAGCGAGCCGCGCCCGGACGCGTGGGATGCCGTGCCGCCACCGATGATCGCGCGGACGTTCACCGGGCATCCGCTGCTGCCGTTCCCGCGGGAGCAGCCCGATCAGCCCACCCAGATCAGCCGCAAGCTCGGGCGCGACGGAATCGGCGCGCATCAGCTGCGATCGGCCGATCTCGACGTGATCAACGCCGCGCTGCTGTGCCGCAGGCCGCTGCTGGTGAGCGGCGCGCCCGGGCTGGGCAAGTCCTCGCTGGCGTATCTGATCGCGCGCGAGCTGGAGCTGGGCCCGATCCTGCACTGGCCCATCACCAGTCGCAGCGCCCTGCGCGACGGCCTCTACACCTACGATGCCCTGCGCCGCTTCGAGGAGGCGCAGATCCGCCGGGTCCGAGAGGTGGACGACGAGGCGGGATTGGCGGACTACATCACGCTCGGTCCGCTGGGAACCGCGCTGCTGCCGTATGCGAAACCGCGGGTGCTGCTGATCGATGAGATCGATAAGGCGGATGTCGATCTCCCCAACGATCTGCTGCACGTATTCGAGAACGGCGAATATCAGATCGATGAGTTGCGCCGGATCCGCGCGCACCGGCCGGAGGTCGAGGTCTTCACCCACGAGGGCCGCGAAAGAGTGGGCGTGCGTGAGGGTTTCGTGCAGTGCAACGCCTTTCCGGTGATCGTCATGACCAGTAACGGCGAACGGGAATTCCCCCCGGCGTTCCTGCGGCGCTGCCTGCAGCTGCGGCTGGAGCGGCCCGAGCGCGCGCAGCTGGAACGGGTGGTCGCCGCGCATCTCGGCGGATCGGTGGTAGACGAATACGGCGATATCATCGACACTTTTATCAGACGACGCAGCGAGCTGGGGACGCTGCCGACCGACCGACTGCTGATCGCCCTGCACGTGTTGACCCAGGCCACGCGGGCCGACGGCACGCAGGTGGACCGGCAGCGACTGGCCGAGCGGCTCATGCAGCCCACGGACACCGGAGGCTGAGGTGGAGAGCCTATCCGAACTCCTCGAGGCGCTGCGCGGGCTGGATGTCGACGGTGACACCGTGGCCGAGGCGCTGTATTTGGCGAAACATATCACCGATCAGCCGGATTCGGCTGTCGCGCGGCAGTATTCGCCGCCCGAGATCGAACCCGAGGCGATGCCGCCCCCGCTCCCGGACGCGGGGACGGCCCATGCGCTGCTGCCGCGCGATTCCGGCGCGGTGACACTGCCCGGAAGTCCTGGCGCCTGGCCCGCCCGCACCGAGATAGAGGTGCCGGCACCCTCGCCGCTGGAATCGGGCCCGAGCCTGCTCGGCGATCTGCGACCGCTGGCGCAGCGGTTGCCCGACCCGCGTGAGAGCGTCTTCGACGAGGACGCGTCCGTGGACCGCACCGCCCGGACCGGAGTCGCGTGGCCCGTCACGACGCCGAAGCTGGTGCGTCGGCGGGACGCGGCGCTGGTCTTCGACCGCCACGCGTCGATGGCGGCGTGGAGCGGATTGGCCGCCGCGGTGCGACGACTGGTGGATTCGGTCGGGTTCCGCCAGGTCACCGTGTGGTATCTCGACGAGGACAACGCGGGGACACTGCGTTTGGCCACCGGCGCCCGCCGCTCCGCCGACCGTCCGCTCTCGGCGCTGGCCGATCCGTCGGGGTGCCGCGTCGTGATGGTGTTCACCGCCTGCCTGGGCGATTCCTGGGGGTGGGGGAGCGCGGCGGCGCAGCTGGAACGGCTCGCGGCGCTGTCGCCGGTGGCGATCGTGCAGCCGCTTCCCAACAGCTTGTGGCGCCGCACCGGTCTGCAGTGGGGCCACGGACGAATAACTTCCGTGATCTCCGACCACCCCTCGCCGCTGCGCCTGGTCGCACCCGCGGGCACGCCGACCACCGCCATTCCGGTGCTGGAACTGACGCCCGGCTGGATCCGGCCGTGGGCCCAACTGCTGGCCGGGCAGCGCCGCACCGCCGGGTACCCGCTGCTGCGGCGGGGCGAGCCACCCGATCCGAACTCCGTGAGCACCTTGGCCGTTCGGCAGGACCGGCAACTGGGCCGCCACGCCCTGGAACGGGTGCGGCGCTTCCGGGCGGCGTCGACGCCGGAGGCGTTCCGGCTGGCGGCGAGCCTCGCCCAAGTCCCGCTGCTGTTGCCGATCATGCGGCTGGTGCAGCAGGCGGTGCTGCCCGGCAGTAGACCGAGTGTGCTGGCCGAGGTGCTGGCCGGTGGCCTGATCGAGGACACGACGTCGAGATCCGCGCCGCCCTATACGATCCCGGAGGACAGCCGGGTCTTCGCGTTCCGTCCGGATGTCGCCGAGATCCTGCGCGACGCCATTCCGCGCAGCGAGGCGGCCCGGGTGCTGGCCGCCGCCTCGCAGTTCATCGTGCAGCGCTACGACGTTCCGGGACCGGTGTTCCGTGCGGCCGTCTCGCGCCCGGCCGAGGGCGACGGCTCACCCTTCGCCTACCTGTCGCCCGACACGCTGCGGCGCATCGCACCCAACTTTCCGGACCCGCGGGATCGGCCGCCGAGCGAGGAGGAGCAGCGCCGCTACGACACCGTCGTCCGTGAGGCCGCCGCGGCCGCGCGGCTGGGCGACGAGGAGTCGGCGCTGAGCGCCGCGCGCCGCGCCCTCGAGACCGTGCCGGTGGGGCGTCCCGAGCGCGCCGAACTGCTGGCGATGTTGAGCGGACTGCTGCGACGTCGCTGGGAAAGCCGCGGTGACGCAGCCGATCTCGATGAGGCGATCGCCGTCTCCAAGGCGGCGCTGGACGAGGTCCCCGACACCGACGAGCCGACGTCGGCGCTGGTGCGGCTGGGGGACCTGCTGCTGCGGCGCTTCACCGCGGTCGGCGGCGGCGAATTCCTGACCGACGCCACCCGGGTGCTGCGCACCGCGCTCGACACCACCGAGACCGAGGATCCGGCCCGCGCGGAACTGTCCGAACGACTCGGCGATGCCCTGCTGTGGCGATCGGAGATCACCGGCGAACCGCTGCACGGGTGGGAAGCGGTGGATCTGTATCTGGCGGCAGGGCGTTCGGCGGCCGACAGCACCGGCGATACCGGCGATCGGACCGCGATCCTGATGTTGAAGATCGCGCGGGCCTATCTGGACATCGCCACGCAATCCGCCTATCCCCGTGACGAACTCGCCGATCGCATCACCGAGCAGTTCCGCTACGCGGCCCGACTACTTCCCACCGTGCCGGTGGCGGAGATCGATGAGGCCCTGCGCCAGGCCGTCGCCCGCGTCGTGCACGCCGTCACGGCGAGTGCGCTGCCCCCGGCGATCGCGGCCACCCTGTCCGGCGTCCTGTCGACGGCCCCGCGGCCGCATACCGCGGCCGTCGCGGAGGCTTGCGAACTGCTCGATGCCGCCGGTGGCGCCCACGACGGACCGCGATGAGCGGCGCCGATCCGTCACGATCTCGGAGGTGGGGCGTTCGCTGGTCGGCGGTGCTGTTGGCCGCGGTCGCCGCCGGGCTCGGCGCGGTCGCGCTGCGGGCCCTGCTGGACGTAGCCACGCACGGACTGCTGGGTGCGGTCCTGCCGCTGGAACCGATCGGCGCGGGGCTGTGGTACGCGCCGCTGGAACCGCTGCGCGATCGCGGCGCGTGGCTGCTGCTGCCGCTGCTGGTCGCGGGTGGAATGGTGACGGCGGTGCTGCTGTCGCGGCTCGGGGGCAGGCAGGTGAACGGGACCGACGGCGTCATCAACGCCGTCAACGGCCGCGACCTGTCCGGGCTGACCGTGCGGGGCGCGCTCAGCAAGCTCGGCGGGACCGCGGTAACCCTCGGCTCCGGCGGATCGGGCGGTACCGAAGGGCCGGTCGCCCAGGTGTCGGCGTCGCTGAGCGCCGCGGTCGGCCGTCGGCTGCGGCTGACGCCGGGCGAGAGCGGCCTGGTCGTCGCGGCCGCGCTGGGGGCGGGCGTCGGCGCCCTGTTCCAGGCGCCGATCGGCGGGGTGCTGCTGGCCGGTGAGCTGATGCGCCGTCGCGGTATTGATTGGGCGGCACTGATTTTCGCGCTGCCCGCGGTGCCGGTAGCCTTCGGGATCTTCGTCGCCGTGTACGGGTACCGGCCGATGTTCGGCGACGCGAATCTCGGCGCGCTGTGGGATCCGGGCAGCACCGCCCTGCTGGCCGCGGTGGGCCTGGTGTGCGCGCTGGTGGCCCGGCTGTACGTGTGGACGTTCCACACGGTGGGTCGCCTGACGGCGCCGCTGCGGCGATGGCCGGTGGCCACGGCGGCGGTGGCGGGTGCGGCGCTGGGCACCGTCGGGATCTTCCTGCCGATGACGCTGGGCACCGGCTACGGCATCGTGTCGATGGGGCTGTCGGAGGTCGCGGTGGCCGCGCTGCCGCTGTGGCTGCTGGCCGTGCTGCCGGTGGTGAAGATCGCGGCCACCTCGGTGACGCTGCACACCGGGGGCGTCGGCGGGGTGTTCGGGCCCGCCATGGTGATCGGCGCGACCACGGGGGCGCTGTGCTGGCGGATCGCGTTCGAGGCCGGGCTGCAGCCCGGATCGGCGGCGGCGTTCACGATCACGGGGATGGCGGCATGCCTCGGCCCGGCCGTGCGCACGCCGCTGGCGGCGATCGCGCTGGCCGTCGAATCCAGCGGCGGGTCGTTGCCGCCGGTGGGGCTGGTGGTCGCCGTCGCGCTCGCGGCCGCGTGCACCCGCGACATCACCCTGTTCCGGAGCCAGGCCGAGCGTCAATTCCCAAGGCGCCACCGGCAATTGCAAGTTTCGCGGGGGCGTATTTCGGCTATTTTGATAGCAGCTGCTACGAGGAAGAGAGCCACGGTGAGCGCAACGATCGGCGGAATCCGGTCGCGGTACCGGGCTCGATCCGGTTCGCCGGGGGGAGGTTGCGCGATGGAGCCCGAATACGCAAGGGGCGTAATGGATCTGGCCGATCTGCCGCTCGACGAGTTGCTCAGCGCGCATCGGCCCGAAGTGATGCGGGCGTACCGCACGGCGCTGCATCGCCGTGCCTCGGTAGGGATCATCTTCGCGGGCCACAATGCCGGTGGCGCGTGAGCGTCGCGACGGAGGCCGCCATGGTGTCGGGGATCGGACGCGGCGCGGAGCCGGACGTGGTGTCGGTATCCGATGCCGAAATCGACGCGCTGGCAGTCCTCGCCGACGATCCTGGGACCCTGCCGCTGCTGCGGCGCGCCCGGGTCAGCCGCAATCTCGCCTTCCTGGCGGCCGTGCTGCGCGACGGGCCCGACGAACCGCAGCGGCGCCTGGCGCGGGCGGGCTTCGACACCCTCGCCGCCGTGCAGCGGCACGACCCCGCGGTGGTGCGAAATATGGTGCAGCACCCGCGATTCGGCGCCTGGGTGGCGGTGTGCGCGGCGGGTCCGGATGCTGGGCGGGAGGAAGCGGCGCCGATCGCGCACCTGGCCGGTTTCGCGGCCGCGGCGGCGATGCGGGCCCGCGTCGCGTTCGACCTGGAGGTGCCGCAGGTCGGCGATGCGGTGGTGCTGCCGGGCCTGGGCTGCTGGACCGGCCCGACGGCGGCCACCGCGCGGGTGCGCTACCGCGGCGCCGCCGAACCCATCCTGGCGGGTCGCCGCTGGACCGCCCTGCGCCGGCTGACCGCGCGGGCCCCGACCGGAACCGTGAGCGTCGAGTTCGACGACTTGCCGCCGACGCCGTCCGCGTGGCCCGACATCGCGCCCGCGCATCCCGATCTGCGCTGGAAACCGTGGAGCGACAACGAATTCCGGACTTGGCAGCGGCTGTTCGACGGGGCCGTGCGGATGCTGCACGCCGCGGTCCCCGAACTCGCTGCCCCGCTGTCGCGGGGCTTTGTGTCCGTGCTGCCGCGGTCGCGGGACACCTGCCCGTTCCGCAGCTCCACGCTGGCCGATTCCTTCGGCGCCGCGGCGATGGTGCTGCCCACCGGCACCGTGGCCGCCGCCACCGGGCTGCTGCACGAGTTCCAGCATTCGAAGCTGAGCGCCTTGATGGAGATCGTGCCGCTGATCGAGACCGACGGCCCGGCCGTGCTGCCCTCGCCCTGGCGGAGCGAGCCGCGGCCGACCAGCGCGGTGCTGCACGGGGTGTACGCGCACCTGGCGGTGGCGCGGCTGTGGGGACGGCTCGCCGCCGACGGAATCGCCGAATCCGTTCCCGACACAGCCGAAGTCCGGGACCAGACCCGCACCGCATGTGACACCCTGCTCGAATCCGACCGGCTCACCCCGGCCGGTCGGCGTTTCGTAACCCTGATGCGGCGCGCCGCCGTAGCGGATCCCGACGGCCGTGCGGCCGTCCCGACAGCGCGATGGGAGTAAGCGACGTGGCGCCCAGTGCACCGCACTCGACCCCGATGGCCGAGCCGATCGACGTGGTCCACGCCCCCGAGGACACGGTCTGGGCGCTGTGGCTCCAGCAGATCGGCACCGAGGCCGGGCTCGACATTCGGACCCGCCTGGTCGGGTCCGAATGGGATCCCGCCGCTGCGGCCGGTGCCGGTTCGGCGATCCTGGTGATCAGCGGCAGCTTCGTGCGCGCCGCCGCGATCGCGCCCGAGGACTGGCGCGAGGCCGAAACCGATCCGGCCGGTGTGCTCGCGGTCATCGTCGGCACCGCCGCCGAGGTCCCGGCCGAGGCGGGCCGGATCGCCGCCGTGGACCTGCGGCTGCTGCCCGACGAGGCACAGGCGCGGTCGAAGGTGTTGCAGGCATTGGGCGCCGACCCCGCAGCGACCGGCGAGCGACTGGGCCAGGCGGGCCGCACGCCGGTGCGGTATCCGCGCCAGGAGATGTTCGTCGACTTCCAGTCCAAGAGCCTGCCCCGGTATCAGCCCGCCTGGTTCTTCGGCCGCGACCGCGAACTCGACCGGATTCGATCCCAGCTGGATACCGCCGGGGCGGCCGTGCTCACCGGGGTGGCGGGCAGCGGGAAGACGTGGCTGGCCGCGGCCTACGTGCACCGCTTCCGGTCGCAGTACGACCTCATCGCCTGGATCTCGGGGGAGAACGGCGCGGTCATGCGCACCGAACTGGGCCAGCTCGCCGGGCCACTGGGCCTGCCCGATTCACTGCCGCGCGCCACCCGCCACCACGACGTCGTAGCGGCGCTGCGCGGGTCCGCCAAGCGGTATCTGATCGTCTACGACAACGTGACGCCGGACCACTACCGGACCGTCGGCGAGGAGCTGCCGCTGCCGCGCAAACCGGCGCGGCTGTCGGACATGGTGCCGTGGGACGGTCCCGGCCACGTGCTGTTCACCTCGAAGGTCGCCGACTGGGACAACCCGCGGCCGGTCCCGGTGCCGATGTTCACTGTCGACGAGGGCGCGGCCCTGCTGCAGCGGCACGTCCACGGCCTGCCCGAGCGGCTGGCGGAGCGCTTCAGCAGTGCCGTCGACGGCAGCCCGGTGCTGCTGAACGCGTTGGCGCACCGCGGATCCCGGGGCACCGACGACGTCGACGAGGCGCTACTGGCGCGGGTGCGGTCGGAGCCGTTCGCGCTGCTGCAGAACGAGCCGGGCGTATACAAGCGGGCCACCTCGATCATCGGCGACTCGCTGCGCCCCCTGCTCGACGAGCCGGTGGGCTCGGACGCCTGGGCGGCCGGGCACCTGCTGCGGCTGCTGACGTGCTTCGCCGCCGATCAGCCGATTCCCTTGGCGCTGTTGATATCGCAGCTGCCCGGCACCGAGCGGCGGCCGGGGGCGCGGCTGCCCGCGGAACTCGCCGAGGCGCTGGGCAACGAGCACCGCCGCAAGCGGGTCCTCGACCTGGTGACCCGGGATTCGGTGGCCGAGATCTGCGCCGATCCGCTCACCGAGGGCGGCCGCGCACTGAAGATCCACGCGATCCCGTGGCACGGCATCCGGGAATTCCTGCCCCGGGAGCTCGCCGAGGAGAACCAGCACGTCGCGCACCGTGTGCTGTGCGACGCCGACCCGCAGCGCTCCGGCGTGCCGTCGCTGTGGAACCGGTACCTGTGGCTGTGGCAGCAGGTGGCGGAGATCGAGGTGCTGTCGTGTCCGCTGGTCGCGGATCCGGACGACCCGTGCGCGCAGCTGCCGGATCTGATCCGCAACGTCGTGGACGCGCTGCGGATCCAGGGCGAGCTGACCGCGGCGGCCGGGCTGGGACTGCAGGCCGCCGAGTCCTGGTCGGCGCTGCTGGGAGCCGAGGATATCCGTGTGGTCCGCATCCGGATCGTCACCGGCAACGCGCTGTGGCAGCTGGGTGATTGGTCGCGCGCCCACGATGCCGCCGCGGCGGCGCGGTCGGGTGTCGAGGAGTCCCGCGGCCGGTTCCCCGAGGAGTACGTCTGGTCCAGCGACCTCATGGCCGCGTGCATGCGCATGGCCGGAAATTGGGCCGGGGCGGTCGGACTCAACGAACAATCGCACGCGTGGGCCCGGGAATGCCTGGGCGACAACAACATCGAAACACTGCGTGCGGCGCACAACCTCGCCGTGTCCTATCGCATGCTGGGCCGCTTCGCGGACGCGATGGATCTGGACGCGGGCAACTACGAGCGTTTCCGCAGCGATCCGCTGCTGGCCGACGACGCCATCCTGCGGCTGCACTGCGTGAACAACGTCGCTCGCAACCATCGGGAACTGGGTGCGTACGAGGCGTCGGTGGCTCTGCAGGAACGGGTGCTGGGGGAGTTCCGGGAGCTGTTTCCCAATGCGCTGCAGCAGAACATCCTGCGCGCCCGCAAGAACCTGGCGGTGTCCTACCGCAAGGTGGGGCGGTACCGCGAGGCGCGAGACCTGCAGCAGACGACGCTGATCGACCATGTGCGGGTCTACGGCGACAACCATCCCGAATCCGTCGCGGCGCGAACGAATCTCGCGAACGACTACCGGCTCACCGGTCATCCGGGTCTCGCCGCGACGACGGCGGAGGAGGCCTACCGGCTGTGTTCGGCCGCGCATGCCGACCACCCGTACACGGCGGCGTGCGCGGTCAACTACGCGGCGACGCTGCGCCCCCGGGACCGCTGCGAGGAGGCGCTGCGGCTCGACCGCGAGGCCGTGGACCTGTTCACCGTCCGGCTGGGCGCCGATCACCCCTACACGCTGGCGGCCCGCAGCGGCGAGGCCTCCGATCTCGCCGGGCTCGGCCGGATCGAGGAGGCCGCCGAGATCGGGGCCGATGTGCTCGACCGCAGCCGCCGGGTGCGGGGGCCGGATCATCCCTACACGCTGCAGTGCGGGGTCAATCTGGCCCTGGACCTGCGCGCCCTGGGCCGGATCGAGGAGGCCGACGAGCTGGAGTACGACACGCTCGACCGCTACGCCGCGGCGCTCGGCCGCGACCATCCCGAGTTCCGCGCGGCCTTCGACCGGGTCCGCGGCACCTGCGACGTGGAGCCGCCACCGATGTGATCGCGCGGCCGTGGGACACTGGAACGGTTATGACAACCCCCCTGCCGCTGGTTTTCGATGCTCCGCGTCGCGGTATGCCGCCGCGCCACCTCGCCGATCTCGACGCGGCGGAGCGGCGCCGGGTGGTCGAGGAACTCGGCCTGCCCAAGTTCCGGGCCGACCAGATCGCGCGGCAGTACTACGGACGTCTGCAGGCCGATCCCGAGCAGATGACCGATCTGCCCGCGCCGATGCGGGCCAAGATCGCCGAGGCGCTGTTCCCGCCGCTGCTGACCGAGGTGCGGCACGTGGTGTGCGACGACGGGACGACCCGCAAATCGCTGTGGCGGGCGGGCGACGGCACCCTGCTGGAATCGGTGCTGATGCGCTACCCGGACCGCAATACGCTGTGCATCTCCAGCCAGGCCGGTTGCGGTATGGCCTGCCCGTTCTGCGCGACCGGCCAGGGCGGGCTCGACCGCAACCTGTCCACCGCGGAGATCGTCGACCAGGTGCGCGCCGCCGCGGCCGCCCTGCGCGACGGCGAGGTCGCCGGCGGCCCCGGCCGGTTGTCCAACATCGTGTTCATGGGCATGGGGGAGCCGCTGGCGAATTACAAGCGCGTGGTCGCGGCCGTTCGTCGTATTACGTCGCCTGCGCCGGATGGTTTGGGTATCTCGCAGCGGAATGTGGTGGTGTCGACGGTCGGTTTGGCCCCGGCGATCCGCAAGCTGGCTGATGAGGACCTATCGGTGACTTTGGCCGTCTCCCTGCATACTCCGGATGATGAGCTGCGGGATACGTTGGTGCCGGTGAACAATCGGTGGCCCGTGTCCGAGGTCCTCGATGCCGCAAGGTATTACGCCGACCGCTCCGGCCGCCGCGTCTCGATCGAGTACGCCCTGATCCGCGACATCAATGACCACCCCTGGCGCGCGGACATGCTCGGTTCCAAACTCCACAAGGCCCTGGGCTCCCGAGTCCACGTAAACCTGATCCCCCTGAACCCCACCCCGGGTTCCAAGTGGGACGCCTCCCCGAAACCCGTCGAGCGCGAATTCGTCCGCCGAGTAGAGGCCCAGGGCGTCCCCTGCACAGTCCGAGACACCCGAGGCCAGGAAATAGCCGCAGCCTGCGGCCAACTGGCCGCCGAGGGGTAGTACCTACCCGCATTGGCCTCTGCCGAAAGTCGTTGCCGGACGAAAGTGGACGAATGGAGCGGGCGCGGTTCAAGCTGGCGGCAGGACCAACAAGTCGCCAACTTGTCTGCATGTTGGATCTCGCAACGGGCCGGCGAACATCATGAAGCCAGCTATGGAACACAGCTACCCTGTAGAAGGACTCGTTACACCGACACTGATGGGCTGGCAGCATGACCTCTGGACTCGACTCTCGGCCACAAGCCACAATGTTCACGGTTGAGGACCTGATGAAACTTGCATGGGATGGGCGGATTCGTGTTCCTCACTTCCAGCGAAGCTTCCGATGGCAGCGTCATGATGTGATTCGTCTCTTCGACAGTATTGTTCTCGGTTATCCAGTCGGTTCTCTTCTGCTGTGGCGGCGGTCTGCTCGAGCGGAGCGCATTACAATTGGCGCATTGTCGATCAATGCGCCCGCGATGGATCGAGCACTGTTTGTTGTCGACGGGCAACAGCGATTGACAAGCCTGGCGAACGCGCTGCATTCCCCGGCTACTGGTGATCCAACCTTCGACATTGCTTATGACCTTCGCAATCGAGCTTTTGTAAGTAGGCCTCAAGTCGATGATCCCACAGTAATTCCGCTCTCTGTGCTATTTGATTTGACTAAGATATTGGGGTGGTTCGGTCGGTATAGTGAGGCCGTTGCTTACGTTGACGCTGCAAATGAGATTACGAAGACTCTGAGACAGTTTCAGATACCTGCCTACGAAGTATCTCAGGACGACCCGAAGGTTCTTCAGGACATCTTCGACCGTATGAATAGCTACGGAAAACGATTGAGCAGAGCGGAAATCTTTTCCACTTTGTTTGCGCAGGATGAAGATGTAAAGAACAAACTAACTTTTAGTACAATCGCCGCCGAGTTGGATGGTGAGCTTGGCTTCGGAGTTATCGATGATGAGACCGTGGCTAATGCCATATTTGCACGTAGAGGACCTGACGTGCGGCGCGAGATTCGTAACGACTTCGGAGTTGAGAACGTTGTTCGACGTGGCCACAAAGCGGGCCAGGCCATAATAGACTTTCCAGACGAGGACAGGGACACTGCCTATGGTCTTGGTAAGGATGCCCTGCATCGATCCATAATTTTCCTTCAGAACCACGCAGGGGTTCCTCACTTTAGTCTGTTGCCTTATCGTCACATTCTTGTTGTATTGACGCGATTCTTTGCACACTTCCCCACGCTGGATGACCGGTCAACAGTATTGCTCAGGCGGTGGTTTTGGCGCGCAGCCGTAACTGGACCCGAAATTTTCAAGGGGAGTAACACAGGCGCTATTCGGTTCCTCAACTACGCAGTAAAGCCCGGCGATCTGCTGGGTTCGCTCGATGAACTGATCAGGCTGGTTGACCGCCCCAATACCGAGTACCCAGATTTGCGGCGTTTTCGAAGTAACGAGGCGTCAACTAAAATCATCCTATGTTCATGGTGGGATAATA
Source organism: Nocardia thraciensis (assembly GCF_054782435.1). Classification (NCBI taxonomy): domain Bacteria; kingdom Bacillati; phylum Actinomycetota; class Actinomycetes; order Mycobacteriales; family Nocardiaceae; genus Nocardia; species Nocardia thraciensis. Next base: position 294,356 of record NZ_BAAGSM010000026.1, read on the forward strand.
GGCCCCGGTCCTTCGATAATGGTAATGAAATCGATCGTGTCGAGCTCGCGGAGTCGTTGGTGGATCGTCAGACAGCACTCGATGCTGTCCGCTATATCGTGCCGCGTACTAGCGTACCGATCGATTACCGGATATGGGCCGCGAATAGAATTCTTCTACCAAGCTTGGAAGATGATTCCAAGTCGATAATAGCCCTGCTATCGAAGCGATCGCTGGCCCTGGATGACGACATGTGGTCTAAGATTATGGAGTCGCATCTTATCCCGACCCGTGCCGTCGACAAGATTCTTGAAGATGATGTCTTGGAATTCTTGAAGATTCGTCAAGCGGCTCTGGATGCTAAACTGCGAAGTTTCCTGTCCAGAATGTGTGAATGGAATTTTGAGGATACGCCGTCGTTGAAGCAATTGGAAGTGGAAGATCCTGACGAGGCTGAGAATGGCTGAAAGGGAGGTCTTGCACGGAGTATGGCTCGGAGATAAGCGCGTTGGTGTAATTCACCAGCGTGGTGATTACTCGCGCTTTGCATTCTCGGAGGAATATAGAGAAGATGCGGATCGTGCTGTCCTTGGTCTGGTATTTGAAGATGAAAAGTTAAGCAAGACTCATGCATCTGCCCTACGGCTTCCTCCATGGTTCTCCAATCTCTTGCCGGAGGGGCGAATTCGTGAGTGGGTTGCCGATGATCGCGGAGTTTCTGTAGATCGTGAGATGGAGCTATTGGCTCACGTTGGGCATGATCTACCTGGCGCGGTGCGTGTTATGCCATTTGATGTATCCCCCGGGGAAGCGGAATGGAATAATCCTGAGCAGAACCTCCCAGCTACGTCTATCGCGAGGAGCGGGGATAACCCTGGGTGGCGGATGTCTCTCGCGGGTGTCCAACTGAAATTTTCAGTCCTCGCTGACCAGGATCGGCTGACTCTCCCAGCATTTGGTGAACATGGCGACTGGATTGTCAAATTGCCGGATCGCCAGTTTGCAGATTTACCGAGAAACGAATTCTCCATGATGTCATTGGCGAGTGCTGCGGGAATCGAAGTCCCAGATATTCGACTGGTTCATCGCGATTTGATTTCTGGTTTACCGGATAATGTGTGGCCCGGCGATGAAGTGTGGGCCTATGCGATACGTCGGTTCGACCGCAGCTCTCATCGTGAATTGATTCATATTGAGGACCTTGCGCAGGTTCGGAATGTGTATCCACGAGATAAATATACGGGCAATCTTGAGACTGTCGCCGGTCAGATCTATCGACGCCGAGATCTCAATTCTCTGCTTGAATTTGTTCGACGGCTAGTCTTCAATATTCTAATAGACAACGGTGATGCTCATCTTAAGAATTGGTCGCTAGTTTACCATGATCCTCGGCGTCCCACACTTTCCCCGGCATATGATATTGTGTCTACCGGTGTCTACCGGATTGGGGGGGAGCCGGAAGATCTCGGGCTAAAATTATTTGGCAGCAAGCGCTTTGATCTGGTAACAACCGATAGCTTCAGGCGACTGCAGGAGAAGTTTGGTGTAACCGATGCCGATCTGGCGCTAGAAGCTGAAAATACGGTCACGAAGGTGATGGCAGCGTGGCCGCGGGTGGTGGATGAGCATTTGAGTGGGCTGCCAGTGCTGCGAAAATATTTGGGAGAAATTATTTACGACCGGAGTAGGTCGCTATTGAGGTCGGTACGACGGTAATCGACAGCTCTGTCGACGACTCTCGCGGGTACAGCTTGTTCAGATTACGCCTGCACCGCCCACTGTGCTAATCATTCTTGGGCGACTTACGGTTCCGTAGCGTCAAGTTCAAACTGAACTGGATAGAAGCCACCGTCGCAATTTGTGGCTTGGTTACCCCGTGATCGAAACTGACCGGTACGCGATGGTTTTCGGCGTGCTTACGGCCAACTGGCCGCCGAGGGCTGAGCGAACCGTGTTCGTCCTACAGCCTCGCGATCCTCTCCTGGAGGATTTTGCGGGAGCGTTCCGGGGGTTCGGCCTGGACGGTTAGTTGTTCCATTACCTGGCGGTAGTGGTCCAGGTCTTCTTGGCGGTCGAGGTAGGCGGCGCTGGTGAGTTGTTCCATGTAGACGAGGTCGGGTAATTCGGGTTCGGCGAAGCGGAGCATGGTGAAGGAGCTGCCCGCGGCGGGGTGGCCGCCGGCGGCGTAGGGCAGTACCTGGATTGTCACGTTCTGCCTGGCGGACATCGCGACCAGATGTTCGAGCTGCGCGCGCAGGACGTCGACGCCGCCGATCGGGCGATGCGTGACGGCCTCGTCCAGCACCGCCCACAGGGTGGGACCGCCGCGCCGGTCGAGAATCTCCTGCCGTCGTCTGCGCAGCTCCACCCGCCGCGTCGCCTCGGTGCTCTGGTGGCCGAGCGCCACCACCGCGCGGGTGTACTCCTCGATCTGCAGCAGGCCCGGAACCAGTTGCCCCTCAAAGGTTCTGATCGACTTCGCCGCGTATTCGAGGCCCAGATAGGTCTCGAACCAGGCGGGCAGCAGATCGCTGTAGCGGTGCCACCAGCCGGGCTCGTTGGCCTTGCGGACCAGGTCCAGGAATTCGTCGCAACCCTGGTCGTCGGCGATGCCGTAGAGCGTCAGCAGATCTCGGATGTCGCGTTCCTTGAATCCCGTCCGACCGAGTTCGAGGCGGCTGATCTTGGCGTGCGAACCGCGGATGTGGTCACCGGCGGCCTCGCGGGTGATGCCGCGCTGCTCCCGTAGCTTGCGCAGTTGCCTGCCGACCGCTATGCGCAGTGCCGTCGGACCGCGCTCGACCACCAGCGGATCCATGCGGTCGATCCGGACGGGTTCTGCGACCATGGGATTCACTCCGAGGTTCGGTAGGAAGCACCGCTGTCACGGCAAGCCCGACGTCGTGACCGACGATGCATCGGAGCCTCCATGGTAATGCGAACACATCTGCACAGGACAGTCACGAGCCGTTTCACTTTCGGCGTGTGTGTGAGGCTGGTTACAACGCCCGACCCTTCTTTGCCGAGGCGGTCACCGAGGCGTCCGCCGACGGTCAACAGCGATCCGAAACCCGCGAGATAGCCGACCATGATCAGGCTGAGCAACGCCGACAGTCGTAACAGGGAACGGCCGGATGGTCTCCGGTGCGGGCCGCCGCCGTCACGCGCATCGGCCGAGGGATCGCAAATCACTGTGAGATCCAGCTCACAGCAATAACATTCTCCTATGTCAGCCCTGCCGAACGTGTCGACGACGATCGAGGGCCGAGTGGAGTACGCGGCGACGGACGCGCCGAAGGTGACCTTCCGGACCGGATCCGGGGACCTGCTGGCGGTCGCCGAGCACCGGGCCGAGGCCGGAGTTCGCGCGAGGCTGGCGAATCTGCGCGGTTCCGCTCGCGTCCGGTGCCAGATCTCCTGCTCGGACGGATCCACGGTCTGGATCGAGTCGAAGGATGCCGCGTGGACGCGGGTGCATCGCGGCGACGGCGTCTCCGTGGGCGCCATCCTGCACGCCGACACCGCGACGGCGGTCGCCTCGACCGGCGGCACGCTGTTCCACTTCGTCCCGGATCCCGCCCCCGGCCCGGCGCCGGGGTCGTCGCGCCTGCTGCTGCTCGATCAATCGGGGAATGAGGTCGGCTGCCTCGAACTCGTGCACGCGACCGACGCCCCGCCGGACGCGAATCGCCTTGCGATCAGCGGAATCCGGGTGTCGGTGCCGCACCGCGTCGACCGAGTGGAACGCGACATCCTGCTCGCGGCCTGTGTGGATATGACCTTGGGGTCGCGGTCCTATTTCGCCGGTCCCCGATGAACCGAGCGTGACGGCCGGGTCGGCGGCGGTCGCATCCCGGCCCGTCACTTCGGGCCGACTGTGCTCGGGGACCGATGCACTCCCCGATACCCTTGCTGGAATGAACGAGTTCGCTCCCGGCGCGCTGCGGATCGGTTACGTTCCGGGCGTGACCGTCGCCAAGTGGGCGCGCCGGTGGGCCGACCGGTTTCCGGACAGTCCGCTGGACGTGATCGGGGTGCCGCAGGCCGAGCAGGACGCGGCGCTGCGGGACGGCCGGGTCGATATGTGCTTCGTGCGCCTGCCGATCGATCGCGACGGCATGCACGCCATACCGCTCTACCGCGAGCTGCCGGTCGTCGTGGTGCCCAAGGATCACCCGATCTCGCTGTTCGACGAGGTGTCCGCGGCGGATCTGGCCGATGAGCGCATGCAGGACGCGAGCGATATCGACGCCCTGGCGGGCACGGTCGAACTCGTGGCCGCGGTGGGTGGCGCCGCGATCATGCCGCATTCGCTGGCGCGGCTGCACCACCGGCGCGATCTCGTCTTCCGCACGGTGACCGACGTGCCGGATACCGAGATCGCCCTGGCGTGGCCGATCGAGCACGAGTCCGAGGAGATCGAGCAGTTCATCGGCATCGTGCGCGGCCGCACCGAGCGCAGTTCCCGCTCCCGGCCGCACGCGAGAACCGCAGCGCCCGAGGACAAGCCGGAGCGAAAGGCGTCCGGCGGTCGCGGGACCGCCGGACGGAAGAACTCACACCCGGGCCGCAAGAGGTCGAGCCGCCGCCGGGGCCGATGAGGGACTAGCGCGGCTTGTTCCCGAGGAAGGAGTCGCGGATCAACACGGCCGCGAGCGCGAGGGCGGAGCCGATCAGGAACAGGTAGCCGATATTGCCGGTGCCCGACGAACTGCCCTGGGGCCCTTCGAACAGCATGGCCAGCAGAATCACCACGACCACCCAGCCCGCGACCTTGAAGGTGCGCCGCGATTCGCCGCTCCAGCCCCATGCCGCGGACGGAACCTCGGCGGGGTCGACCTTGGTGACGACGGCGCTCTTGGCGGGTTCCAGTTCCGTGGCGGACACGTTCGCTCCCATCAGTACGGGTTGCTGCACAACAGGTACAGACTGTCGTCACCATGTTGTCATACGACCGTCCGTCGTAGCCAGCGGGGTGAGCGGGTGTCGGTGCGCCGTGTCCGGAACAATGAGGGTGTGTCCGACATCGTGAGAGTCCTGCTGCTCGGCAGCACCGGTTCCATTGGCACACAGGCGCTGGAGGTGATCGCCGCCGATCCGGATCGGTTCGAGGTGGTGGGGCTGGCCGCGCGCGGCGGCAATACGGCGCTGCTGGCCGAGCAGATCCGGGCGACGGGCACCGCCAACGTCGCCGTCGCCGATCCCGCCGCGGCCGCGAAACTCGGTGTGGCGCTGGCGGGTCCGGCCGCGGTCACCGAGCTGGTGCGTCGCACGGAGGCGGACGTGGTGCTCAACGCGCTGGTCGGTTCGCTGGGGCTGGAGCCGACGCTGGCCACGCTGGAGTCGGGGCGGCGGCTCGCGCTGGCGAACAAGGAGTCGCTGGTGGCGGGCGGCTCGCTGGTGACCCGCGCCGCGGCGCCCGGGCAGATCGTGCCGGTCGACTCGGAGCATTCGGCGATGGCGCAGTGCCTGCGCGGCGGCCGCGCGGACGAGGTGGACCGGCTGGTGCTCACCGCGTCGGGCGGCCCGTTCCGGGGGTGGACCACGCAGATGCTGGAATCGGTGAATCCGGCCGAGGCCAAGGCGCATCCGACCTGGTCGATGGGCCTGATGAACACCCTGAACTCGGCCTCGCTGGTGAACAAGGGCCTCGAGTTGATCGAGGCGCACATGCTGTTCGGTATCGACTACGACAAGATCGACGTCACCGTGCACCCGCAGTCGATCGTGCACTCGATGGTGACCTTCACAGACGGGTCCACCATCGCCCAGGCCAGCCCGCCGGATATGAAACTGCCGATCTCGCTGGCGCTGGGCTGGCCGGACCGGGTGCCCGGAGTGCTCGCGCCACTGGACTTCGGCACGGCGTTCACGTGGGAGTTCGAGCCGGTCGACGACGAGGTGTTCCCGGCGGTGGAACTGGCCCGGCAGGCCGGGCGGGCGGGCGGTAGCGTGACGGCGGTCTACAACGCCGCCAACGAGATCGCCGTACAGGCCTTCCTCGACGGGCACATCCGGTTCCCCGAGATCGTGCGCACGGTGGCGCGTGTGGTCGAGGCGGCGGACCGGTGGAGCGCGGAACCCGCTACCTTGGACGAGGTGCTCGCGGCCGACGCGTGGGCGCGGCAGCGTGCGCAGTCGCACGTGGGTAACTGACGAAGAAGGGTTCGACACGGCATGGGGTTCGCGATCGGGTTCGTGCTGTTCGCGCTCGGCATCACGGTTTCGGTGGCCCTGCACGAATGCGGCCACATGTGGACCGCGCAGGCCACGGGCATGAAGGTGCGCCGCTTCTTCGTCGGCTTCGGGCCGAAGGTGTTCTCCTTCCGCCGCGGTGAAACCGAGTACGGGCTCAAGGCGCTGCCGCTCGGCGGCTTCTGCGATATCGCGGGCATGACCGCGCTGGACGAGATGGAGCCGGAGGACCTGGACCGGGCCATGTACCGGCAGGCGACCTGGAAGCGGCTGCTGGTGATGTCCGGCGGCATCGCGATGAACTTCTTGCTCGGCTTCCTGCTGATCGTGCTGCTGGCGGTGGGCTGGGGGCTGCCGCGGCTCGACGTTCCGCCGGAGACGCAGATCAACCCGACCAGCTGCGTGCAGGCGCAGAACCCCGACGGCACCGCGCAACCGTGTACGGCCGCCAGCCCGGCCGGGCCCGCGCTGGCGGCCGGGCTGAAGCGCGGCGACAATGTGGTGGCGATCAACGGCGTCCCCGTCGACAGCTGGTCGGAGCTGCAGAAGGCCACCGAACAGCAGACCGGCACCGTGCTCTACACCGTCGAGCGCGACGGTGAGCGCCTCGATATCCCGGTGACGCCGCAGCCGACGGTCACCTACCCGCTGCAGCCCGGCACCAAGGATCGCGTCACCACTCCGGTGATGGTGAACAAGGTCGGCGTCGGACAGGACTACTACGACCCGCAGCAGTACGGCTTCTTCACCGCCATCCCCGCCTCGCTGTCTTTCACCGGCGACATGTTCGGCAAGACCTTCGCCTCGCTGGCGCAGATGCCCAGCAAGGTGGCCGACCTGTGGACCGCCGTCACCGGCGGTGAGCGCAGCGCGGACACCCCGGTCAGCGTCTACGGCGCGAGCAAGATCGGCGGCGAGACGGCCGAGCGCGGCCTGTGGGGCGTGTTCATCCTGGTGCTGGCCAGCCTGAATTTCTTCCTCGGCGCCTTCAACATCCTGCCGCTGCTGCCCCTGGACGGCGGTCATATCGCGGTGGTGCTGTACGAGAAGCTGCGCAACGTGCTGCGCGGGCGCAAGGGCCTACCTCCGGGCGCCCCGGTCGACTACATGAAGCTCCTCCCCGCCACCTACGTGGTGGTCGTGATCGGCGGCGCGTACATGATTCTCACCCTCGCCGCCGACATCGTGAACCCCATCAAACTCTTCCCGTGAGCGGGATTTCCACATCATTCGTAACATGCAGCGCGGCAAGATATGTGGGCGGTATAGGGTTGGTGGCTGATCCGAACGAGTCGACCGGATATCGCCGGAGGGGGAGCCGTTGGATATCGAGCCCGTCGTCCTCGACCCGACCGCTGCCGATCTCCACGGCGAGGTCGAGCGTCTTCGTTCGCGCGGCCCGGCGACGTTGGTGGAGCTGCCCGGTGGGGTGCGTGCCTGGGCGGTGACCGATGCCGCCGTCCTCGAGGCCCTGCTCGCGGACCCCCGGGTTTCCAAGGATGCCCGTCGCCATTGGCCTGCTTTCCGCGATGGCGAGGTCCCGCGTCATTGGCCGCTGAAGCCGTGGGTGGCCGCCAACAACATGCTCACCGCATACGGCTCCGATCACCGCAGGCTGCGACGGCTGGTCGCGCCCGCGTTCACCGCCCGCCGCACGAACGCCCTGCGTCCCTACATCCAGGAGGTGGCCGCCCACTTGCTCGACGCCGTCGATCGGGTACCGGAGGGAGAGGTGGTCGATCTGCGGGAACGATTTTGTTACGTGCTGCCGATGCGGGTCGTCTGCGAGCTGATGGGTATCCCTGATGAGCTGCGTCCGGCGTTGAGTGCGTGCGTCGACAGCGGTTTCGACACCACCCTCGCCCCGGATGCGTCGGCGGCGGCCTACGCCGAGATCGGCCGGATCGTCGGCGAACTCGTGGCGCGCAAGCGGCGCGAGCCCGGCGCCGACATGACCAGCGCCCTCATCGCCGCATCGGACGACGAGGGCGGCTCACGCCTCGACGATCGAGAACTCATCGAGACGGTGATGCTGGTGATCGGCGCGGGCCACGAGACCACGGTCAACCTCATCGGCAACGCCATCGTGGCCCTGCTCGAGCACCCCGATCAGAAGGCGCAGGTTCTCGACGGGCGAGCGTCCTGGGCGCAGGTCGTGGAGGAGACGCTGCGCTGTGAGTCGCCGGTGGGATATCTGCCGTTGCGTTATGCCGTCGACGATCTCGAGGCGGGCGATGTGCGCATCGCGCGAGGCCAGGCGATTCTTGCCTCGTACTCGGCGGCGGGCCGGGATCCGAAGCGGCATGGAGACAGTGCCGCCGCTTTCGACGTGGGCCGTGCGGGTAAGGAGCATCTGTCGTTCGGTCACGGCGTCCACCACTGCCTGGGTGCGCCGCTGGCACGTCTGGAAGCCATGGTCGCACTGCCCGCGGTGTTCGCGCGCTATCCGGAGATGCGACTGGCGAGTCGGCCGGGGGAGTTGGGCGCCGTTCCCAGCTTCATCTCGCACGGCTACCGGAGGGTGCCCGTGTATCGCCGTTGATCCGCAGTATCGCCGACTCCGCTCGTGAGGGAACACGCTATGGCCGACGAAAACAACAGAAGCGGGCCGGATTTGGGGTTGCACCAGGCCCAACCGGCCCGGATGTACGACTACATGCTCGGCGGCAAGGATAACTACGACGCCGACCGTGAGGCTGTGGAGAAGATCGAACGGCTGCTTCCGTCGGTGCGGCGGGCAGCGCGAACCAACCGGGACTTCATGATTCGCGCTGCGCGTTTCGTCGCGCAGGCGGGCATTCGTCAGTTCCTCGATATCGGCACCGGCATTCCGACCGAGCCGAATCTCCATCAGACCGTGCAGCAGATCGCGCCCGACGCGAGGGTCGTCTACGTCGACAACGACCCGATCGTGCTCACTCACGCCAGGGCACTGCTCGTCGGCACCCCGGAAGGACGCACCGGATTCATCCCCGCCGACGTCCGCGACCCGGAGACGATTCTCGACGCTCCGATATTGCGTGAGATCTTGGATCTCGAACGTCCGGTGGCGCTGAGCCTGATCGCGCTGATGCATTTCATCGATGACGACGAACATCCCTACGACATCGTCAACACCTTGATGAACGCGCTCGCGCCCGGCTCTTACCTGGTGATGACACATATCACCGGCGAATTCACACCTGATATCGCCGACCGCGCCGTCCAGATCTACCGCGACAGCGGCATCACGTTCCGACTCCGAGATCGTGGGGAGTTCACCCGGTTCTTCGATGGGTTGGACCTGATCGATCCCGGAATAGAGACGCCACACCGTTGGCACCCGGACGGAATCGTCCCCCCGCGCTCGATGGACAAGCAGATGGTCGGATACGCGGGCGTCGCCCGCAAACCCGGCGGTCCGACCCGGTGATCAACCGTTGCCGCGCAGCAGTTTTCGGCAGAGGTGGTCGGCTTGCCGGGTGGTTTCGGGCTGACGGTATTCGGGGGTGAGGGCGAGAACCGTGGTGCAGGCGGTGTCGAGACTTACTCTGTGGCCGACGGATACGTAGACCGGTTTCACATCGGGCCGGGTTCGCAGGGCGCGGCCGACTACGGCTCCGTCGAGGGTGATGTCGGTGGTCGAGCCGCGTTCGGAGGCAGGCTGTTCGGATTCGCCCAGGAGGTTCTTGGCGACGCCGATGGTCGGCAGTCCGGTGAGCACACCGATGTGGCACGCCAGGCCGAAGCGGCGCGGATGCGCGAGACCCTGGCCGTCGCACATCAGGAGCTCCGGTGTGGTGCGGAGCTTTTCGAGGGCGGCGAGGGTGGTGGGGAGTTCGCGGAGGGCGAGCAGGCCGGGGACGTAGGGGAAGTTCAACGTCGTGCCTCGGGCGGTGGCGGTGTCGATGGGCTCGAGGGTCGACGCGTCCAGGACCACCACGGCCGAAACGACATTCCCGCCCCCGTCGTAGGCCGAGTCGAGACCGGCCACGGTCCGGAAGTCGGGCGGTTGCGGATCGGTCGGGTCGACCAGTCCGCGCAGGCGGTCCTGCAATGCGACTGCGGACTTCGGGTCGCTGGGCAGTTCGACCGCCATCGACAGTCGCATCGCGCTCCCCGGATCAACGCCGGTCGTCGAGGTAGGAGCGGCTGCGGTAGTAGTCGTCCTCTTCCTCGTCGTCAATCGGGGGTGGGGGCGGCGCCTCGGCGGGCTCCGGCACCAGCGATCGCATCACGTCCTTGATGCTGGGTGCGCCGGGGACGATATCGGGCAGGTCGGGCAGTCGGTCGGCGGCGGCCTGGAGGTGCGCGGTCGCCTGTTCGGATCGATCGGCGGCGGCTCGGGCGGCGGCCTGTGCGGCCTCGGCGACGGACCGGCCCAGCCGCTCCGGGGTGGAGCGCTTGAACGATTCCGGCGTCAGGTGCACCTCGATCGGGATGCCGGAGACGTTGCTGACGACCCGGACCAGATTGTCCGACGACCAGGCCTCGCCCGTGGTGGCCGCCAGCCGGGCCTGCACCTCGGACAGTTCGCGGCGCTCCTGCTCGAAGGTCACGAGCATCGAGTCGACCTGGTCGCGCAGCTCGGCGTTGCGGGCGCGATCCGCTTCCTGCTCGCTGTTGGACATGCCACCTCCGGAAATCGGTCCGTCACTGTTCCGACGCGGCGAGACCGCCTTCGGTTCCGACACACGAATGTGTAATGCGTCACACACCGGGCCGCCCGTTCTCAGCTGGGCCGACACGCCCGGCCGAACCTCGCGAAACCTGTTCCACAGCACCATCGTTCGTGTCGCGACGAATCCCCGGTGTCGTGGCCGACCCCTGATCCGATACGTTGTCGGCGCTCTCACAGCGTCTGGTACGGCAACACCACTAGACTCGGGTCCGAACGGGTGGAGCACACACGAAAGCACGAAAGTAGGCAACCGAACGTGAGTAGTGCCATCGCATTGGGGATGCCGTCGGGGCCCGCGGCCGTCCTCGCACCCCGGCGCAAGACTCGCCAACTCCAGGTGGGCAAGGTCGGGGTCGGCAGTGACTTCCCGGTGTCGGTGCAGTCGATGACGACCACCAGAACCCACGACGTGAATTCCACGCTGCAGCAGATCGCGGAGCTGACCGCGTCGGGCTGCGACATCGTGCGGGTGGCGTGCCCGCGCCAGGAGGACGCCGACGCGCTGGCGGCCATCGCGAAGAAGTCTCCCATCCCGGTCATCGCCGATATCCACTTCCAGCCGCGCTACATCTTCGCCGCGATCGACGCCGGCTGCGCCGCGGTGCGGGTCAACCCGGGCAATATCAAGGAATTCGACGGCCGCGTCGGCGAGGTCGCGAAGGCGGCCGGGGCGGCGGGCATCCCGATCCGCATCGGTGTCAACGCGGGCTCGCTCGACAAGCGGATGTTGGAGAAGTACGGCAAAGCGACGCCGGAGGCGCTGGTGGAGTCGGCGCTGTGGGAGGCGAGCCTGTTCGAGGAGCACGGCTTCGGCGATATCAAGATCTCGGTCAAGCACAACGACCCGGTGATCATGGTGGAGGCCTACCGCCAGTTGGCCGCGCAGTGCGACTACCCGCTGCACCTGGGCGTCACCGAGGCCGGTCCGGCGTTCCAGGGCACCATCAAATCCGCCACCGCGTTCGGCGCGCTGCTGTCGCAGGGCATCGGCGATACGATCCGCGTCTCGCTGTCGGCCCCGCCCGTCGAAGAGGTGAAGGTCGGCAACCAGATCCTGCAGTCGCTGAACCTGCGCCCGCGCAAGCTCGAGATCGTGTCGTGCCCGTCGTGCGGCCGCGCGCAGGTCGACGTGTACACCCTGGCCGACGAGGTCACCGCCGGCCTGGAGGGCATGGAGATCCCGCTGCGGGTCGCCGTGATGGGGTGCGTGGTGAACGGGCCGGGCGAGGCGCGCGAGGCCGATCTCGGCGTGGCCTCGGGGAACGGCAAGGGCCAGATCTTCGTCAAAGGCGAGGTCATCAAGACCGTGCCCGAGCACCAGATCGTGGAGACCCTGATCGAGGAGGCGATGCGCATCGCCGAGGAGATGGGCGACGCCGGTGCGGGCGAACCGGTCGTCACCGTCGGGTAACCGGTAATCGGGATGCGTTCGTGACACGGGGCGTCGTCGTGTGTGGTGGCTCGCTCCCGGCACCCAAACAGCGGCGTATTCGTACGGTTCGTGGCAGGCTGTGAGTCGTGCGGAGTGTGCTGGAGCCGACCCGCCGGACGAGAAATTCCGGCGCTCGCCAGCTCGCGAATCGCGATCTGGCGCAGGTGCTGCAAATCCTGGACACCGACCCGGTGGCCAGCTGCATGGTCGCCGCGCGTCTGCAGGAGTACGGCCTCGAGGGCCGGGGCGGGCAAGCGGAGCTGTGGAGCCGCGGCGGCCCGATGACGTCGCTGTGCTTTTCCGGCGCGAACCTGGTGCCGCTGCGCGGCGGGCCGGACGACCTGCGCGCCTTCGCCGATCGGGCGGTGCGCTGGCCGCGGGTGTGCTCGTCGGTGGTCGGCCGCCAGGAGTTGGCGCTGCCGCTGTGGGAGATGCTGTCGCAGCGCTGGGGCCCGGCCCGGGATCTGCGCGCCGACCAGCCGCTGCTCGCGCTCGACGGTCCCGCCTACGCGGTGCCCGATCCCCGGGTGCGCCGAGTGCGGGCCGATGAGCTGGACCGATACCTGGTCGCCGCGGTCGCGATGTTCACCGAGGAGATCGGCGTGGATCCGCGCCTCGGCGACGGCGGGCGCAGCTATCGGCGGCGCGTGTCGAGCTTGATCCAGGCCGGTCGCGCGTGGGCCCGCTTCGAGGACGGCGAGGTCGTGTACAAGGCCGAGGTGGGCGCGGTGTCGCGGCGCACCGGGCAGATTCAGGGTGTGTGGGTGCACCCGAGCTGTCGCGGACGCGGGGTGGGCACCGCGGGGACGGCCACCGTGGCGAACGCCGTGGTGGCCTCGGGGCGCACCGCGAGCCTGTACGTCAACTGCTACAACGAGGCGGCCCGCCGGGCCTACAAGAAGGTCGGATTCGACCAGGTCGCCACGTTCGCCACGGTTCTGGTGGATTGATTCCGGCCAAAAGCACGCCGGAAATGACAGGGGCGGTCGCGCAGAAAATGCCAGCGTGGAGGGAAGGCCCGGCGTGCTCCCTCATCATCCCTGGTGAGCTCCTCCGTCATCCTGGTGTGCTCTTTCGTCTTCCCTGGTGTGCTCTTTCGTCTTCCCTGGTGTGCTCTTTCGTCTTCCCCGGTGTGCTCCCTCGTCTTCCCCGGCGTGTTTTTGGCCGGGGTCAGCACGTGTGTCGCAGGTGGATGCGAATAGTTGGCTGGATACCATCCTCTCGATGTCGATATCCGAAAGACGTTGTGTTGGTCGTATTCCCGGGCGGATGGCGAAGGTCTCCTCCCGGAGTCCGATCGCCGTGCTGGTCGTGTCCGCGGCACTCGCGCTGGCATCCGGCGGGTGCGCGGCCGAGTCCCAAGGCCCGGCGCCCGCGGCCGACGATTTCCTGGCGGCGGTCGCCCGTCACGATGTGGAAGCCGCCGCGCGGCTCACCAACCAACCCGGAAAGGCAAGCGCCGCACTGGCTTCGGCGTGGGACAAGCTGCAAGCCGAGCAATTGAGCGCGCACGCGGGCGATGCCCGGGTCACCGGCGACACCGCCACCGTCGACTACACCTACGAGTGGCGGCTGCCGAGGGAGCGCGTCTGGACCTACACCGGCCAGTTGCAGATGGGGCGCAGCGGTGGCCGCTGGCAGGTGCGCTGGACCGCGTCGGATATTCACCCCAAGCTCGGCGATACCCAGACCATGGAACTGCGAGCCACCCCCGCGCCGCGCGCCCGGGTGAACGAGCGCTCCGGCGCGGACGTGCTGATTCCCGGTACGGTGCACCCGATCTCGTTCACGGCGCGCGCGGCCCCCGATCCCGGTTATGTGGCCGACGCACTGGCCGCGGCCCTGAGACAGTTCGACGAGGACCTGACCGCCGACGCCATCCTCGCCGCGGCGCGCAAGACCTCCGGCGCGTATACCGTTGCGGCCCTGACCGATCCGGAGTTCGACCGGGTCGGCCCCCAACTGCTCGGGCTCCCCGGCGTGACCACCGGCAAGCACGCGGACCTGGTCCCCGCCGACCGCCATTTCGCCCCCGACCTGATGGCGCAGGTCCGCAAGACCGTCATCGACGAGGTGGACGGCAAGGCCGGGTGGAGCGTCGTCACGGTCAACGCCGACGGCGTCGACGTCGACGTGCTGCACGAGGTGGCGCCGCAGCCGGCGCCGTCGTTCTCGCTGAGCGTCGACCGCAACGTGCAGAACGCCGCGCAGCGGGCGGTCGACGTGCGCCCCGACCAGACCATGATGGTGGTCCTGCAGCCGTCCACCGGCGCGGTGCTGGCGGTGGCCCAGAACAAGGCGGCCGACACCGACGGCCCCGTCGCCACCTCCGGGCTGTACCCGCCGGGCTCCACCTTCAAGACGGTGACCGCGGCCGCGGCGATGGCCGAGGGCGTCGCGACTCCCGACACCGTGGTGCCGTGTCCGAGCCGGATCGTGATCGGGGAGCGGACCATCCCCAACTACGAGCTGTTCACCATCGGCGACGTGCCGATGGCCACCGCCTACCAGCGCTCCTGCAATACCGCGTTCGCGAAGATCGCCAGCGAGTTGCCCGCCGGTGCGCTGACCGATGCCGCGACCCGGTTCGGCATCGGGCCGGATTACAGCGTGGTCGGTCTGCCCACGGTGTCGGGATCGGTGCCGCCCGCCTCGGACAAGGTGCAGCGCACCGAGAACGGCATCGGGCAGGGCACGGTGGTGACGAGCCCGTTCGCGATGGCGCTCGCGGCCGCCACCGTCGCGCGCGGGTCGGTGCCGACCCCGTACCTGATCGCCGGGTACGAGACGAAGGTAGTCGGGGAACGCCCGCCCCTGCCCCCGGTGGTGGTGCAGGGATTGCGGACGATGATGCGAATGGTGGTGACCGGGGGGACCGCCGAGCGGATCGCCGACCAGGGCGAGGTGTACGGCAAGACCGGGGAGTCGGAGGTGGAGGGCGGCTCGCATTCGTGGTTCATCGGCTACCGCGGCGATATGGCGTTCGCGACGCTGCTGGTGAAGGGCGGAAGTTCCGATAACGCGGTCGCGGTTACCAGGGATATGCTGACGGCGCTGCCGCCGGGGACCGCGTGAATCACCGGGGATCGGCGGAAAATACGACGACCGGAAGCCTGGGGGAGTGAGGCATCCGGTCGTCTGGTCGCATTCGAATGTGTTCGTCGGTGTTTATGGCGAGTGCATCTCCATTTCGCTCGTGACCGTCGGGGCGGCGTTCCCGACGGGGGATTCGGCTCCGACCGAGGCGTCGCCGAGCAATTCCACGGCACCGGTTCCGGCTAGGAGCATCCCTGCGGTTATGAGGGTGAGCGTCGAACGCTTCATGGTTCTTCTCCCTTGTGGGGCGAGCGAGATCCAATGGGCTCGAACTATCGGTCGCCGACTGTTAGCCGACTCGAAAAACCGTAGAACGCCAGCAATCTCCGAGACAACCCCTGGTGCCCAATAGCACACATCCGGGAATTCGTGCCGCAGGTCACGGGTGTGTCGGTGACCTTTTTGTTATTCGGCCCGGCGCAGACTGGCGGCCAGATGATGCTGCTTCGGCTGCCCGGCGGCGGCCATGCGCAGCGTGTAATCGATGGTGTCGCCGGACAACCGGAGCGAGCGGCCCAGCGCGGTGACACGTTTCGCCGTGGCGGTGAGGCCGATATGGGTGGAATCCAATTCCATGGTCAGGCCGCCGTCGGCGAGGTCGAGGCTGCCCTCGCAGATCTCGGTGATCCCGGTCGGGTGGGCGAGGATCAGCTCGATGCGATCCGGCCCGGCGCAGCGCAGATAGCCCGTCTCCGCGTGCAGCGAGCGGCCGTCGTCCGCGTGCCGGGTGCGCTGCCGGTAGGTGAGGAACGGACGGCCGACGTGGCCGAAGGTGACTTCCTCCTGGTAGTCGAACGACTCGATGGTCGGATACTCGCCGTGGCCGGAGCCGCGCCAGGTGCCCAGCAGTGGGGCGAGGTGGGCGATATCGGGATGGGGCGCGACGGGAGGCTGGGGTTCGAGCACGGCGGCCAGCATAGTGGCCCCGGACGGCGCGGGTGCACGGACGACGCGCTCGGATCGATCGAATACCGGTGACCCGGCTTGACAGCCCTCGAACACGCCGACCGGAGCGAGGACATCGAACGGCTGCCGGAATTCGCACGTTATGTCTGATGAGATGAAGGCACCCGGCGCACGGGGAGGGAGTACAGGATGGCGATCGATGTGCTCGCGCGGCCCGGTGCGCCGCCGGCGCCCCGGCGGTCGGCGGTGCGGCAGTGCTGGGTGCTGGCGTTACGCCTGGTGCGGCCCTCGCTGCGGAACGGGGAGGTGCTGACCGCGCTGCTGTCGCCGGTGGTTTTCACCGTCGGGTTCTATGTGCCGCTGAACCGGGTGATGAGCTTCGCCGGACACGGGCTCGGCAGCTATGCGCAGTTTCTGATGCCCATGATCGTGATGCAGGCCGTGTCCTTCTGCGGGACGGCCGCGGCGTTCCGGTCGGCGACCGATGCCCGGGACGGGCTGGACGCCCGCTTCGCCACCATGCCCATGCCATCCGTGGCGCCGCTGGCCGCCCGGGCCGTCGCGGTCGGGTACCGGATCGTGATCGCTCTGGCGGCGGCGTTGGTCTGCGGGCACGTGATCGGATTCCGGTTCTACGGGGGCGGATGGCACACCGCGTGCTTCCTCGCGTTCGCCTTCGTCCTCGGGCTGCTGCTGGGCCTGATGGGTGATCTGCTCGGGGCGCTGTCGAAGAGCCCGGAGGCGACGACGCAGGCGCTGGTGCTCCCCCAGCTGATTCTCGGCATGGTGTCCACCGGGTTCGCTCCGGCGAGCCAGTTCCCGCGGTGGATCCAGGGCTTCGCGCGCAATCAGCCGGTTTCGCAGTTCATCGGGGTGATGCGGGTGCTGGCCGGAGATAGATCCGGGCGTGCGGGGGCGGTGAGCTGGGCGACCGTGGGACCGGGGCTGGGGTGGGCAGCGTTGGGACTGGCCGTATTCGGTGGCGCCTCGGTGCTGGTGGCCGTGCGGAGGCAGCGATGACGGCGGGATCGCGCGAGGCAGGGACGGTGCGCGCGGCCGCCGAGCTGCCGGGGGTCGCCGTCGGCACCGAGGCGTGGCGGTATCTGTTGCCGCAGACGATGATTCAGACCCGGCGGCTGCTGACTCGCTGGCGCCGTGACCCGTTGACCATGGCCCAGTCGCTGGTGTTTCCGGTGCTGCTGCTGGTGATGCTCAACACCGTTCTGGGACGCCAGATTTCGGCGTTTTCCGGGGCGAGTGCGCTGTACGGTTCGGTACCGATGGTGACGCTGGTGTCGGTGATGTCGGGATCGCTGGCCGGGGCCATAACACTGGGCCGCGAGCGCGACGACGGTCTGCTGGCCCGCTTCTGGGTGCTGCCGGTGCACCGCGCATCAGGGTTGCTGGCGCGGATTCTCGCCGAGGGGGCTCGCATTCTGGTGGGTACGCTGGTGCTGTTCGGGGTGGGGGTGTTGCTCGGGCTCCGGTTTCGCCAGGGTTGGGCGGCCGCGGTCGCGCTGATCGGGGTGCCGCTGCTGTACGGGTTGGGGTTCGCCACGCTGGTGACGGCGGTCGCCGTCTACACCGCGAAACCGGCACTGGTGGAGGCGATCTCGCTGGGGTCCTCGCTGCTGATGTTCTTCTCCACCGGATTCGTGCCGCTGGCGGCGTATCCGGCCTGGGCGAAACCCATTGTGGCGCACCAGCCCATGTCCTACGCCGTGGACGCCATGCGCGGCCTGTCGCTGGGCGGTCCCGTGCGCGGCCCGCTGTTGGCGACCGTCGCCTGGTCCCTGGGCGCGATCGTGGTGTTCGCCGTGCCCGCGACCATCGGCTACCGCCGCGCCAGCCGCAGCTGAACGCGGACGCTTCCATACTCCCGAAATTAGGGGGAGGGGGCCCTATTTCAATTCGTCGGCCACCTTGGCCATCAGGGCCGTCGAATCGCGGGGGCTCAGGGCCATCGCGCGCAGTTGGTCGAACATCACGCCGAACCGGCGAATCTCGTTGTGGCCCTCCACGATGTCGTCGCCCGCGATGCCCTCGACGTACACCAGTTCCGGATCGGCCGGATCGGGGAAGTCCAGCAGGACGAACGAGCCGACCATCGCCGGATGCGCGCCCGCGTCGAACGGCAGCACCTGCAGGATGACGTTGCGCTTCTCCGCCTCCTCGACCAGCCGCAGCAGCTGCCCGCGCATCACCTCGCGGCCACCGACCACGCGCCGGATCGCCGCCTCGTCGAGCACCACCCACAGCTCCAGCGGCGCCTCCTTGGTGAGCACCTTCGCCCGCTCGAACCGCGCGCGCAGGCGCTGCTCGATGACCCCGGCCTCCACCTTAGGCATGGCTGTATCCAGCACCGCCACGGCGTACTGCTCGGTCTGTAGCAGCCCGGGGATGAACGACGTCTGGAACAGCCGCGCCGAGAGCGCCTCGTCCTCGAAATTGATATAGGCGGCGTACACCTCCGACACGGACGCCTCGAACGGCCGCGACATACCCGGCTTCTGCGCCTCCTGCAGCAACTGCAGAGCATCCGCGCGCTGCGGCTCCTCGACCCCGTACAGATCCAGCATGGCCATCAGGGTGCGCCGCTGCGGGCGGGCCTGGGCCGTCTCGATGCGGTACAGCGTCGTGACGTTGATGCCGGTGCGGGCGCTGACCACGTCCTTGCCCACCCCGGCGTGTTCACGCATCTCGTGCAGCAGTGCGGCCAGCCGCCTGAGCTGGACCGTCAGCACCGTCCGCTTGCCTGCCATGGCGAGCGCTCTCCTCTGTGCACTTCGCGGAACGCGCTACCGCGTCCCTGCCTTGTCGGAGCCCGCTGACCAGCGCGGGGCCGCAGCGGGGGCGTTCATAGTCGGAGAGCGTACCTGCTGCAATCTCGGCGAGGGCCGGGATCCGCGGTCGGTACGCCGGGCATCGGGCACCGCCGTCGCATACGCTGCGTCCCATGACCGAAGTTCCTGCGCGGGCCACCATCGGGCAGGCCGCCGGGCGGCGGCAGGTGCTGGCGTGGGGGTTGTGGGACTGGGGTTCGGCGGCGTTCCAGGCGGTCATCCTCACCTTCGTCTTCTCGGTGTATCTGACCGACACGGTGGGTGGTGACGACCTGCCGGGCGGAATCTCGGCGAGCGCGTGGCTGGGCTGGGCGCTGGGGCTGTCCGGGCTGGTGGTCGCGCTGACCGCGCCGATCAGCGGGCAGTGGTTCGACGCCACCGCGCGGCGCAAGCGCGCGCTGGGCCTGCTGACCGCGATCACGGTGCTGCTGACGGCCGGGATGTTCTTCGTGCACGACGACCACCGCGAGCTGTGGCTGGGTCTGTTGCTGCTCGCGCTCGGTTCGGCGGTGTTCGAACTCGCGGGCGTGCCCTACAACGCTATGCTGCGACAGGTTTCCACGCCGGCGACGATCGGGCGGGTGTCCGGATTCGGCTGGGCGATGGGGTATTTCGGCGGCATCGTGCTGCTGCTGATCTGCTATGTGGGATTCATCGCGGGCGACGGGGACACGCGCGGACTGCTCGGGGTGCCGACCGCGGACGGGCTGAATATCCGACTGGTCGCGGTACTGGCGGCAGTGTGGTTCGCCGCCTTCGCTGTGCCGGTGCTGCTGGCCGTGCCGGAACTGCCGCGCACCGATGCTGATCCGGGCGCCGCGCGGGCCGGATTCTTCGCCTCCTACCGGGTGCTGTCGCGTGATCTACGCGAGCTATGGGCGGCCGACCGCCGGATCGTCGGATTTCTCCTGGCCAGCGCGATATTCCGGGACGGTCTCGCCGGGGTGTTCACCTTCGGCGCGGTGCTCGCGGTGCGGGTCTACGGCATCTCCGACGACGATGTGCTGCTGTTCGGCATCGCGGCGAATGTCGTTGCGGCACTGGGGGCGATCGTCGCCGGGCGCTTCGACGACACCGTCGGCCCGAAGGCGGTCATCGTCACCTCGCTGGCCGCGATGCTGGTCTTCGGCGCGGCGCTGCTGATCGTCTCTGGGCCCGCGCTGTTCTGGGTGTTCGGCCTGCTGCTCACCATCTTCGTCGGTCCCGCGCAGGCGGCGGCGCGCAGCTTCCTCGCCCGTCTCGCGCCGCCCGGACGCGAAGGTCAGCTGTTCGGCCTCTACACGACCACGGGCCGCGCGGTGTCGTTCCTCGCTCCGGTCATGTTCGGCCTGTTCGCCTGGGCCTTCGGGACCGACCGCGCGGGAATCGTGGGACTGCTTCTGGTGCTGGGCCTGGGCCTGATCGCCGTGCTGCCCGTGCGCGCTCCGGACCCGGCGGACTGAACGGTGGGTGGAAATCGGTTCCCCGGTGTGCTGCTGCGGGGGTACTGGCTGGTCTGTATCGCGGGCACCGTGGCGGCGGTCGCGGTGACGACGGTGCTGTCCGGCCCCGTCGCCGTGCTGTGGATCCTGTTCCCGGCGGTCGCGGTCGTGCTCGCCACCTATCCCTGGCTGTCGCCGTTGGAGTCGGCCGCCCGGTCCCGCAGAACCATCTGGCTGCTGTGTTGTGCGGCCGCCATCGCCGGGGCGCCCTGGATGCCCGTCGCGTGGGGCTTCGGTTTCGTGGCGGTACCGGTCGCCGTCGCGCTGCCGTGCCTTTATGCCTTCGGCGCGCGTGTGGCAGCCGAAGAACTCTGGCCGCGGCGTCATCGGGCGCCGGGCATGAAATTGCCCCATCATTTGGGGTCTTGACCCTGACCGCCATTCTGCTCGCAGGCAGAACAGATCACGGGTGGACGAATCACCGATAACGGTGAAATGGTGTGTGCACCCGGTTTTTAGCGGCGACCATCCTTCTGAGCAGGCAAGATGTCGGGATGTGATGCAACTGCCCCCGTGGTTGTCGCACATCACAATTGACCGGCGTATCGGTCCGTGCGAGTGGGCACCGCAAGTCTTCTCATCGACCCCTGTAACGGATGCCGTTCCCTGCCGATGAAGCGTTTCGATCGTTCGGTGACATTCCGGTATGGGAATGGATCGATCCGTTGCGATTCAGAGGATTTGAATTCCCGCCGGAAGGGTGAGGTCGAGCAGTGTCCGAGTCGATGACGGTCAGGCCGAACGAACGCACTCGTCGCCGCAGGAGGTCGGCGGCCGCGCTGTTCGACCAGTTGCTCACGGCGGCAGTCGAATCCCGGCCCGACGCGGTGGCGATTCGGTTCGCCTCCGAAAGTCCGGTCGAGGTCCGCGAACTCACCTATCGGGAAGTGGACGAAGCGTCGTCGCGGCTGGCCCGGGAGCTGATCGACTGGGGGATCGGCGCGGGCGATGTGGTCGCCATCGGCCTGACCCGCTCCGTCGAGTCGGTGCTGTCGGTGTGGGCGATCGCCAAGACGGGTGCGGCCTACCTCCCGGTGGACCCGGCCTATCCGGCGGAGCGCGTCGCGCACCTGCTCACCGATTCCGCTGCGGTACTGGGCCTTACGACCTCGGCGCAGCGTCCGGCGTTCGCGGGCGGCCTGCCGTGGATCGAACTCGACGCGCCCGCGCAGGCCGCGCGTATCGCGGCGCGTTCGCCGCATCCGGTCTCCTATCTCGACCGGCTCCGCGTGGTCACCGAGCAACATCCGGCGTACGTGATCTACACGTCCGGGTCGACCGGGCTGCCGAAGGGCGTCGTGATCACGCATGCGGGCCTGGGCGGCCTGGCGCGAGCGGAGCGCGACCAGCTCGGGGTGACGCCGGACTCCCGGGTGCTGCACGTGTGCTCGCCGAACTTCGACTTCTCCGTGGTGGAACTGCTGCTGACCTTCTACGCGGGCGCCACCCTGGTGGTCGCGCCGCCGCAGGTGTACTCCGGAACCGAGCTGTCGAATCTGCTGCGGCGCGAACGCATTACGCACCTGATGATCACGCCGGGCGCGCTGGAATCGGTGGATCCCCGCGGGCTCGACGATCTGGGCGCCGTGATGGTGGGAGGCGACAAGCTCGGTCCGGAGCTGGTGGCCCGCTGGGGCGACGGGCGCTCGTTCATCAATGCCTACGGGCCCACCGAAGCCACGGTCATGGTCACCACCAGCGCGCCGATCGAGCCGGGCGGGGCGATCACCCTCGGTTCGGCTGTCCCGGGTGTCGGTCTGTTCGTATTGGATTCGTGGTTGCGTCCGGTACCGGCGGGGGTCGTGGGCGAGCTGTACGTGTCGGGTGCGGCGCTGGCGCAGGGATATCTGCGGCGGCCCGCGCTGACGGCGGAACGGTTCGTCGCGAGCCCGTTCGGCGCGGAAACCGGGACGCCGGGCGCGCGGCTGTATCGCACGGGAGATCTGGTGCGGCGCAACGAATCCAGCGGAGATCTGGAGTATCTGGGACGCTCGGACTTCCAGGTCAAGATTCGCGGCCTGCGCATCGAGCTCGGCGAGATAGACAACGCGCTCACCGGCCATCCCGATATCGATTACGCGGCGACCCTGGGCAAGGAGCTCCCGTCCGGCGCTACCGCGCTGGTGGCGTACGTGCTGCCGCGACCTGGCAGTTCGGTCGATGCCGGTGAACTCACGAGGCATGTCGCGCAGTCGTTGCCCGCCTACATGGTTCCGGCGGCGATCGTGCTGCTCGACGAGATTCCGCTGACGCCGATCGGCAAACTCGACCGGGCCGGGCTGCCCGAGCCGGTCTTCGCGGCGCGCGAGTTCCGGGCGCCGTCGACGCCGGTGGAGGAGATCGTCGCCGAAGTCTTCGCGGCGCTGCTGGTTCCGGATGCCGAGCCGGGGTCGGTGGGCGCCGATGACGGCTTCTTCGAGCTGGGCGGCAATTCGCTGCTGGCCGCGCAGGCCGCGGCGCGCATCGGCTCGACGCTGGATGCGCTGGTGCCGGTGCAGCTGTTGTTCGAGGCGCCGACAGTGGCCGGGCTGGCGGCGCGGGTGGCGCGCCTGGCGGGCTCGGCGGCCGGGCGGCGGTTGCGGCCCATGGAGCGTCCGCAGCGAGTGCCGATGTCGTATGCGCAGCAACGGATGTGGTTCCTCAACCGGTTCGATCCGTCGAGCGCGGTCGACAACATTCCGGTCGCGGTGCGATTGAGCGGACAGTTGGACGTCGGCGCGCTGCGGGCCGCGGTGCGGGATCTGGTGGAGCGGCACGAGGTGTTGCGCACCGTCTACCCGGAGGTCGACGGCGTGGGGTATCAGTCGGTGCTGCCGGTCGCCGATGTGCGTGCCGTGCCGGAACTTCCGGTCGTCGACATGGATCCCGACCAGGTGGGCGACGCGGTGACCCGGATGGTGACCGAGGGGTTCGATGTCACCGAGCAGGCGCCTGTTCGGTTGGCGCTGTTGCGGATCAGGCGCTCCTCCGCGGAATCCGATGCGGTGGGCAACGACACGGATATCGCGCGGGATTACGTACTGATATGCGTCATGCACCACATTGCCGGAGACGGGTTTTCGCTGGGGCCGCTGACTCGAGATCTGATGACCGCGTATGTCGAGCGGGTGCGCGGCGGGCGTCCCGGGTGGGCGCCGTTGGCGGTGCAGTACGCCGATTACGCGCTGTGGCAGCGGGAGTCGCTGGGGGAGGAGGCAGATCCGGGGTCGACGCTGGCACGGCAGGTCGAGTTCTGGCGGCGGTCGCTGGCGGGGCTGCCCGAGCAGTTGGAACTGCCGGTCGACCGACCGCGGCCCGCGATCGCGTCACATCGTGGGGCGGCGGTGGATTTCGAGGTCGATGCCGGAACGCACGCGGCCCTGAATCGGCTTGCGCACGACCAGGGTTCGACACTGTTCATGGTCGTGCACGCCGCGCTGGCGGTCCTGTTGGCGCGGCTGTCGGGGACCCGCGATATCGCGGTCGGCACCGCGGTCGCGGGGCGTGGCGCCGCCGAGTTGGACGATGTGATCGGCATGTTCGTCAATACGCTGGTGTTGCGGACCGAGGTCGATCCGGGGGCGCGGTTCGACCAACTGCTGGCCGCGGTGCGCGGCACGGATGTGGCGGCGTTCGGGCATGCGGATGTGCCGTTCGAGCGGCTGGTGGAGGTGTCGGATCCGGTGCGTTCGCGCGCGCGGCATCCGCTGTTCCAGGTGATGCTGACCTTCCAGAACCTGGCGCCCGCGCGGTTGGACCTGCCGGGCTTGACGGTGTCGGGCGTGGATATGACCGTGCCGCTGGCGAAGTTCGACCTGCAGTTGACGCTGACCGAACAGTTCGACGAACACGGTGCGCCTCGGGGCTTGGCGGCGTCGTTCACCTACGCGACGGATCTGTTCGACCAGGGCACCGTGCGGGGTTTCGCCGATCGGTTCGGCCGGGTGCTGGCCGCGGTGGCCGCCGATGCCGGTGCCGTCGTGGGCGATATCGACGTGCTGGCGCCCGGTGAGCGGGAACTGGTGCTGCGCGAATGGAATTCGCGCGGCGTGCGGGTGCCGCCGGTGACGCTGGTGGATCTGATTGCCGCGCAGGCGCGTCGAAGACCCGACGCGGACGCGATTCGCTTCGAAGGTTCGGTGCTGTCGTACGGCGAATTGCGGCGGCGGGCCGACAAGGTCGCGCGCGCACTGATCGCGCAGGGCGTGGGCCCGGAATCGGTGGTGGCGGTGGCGGTGCCGCGCACCGAGGAGTTGCCGGTCGCTCTGCTGGCTGTGCTGGTCGCCGGTGCGGCGTATCTGCCGATCGATACCTCCTATCCGCAACGGCGGCTGGAGTTCATTCTCGCCGACGCCGGGCCTGCGTGTCTGCTGACGACCGCCTCGACGCGAGAAACATTGCCCGACACTATCGTTGCGGCCTCGCCGTCCACCGTGGAGATGCCGGTGGTGCTGCTGGATGAGCTGGCGGACCTCCCGGACGACCCGGTTACGGACGTGGATCGGGTCGCGCCGTTGCGGCCGGAGAATTTGGCGTATGTCATCTATACGTCCGGTTCCACCGGCGTGCCGAAGGGTGTGGGTGTCGCGCACGGCAATGTGCTGGAGTTGTTCGCCAATACGCAGTTGTTGTTCGATTTCGACGAGACCGACGTGTGGACGCTGTTCCATTCCTTCGCTTTCGATTTCTCGGTGTGGGAGCTGTGGTGCGCGTTGGCCAATGGCGGTGCGGTGGTGGTGGTCGATTTCTTGACCTCGCGGTCGCCGGAGTTGTTCCGCGAGTTGT